>NZ_JBVIHP010000004.1:95434-219176 GCF_055570235.1 Streptomyces sp. NPDC031274 | reverse complement strand
TCTCCGTCTCCCACCCCCCCCCCCCCACCCCCACCCCCCCCCCCCCCCCCCCCCCCCCCCCCCCCCCCCCCCCCCCCCCCCCCCCCCCCGCCGGTGTGTCGTGTCGTGAAGCCGCTAGCATCGGCCTGCATCGGCGGGCACCCTTCCAAGCTCTCAATGAGCGGGGGAGATCCCACTACCCCCAGGCCAGGGAGCAAATCGTGCTGATCACCCACGACACCCGATGCGCACTCGACGCGGTGGTCGATCTGGTGAACACCGCACCGGACACCGAGGGCGGCGCGAGCGCGGAGACGGACGGTCTCGCGGACGTGGCAGCCCTCGCCGAATTCGTACGAAGCCACGACATAAGTGACGTAGGCGTGCTCTCGGAGCGTGACCTCGCCGGCGTCCGGCACATCCGCGGCCGCTTCCACGAAGTCTTCGCGGCGCCGGAGCCGCAGGCCGCGGCGGCGGTGATCAACGAACTGATCGCGGAGGCGGGCACCACCCCCCGGCTCACCGACCACGACGGTTACGACTGGCACGTGCACTACTTCGCGCCCGGGGCCTCCATCGCCGACCACCTCGCGGCGGACTGCGGGATGGCGCTCGCGTTCTTCGTGGTCGCCGGTGAGCAGGAGCGGCTGCGGCGCTGCGAGGCGCCGGACTGCCGGCACGCTTTCGTCGACCTCTCCCGCAACCGCTCGCGCCGCTACTGCGACAGCCGCACCTGCGGAAACCGGCTGCACGTCGCCGCCTACCGGGCCCGGCGCAAGGAAGCGGCACGCTGAGCCCGTAGCCGCGGCGGCCCCTAGAGCCCCAGCAGATCGTGCAACGACCCCATCAGGATCAGGACACCGATCACCGCCAGGAAGATCATCAGGGGTGGCTGGGAGAGCGCGAACAGACAACCCTTGGGCTCTTCTGTCGCGGCTCGCTCATCGTTCGGCGGGGCGGCATCGCCCTGTGCGGTGTCCTGCATCTCGCGGCGATGATGACGCAGTCCCGGGGGTGCCGGTTACCAACACGTCAGGAAACCGCGGGAGTTCGCCGCATTGCGCCACCTGCACAAGTCCGAATACCGCATGTCCCGTTCATGGCTCGTCAGCGACGCACCCCGCCGGACTCGGCGGCACCGCCGTCCACACGAACGAGGGACTCTCCTGCCCGTCGGACGCGGACGGTTGTTGACGTCAGATGCCGTGCTTCTTCAGGATCGCCTCGATGTCGCTGAAGTCCTCCTTGGGCGCGGCCGCCGCCTTCGGGCGGTCCGCGGCCTGGGCGGCCGGGCGGGCGCCCTGGCCGAGGGACGGCGCGGACGCCGCGGGGGCCACCGCCTCGCGCTGGGCCGCCTTCGCGGCCTTGCGCTCCTTGCGGGTGCCGCCGGATCGGCGCTCCACGGCACGGGTGGTCATGAAGAGCAGCCAGGCGACGCCGAGGACGCCGAAGCCCACCCAGGCCTTCATGCTGAAGGCGGTGTCGGCCAGCCATCCGACGACGCCGGTCATCACCAGGCCGACCGGGACCAGGGAATAGGCGGCGAGGCGCGTCGCCGCGAGGAAACGCTTGCGGTAGGCCGTGATCGCGGCAATGCCGAGGCCGGCCGCGGATACGGCGGAACAGACGGTCTCGGCAATCATCCGGATCCTCCAGGCGTGCGGCGTGCGGGCGCAGACGGTGGCGTGAACACTGTCTTCCCCTCCATCCTGCACCGGGTGGGCCCTCACAGGCCACGCCCCGAGCGGACTTCAGGGACATATCAGGGTCACGCCTCCTCCGCAGGTTCCGGTCGCCGCCGCGGCCCGGGTTGGGAGGGCGCTCTCGGGCTGGAAGACTGTGCCCCATGAGCGACTCTGTCCCCGCGGCCCCCACCAGCCCCAACGGTCCCCTCGTCATCGACATCTGGTGCGAGCTTCAGTGCCCGGACTGCCGGACCGCCCTCGACGACGTACGCGCGCTCCGTGAGCACTACGGCGACCGCGTCGACCTGCGCCTGCGGCACTTCCCCCTCGAGAAGCACAAGCACGCCTTCGCCGCCGCCCAGGCCGCCGAGGAGGCCTTCGAGCAGGGACAGGGCTGGCCGTACGTCGAGGCCGTGCTCGCCAACGTCGAGGAGCTCGACCGCAAGGGCGAGCCCTTCCTCATCGAGACCGCACGCGCGCTCGGCCTGGACGCCGAGGAGTTCGACACCGCCCTCGTCGACGGTCGGCACATCCTGATCGTCGACGCCGACCAGGCCGAGGGCAAGGCGATCGGCGTCACCGGGACCCCGACGTACGTCATCGGGGGCGAGCGCCTCGACGGCGGCAAGAGCCAGGACGGCCTGCGTGAACGCGTCGAGGAGATGACGGACCTCCTGCTCGCGGCCTCCGGGCAGGACGGCTCCCAGCACCTCTCCTAGTACCTTCTGAAGCCTCTAAGCCTCCTGAAGTACCTCCTGAAGCTCCTGGAGTCTTCTAGAGCAGCTGCTTGTAGACGTAGTACATGACCGGTTCGTAGCCGAGGGACTCGTACAGGCGCAGGGCCGGGGTGTTGCCCGCGAAGACGTTGAGGCCGATGCGGCGCAGGCCCACCGCGCGGGCCTGCGTCTCCGCCAGGAGCATCAGGGAACGGCCGTGGCCGAGTCCGCGGTACTGCTCGTCGACCTCGACGTCGAAGACGAACGCGTCGCCGTCGCGCAGCGCGAGCCACAGGGTGCCGACCTTCGTGCCCTCGTGGGTGAGCACGCTGAGGCTGGTGCCGGGGGTGGCGAGGCCTTGGGGCAGATGGTCGGCGTGGTCGGCGTCGGACTTGGCCCGCGCCTCCGCCTCCGGGACCCCGCGCTCGATCCAGGTCTGCGCGTAGTCCTCCTTCTCGCGGGCCAGCCAGACCTCGTACTCGTCCTCGGTCATCTCCCGCCCCTCGACGCCCGCGGGCAGCGCGGGCGGCTCGGCGGTCAGGGGCTTGACCATCTGGCGGTTGCGCTCCACATAGCCGAGGGAGACGGCGAGGCGGTGGGCCGCCGCGGCCTCGGCGGGCACGGCCACTTCGATCCGGTTGCAGTCCCAGCCGCGCACCACCTCCTCGGCGGCGAGCACGGCGACGGTGGCACGCCCGCGCCTGCGGTCGGGTTCGTCGATGCTCAGGTCCCGCATCTCGGCGACGCGTGGCCCGAACACGGCGTGCGTGGCGAGTTCTATCCCGCCCACAGGACGGCTGTTCACGCGCACTTCGTACGTGCGTGACTTGGCGCCGTCAGCGCTCTGCTGAAGCGGCCCGGTCGGCCGCAGGGTCGTGGTCATCAGTGGTGTTCTACCCGCCCTGCGGCTCGAGCGTCATCAGGAATACGTGCACTTGCGGTCTGTCACCCAACCGGTCACGGGTCGAGGTCGTCCGCCGCGCGCTCGTCGAAGATCCGCATCGCCTTGGCGGTCACCGGGCCCGGTGCGCCCGGCAGTTCGCGCCCGTCGATCCGGTGCACGGCCTGGACGTCACGGAGCGTCGAGGTCAGGAACACCTCGTCGGCGCGGTCGAGGACGTCGAACGGCAGATCCGTCTCGCGCGCGTTCGTCCAGTCGACGGCCAACGCGCGCGTGATGCCCGCCAGGCACCCGGAAGCGACCGGCGGCGTGTGGATCTCGCCGTCGAGCACGACAAAGACGTTCGATCCCGTGCCTTCGCACAGCCGGCCCACCGTGTTGGCGAACAGCGCCTCCGAAGCGCTCCGTTCGTGGGCGCGCGCGAGGGCGACGACGTTCTCGGCGTACGACGTGGTCTTCAGGCCGGTCAGGGCGCCGCGTTCGTTGCGGGCCCACGGCACCGTGATCACGGCGGTCGTGTCGGGCCGCCGCTGGGCCTCGCCGATGGCGACGACCAGGGTCTGCCCCTGATCACCCCGGTCGGAGCCGAGCGGTGAGAGACCTCCGGTGTACGTGATGCGCAGCCGCCCCAGCGGCATCGGGTTGGCGTCGAGAACCGCGGCGCAGGCCGCGCGCACCTCGTCGAGGTCCGGCTCGGGCAGGCCGAGGCCGCGTGCCGAACGGGCGAGCCGGTCCAGGTGCCGGGTCAGCGCGAAGGGCCGCCCCTCGACCGACTTCACCGTCTCGAAGATTCCGTCGCCGACGGTGAGGCCGTGGTCGAGCACGGAGACGCGGGCGGTCTCGAGGTCCTGCAGGCCGCCATTGAGCCAGATCTTCACCATGGGGTCCCTCCGTTCGCTTCGTACGCTCCCGACGCTACCGCCAACAGCCGTTCCGCCTTCAGTTCGGTCTCCCGCCACTCCCCCTCGGGGTCCGAACCCCAGGTGATCCCCGCCCCGGTGCCGAACCGCAGCACGCCCTGAGCGCGGTCGATCCAGAAGGTGCGAATACCGACGGCCAGTTCACCGGTGCCCCGGTCGGCGTCGACCCAGCCGATGCCGCCGCAGTACGGACCGCGGTGCGCGGTCTCCAGGGCGTCGATGATGCGCAGGGCGCTGGACTTGGGGGCGCCGGTGACGGAGCCGGGCGGGAAGGTGGCGTCGAGGAGTTCGGGCCAGCCGGTGTCGGGGCGGAGCTCGCCCCGGACGGTGGAGACGAGGTGGACGAGCCCGGGGTGCTTCTCGACCACGCACAGATCGGGGACGGTCACGGAGCCGGTGACGCATATCCGCCCGAGGTCGTTGCGGACGAGATCCACGATCATGACGTTCTCGGCGTAGTCCTTCTCGAGGAGATCCGCCTCGGTCCGGCCCGTGCCCTTGATCGGCCCCGACTCGACGACACGCCCCTCGCGCCTCAGGAACAGCTCGGGCGACGCCGTCGCTATCTCGACGCCGTGCCCGGGCAGCCGGATCGTCCCGGCGTACGGAGCGGGGTTCCCGCGCGCCAGCAGCGCGGTCAGGGCGTCGATGTCCGCGGCATCCCCACCGTCCCCGCCCTCCCCGCCGCCCGGAACCGGCGCGGACAGCACGCGGCAGAGGTTCGCCTGATAGACGTCGCCCGCCGCGATGTGTTCGCGCACGCGTCGTACGCCGTCCACGTACGCGGTGCGGTCGAGCGACGACGTCCAGTCACCGGCGGCCGGGCCCTGCCACGCCCCGGGCGCCGGAGCGGGCACCGGCTCCTCGCGTACGTCGTCGAAGCGGGCGCAGACCAGATCGCCCTCGAAACTCGCGCAGACCGCCCAGAAACCGCGGGAGTCGAGAGCCGAGGGATCGCTGGTCACATCCTTGAGGCCGGTCGCGAGCAGGCCGCCGAAGCGCGCCATGGGCAGAGCCGCCCCGGAGGGCGGCCGCGAGGACATCTGAGGAGCGCTGTGCACGTCTGCGAGTCTATGACCGGGGTCCTGGTGGCGCCCCGGGCCGGTGACAGCGCAGCACGCTGCGCAAACGCGTTTTTGTACTGGCCCAGGAATCCGCTAGAGTTCAACACGTCGCCGGGACGCGTGAGCGGGCCGGGAAAGACAAGCGGACGTAGCTCAGTTGGTAGAGCGCAACCTTGCCAAGGTTGAGGTCGCCAGTTCGAACCTGGTCGTCCGCTCGCAGGAAGTGGGGGATCTTCCCGACCCCCCGCACTCCTGGTGGAGTGGCCGAGAGGCGAGGCAACGGCCTGCAAAGCCGTCTACACGGGTTCAAATCCCGTCTCCACCTCCAAGCGCGATTAGCTCAGCGGGAGAGCGCTTCCCTGACACGGAAGAGGTCACTGGTTCAATCCCAGTATCGCGCACGCAGCACAACTGAAGTCCAGGTCCGCAAGGATCCCCGCGCGATTAGCTCAGCGGGAGAGCGCTTCCCTGACACGGAAGAGGTCACTGGTTCAATCCCAGTATCGCGCACGCAGTACGCACCACACGCAGGTTGACCCGCGCGATTAGCTCAGCGGGAGAGCGCTTCCCTGACACGGAAGAGGTCACTGGTTCAATCCCAGTATCGCGCACCATCCGCATGAAGCCCCCGGCCGTTCCCATGGCCGGGGGCTTCGTCGTTCCTCCGGTCAGGATCAGGAGGAGAAGAGCATGTGTCCGAAGCTCTTGTGGCGCTGGTTGTGGCCGTAGTGCCCGCCGTGTCCACCGTGGCCGCCGTGGTGACCGCCGTGCTGCGGAGCACCCCATGCCGGGGCGGGAGCGGCCGGGTATCCCTGCGGGCCGGGCGGCGGAGGCGGGGCCTGCTGGCCGCCCCACTGACTCTCGACCCGGCTCAGGGCCTCGAGCTCGCCATAGTCGAGGAATATCCCGCGGCAACCGCTGCACTGCTCGATCTGGACGCCATTGCGGTTGTACGTGTGCATCGGTGCATGGCACTTGGGACACTGCATGGTCGGCTCAACTCCTCGCCGGTCGTGACTGTTTCGCCGGAAGACTGCCCGGCTTCGGTGCGTTGCACCCTACTTCGTGGAGGTGGGCGCCAACTCCGGCGGGAGGGCGGACATTCGATCACAGGCGTCGACCAACGCCTGCTCGATCTCGTCCAGGGTCCTGCGCTCCCTGACGGACTTGGCGACCGCCAGGGCGGCGGTCTGCGTGGTGAGGGCGCGGGCCGGTATGTCGAGGGCGGGCCAGGGGTCCGTGCCGTCCGCCGGCAGCGCCGGTCCGCGTGCCGCGCGGTAGGCGGTGAGGAAGCGGGTCCACTCGTCCGCGGGCAGGAGGCCGCAGGCGTACCAGGCCGCGGGGCGGGCCAGGTCCCAGGCCGGGTCACCAAGGCCCAGATCGTCGACGTCGATGAGCAGCCAGCGCCCCGCTGATGTGCGGACCAGCTGGCCCAGGTGCAGGTCGCCGTGGCACAGGAGCCCCGGGAGCGGTGCGGGGGCCTCGGCGCGGGCCCAGCCGGGGAGCGTGGCCCAGGCGCGCTCGACGGGGACGGCCGCGGGGTGGGGTCCCGCGTCCCTCATCCGCGTCATCGCCAGGGCGGCCTTCATGGGGCCGCGCATGTCCGGGAGCGCAGGGGGGAGCTCGGCCGTGGGTGTGGCGTGCAGGCGGGCGAGGAGGGTCGCGGTTGCTTCCCAGGGAGCGGCGTCGGGGTCGTCGCGGTCCACCGGGGTACCGGCCTCCCAGAGAGTGACCAGACGGCCGTGGAGCGGGATCGCCGTCTCGTCGAGCGGAGGGAGGAGGGTGCCGTTCAGGGCGGCGGCTACCTTCAGGCGGGCCGCGAGCTCCGTGGGGTCGGTGCCGGGGGCGTGAGCCTTGGCGACGGTGTCCCCGTGCCGGACGACGGTGGCGTCGTCCCGGTCCGCGAGGACCGCTTCGGGGGCGCAGACGCAGGTGCGCGGGGTGCGGTGGGCTGTGCTGCGGACCTTGGCGGTCAGCGCCGGCAGCAAGGCGGTGGCGGTCACAGGTCCCCCGGGGTGCGTCGATCGGCGTCCCCGTGAGAGTACGCGGGCTGGATATCCAGCCCGTCCGGCGTTTGAGGACGAGCTCGGCGAAGCCGGTGATCGAGGGCGGCACAAGGACACCGGCGGAGCCCCGCGCAAAGAAGTGCCCGCGCAGCTCCCCAGCTGCGCGGGCATTTCTCGTGCCGTCCGCCGCACCCCCGTCCCCACGGGGTTTCCTGGCCGGATGTCCCCGCCCGGACCGCTCATCCGGGCCTGGGGCGCCGCTCAGCGCCCCAGCATCACGCCCACGGACGACGCCTGTGTGACCACTGCTTCCCAGCCGCCGAAGACGACTACCAGCAGGGCCGCCAGAGGAAGAACCATGGCCGTCGCCACCAGGGGGTGGCGCGTGCCGGACGGGCGGACGCCGAACGTGGCGAAGGCCTTCCGTCCTTGCGTGCGGATCATTGCCCGCGGTGCCGTGTCCGCCATGGTTCCTCTCCTGACCGAGTCTGTATGAACTTCTGTAGGAACTGCGTGAACTGTGCGGCGGCGGGTGCCTGACCTCGGGGGACGAGTGCTGCACCCGCCGCTTGACTTCAAATCTAGGTGCGCCCAAGACCCGGGGCGTCATGCCCTCGTACCGATTGCCGGGCCTCCCGGAGGATGACCGATCGTCGCTCGTGTACTCCCGTGGGTGGAGACGGGGTCCTAGGTCTCGGGGTCTTCCCGGAGGGGACGCGGGCCGCCTGCTCGGATGCGCCCTCTCTGAGCACGGGTTGCTCGACCAGAGTCAGGACACGGGTCGACATGGGCCGTGCCGTCCGCACGACGGAGCCTCCCCCACCGTCTGAAGGACGCGGGGCCCCTCAGCGGGTGACTTCGCTCACTTCGACCACCCCTCCGCGGACCGCTGTCTCCATCCGGCGGCCCGCCCGCCTCGCCACCACCTCGTACGTACGTGTCGTGTCCCCGGCGTCCACGACCATCTCCAGGCGATCACCCTTCACGGAATCAATCCCCCTTCGGTGATGGATGGTTGGGAACGACGGCCCCGCACACCGGTCGCCCGCCCCCGCGTCCCTGACCACTCCTCAAGTTTCCCACCCGGCACTGACAATCGGTCGGGCCGCGAGGGCGCGGCCTCTGCACCTGCCCGGCCATGGAAACGTAAGCTGTGGCACGACAACGGACCGGGCAGCAGGGATGGACATGGCGATGATGCGGCTCCGGCGCGAGGACCCGCGTGTCGTCGGCTCGTTCAGACTGCACAGGCGGCTGGGCGCCGGCGGCATGGGTGTCGTCTACCTGGGGTCGGACCGGCGGGGGCAGCGCGTCGCCCTGAAGGTGATCCGGCCCGATCTGGCAGAGGACGAGGAGTTCCGCTCGCGCTTCGCGCGGGAGGTCTCCGCGGCCCGGCGGATTCGCGGGGGCTGCACGGCGCGGCTCGTCGCCGCCGATCTCGACGCCGACCGGCCGTGGTTCGCCACGCAGTACGTTCCCGGCCCCTCCCTGCACGACAAGGTCGCCGCCGAAGGACCGCTCTCCGCGGCCGACGTGGCGGTCGTCGGCTCGGCGCTCGCCGAAGGCCTCGTCGCCGTACACGAAGCCGGTGTCGTACACCGTGACCTGAAGCCGTCGAACATCCTGCTGTCCCCGAAGGGTCCGCGGATCATCGACTTCGGCATCGCCTGGGCCACCGGCGCCTCGACCCTGACACACGTGGGCACCGCCGTCGGATCGCCCGGCTTCCTCGCGCCCGAGCAGGTGCGCGGCGCCGCCGTCACGCCCGCCACGGACGTGTTCGCCCTCGGCGCCACGCTGGCGTACGCGGGGATGGCGGACTCACCCTTCGGACACGGCAGTTCAGAGGTCATGCTCTACCGCGTCGTCCATGAGGAGGCGCAGCTCGGCGGGGTCCCGGACGCGCTCGCCCCGCTGATCCGGGCCTGCCTCGCCAAGGACCCCGAGGAGCGTCCCAGCACGCTCCAACTGTCGCTCAGGCTCAAGGAGATCGCGGCCCGCGAGGCACAGGGCCTGGGCGACCCCCGGCCGCCCGCGCCCCGCCAGAGCCACGACCGGCCCACGGGACGCCTGGCCGAGGAGTACGCGGATCAGCAGACCCAGCGGCGTCATCCGCAGGGCACTCCCCCGCCGCGGCCGGCTTCGTCACGGCCGGGTTCCTCGCGGACCGGCTCAGCACGGAACGGTTCGTCGCGCACCGGATCCTCGCGGCCGAATTCCTCGCGCCCCGGATCCAGTTCCGCACGGTCCGCCTCACGACCCGGGCAGCCCCGCAACACGACACGCTCCGGCGCGCGGCGGCCCGCCAATCCGCGCCTGCTGCGGCAGCGGCTCTTCGTGTTCGTGGTCGTGACGCTGCTCGTGGCCCTGGCGATCGCGGCGGCCCAGGGCTGCCAGGGGCCCGCGCGCGGGCTCGGCGGCAGCGGCGGCGGCGCACACGAGGTGCACGCCGTGCAGGAGATCCCGCGGCAGGACCCGGGGCCCGGCCCTCAGAGCTGAGGGCGGCCCGTCGCCACCGCGTAGAACGCGACCGCGGCCGCCGCTCCCACGTTCAGGGAGTCGACGCCGTGGGCCATCGGGATGCGGACCCACTCGTCCGCGGCGACCAGGGCCTGCGTGGAGAGGCCGTCGCCCTCCGCGCCGAGCATCAGCGCGACCCGGTCCATCCGGTGGGGCGCCGCCTCGTCCAGGGTCTTCGCCTTCTCGTCCGGGGTGAGCGCGAGGAGGTTGAAGCCCGCTTCGCGTACGCCCTCCAGGCCCTTGGGCCAGGATTCGAGGCGGGCGTAGGGGACGGAGAAGACCGCGCCCATGGAGACCTTCACCGAGCGGCGGTAGAGGGGGTCCGCGCAGTCCGGTGAGAGCAGGACCGCGTCCATGCCGAGGGCGGCGGCGCTGCGGAAGATCGCACCGATGTTGGTGTGGTCGTTGACCGACTCCATGACGACGACGCGGCGCGCCCTGGTCAGGAGTTCGTCCGACGTCGGCAGTGGTTTGCGCTGCATCGAGGCGAGGGCGCCCCGGTGCACGTGGTAGCCGGTGACCTGCTCGGCCAGGTCGGGGTTGACCGCGTACACGGGGGCCGGGACCTCGTCGATGACGTCCCGCATGACGTCGACCCACTTCGCGGAGAGCAGCATCGAGCGCATCTCGTAGCCCGCCTGCCTGGCCCGTCTGATCACCTTCTCGCCCTCGGCGATGAAGAGGCCCTCGGCGGGCTCCCGCTTGCGGCGCAGTTCGACGTCGGTCAGGCCCGTGTAGTCGCTCAGGCGCGGGTCGGCGGGGTCGTCAACGGTGATGAGATCAGCCACAGGGTGATACTGCCTTGTCCTGGGTGTGGTGCCAACGCCTTGGAGCGGGTTGGGTTACCGGTGGTTACGTGGGGCTCGGGGTGGCCAGGGGGCGTGTGGGGCCCGTGATGGCCGAGGGCTACGCGGGGAGGGCCCGGACTCGTTAAGCGGGGCCGCCCGGACCCACGTTCACCACCTCGCCGATGACGATCACCGCCGGGGGCTTCACCTCGTGGGCGGCGACCTCGGCGGCGACCGTCGCGAGGGTGGCGTCCACGCGGCGCTGGGCCGCGGTGGTGCCCTCCTGGATCAGGGCGACGGGGGTCTGGGGCGACCGGCCGTGCGCGGTGAGCGCCTCGGCGATCTTGCCGATCTTGTCCACGCCCATCAGGATCACGAGGGTGCCGCGCAGCTTGGCCAGGGACGGCCAGTCGACAAGGGAGCGCTCGTCGTCCGGGGCCACATGCCCGCTGACCACCGTGAACTCGTGGGCGACCCCGCGGTGCGTGACGGGGATGCCCGCCGCGCCCGGCACGGAGATCGAGCTGGAGATGCCGGGGACCACCGTGCAGGAGATGCCCGCCTCGGCGAGCGCCTGGGCCTCCTCCATGCCACGCCCGAAGACGAAGGGGTCGCCGCCCTTCAGACGGACGACCGACTTGCCCTGCTTCGCGTGCTCGATGAGGGCGTTGTTGATGGCCTCTTGAGCCATGAAGCGGCCGTACGGGATCTTCGCGGCGTCGATCACCTCGACGTGCGGCGGGAGTTCGTCGAGCAGGTCGCGGGGGCCGAGCCGGTCGGCGATGACCACGTCCGCCTCGGCGAGGAGACGACGGCCGCGGACCGTGATGAGGTCCGGGTCGCCGGGGCCGCCGCCGACGAGGGCGACGCCGGCGGTGCGGCTGCGCTGCTGGGGCGCCACGAGGGTCCCGTCGCGCAGCCCCTCGACGACCGCGTCACGGATGGCGGCCGTACGGCGGGGGTCACGGCCGTCGATGTCCGTGGTGAGGATGGCGACGGTGACGCCTTCGGAGCGGCCGGTCGCCGGGGTGAGGGCGGTGGCTTCCTCCGCGTCGTCGGAGCGGACGCACCAGACGCGCTCCGCCTCCGCTTCGGCGGAGGCCGCCGTGTTGGCCTCGGGGTCGCTGGTGGCGATGAGGGCGTACCAGGCGTCCTTGAGGTCGCCGCTCTCGTAGCGGCGGCGCTCCCAGCTGATCTCGCCCGCGTCCGCCATGGCCTCCACGGAGGGGGTCGCCGTCGGCGATACGAGGAGGATGTCGGCACCCGCACCGATCAGGGCGGGGAGGCGGCGCTGGGCCACCTGGCCGCCGCCGAGCACGACCGTGCGGCGGGCGGTGAGGCGGAGGCCTACGGGGTAGGCGGGGTTTTCGGCCATGGCGGGTGGCTCCTCGTGCGGGGCGCGGGGCTTTGCGGGTGCCGCTGCGACGGTGGGGCGGCTGCGTTGCGTTGCTGCTTTGACGTGCGGGTTCAGTATGGCTGGGGCGGGATGGGGTCTCTCCCCCAGCCCGCCCCTTCCCGAAACCGGGGCTCCGCCCCGGGCCCCGTCGTGAACTACTTCTCCGTCACACCTGCCGAGTCGAACGTGGCCACCTCGTGCATCGCACGGGCCGCGCTCTGGACCACCGGGAGGGCCAGGAGGGCGCCGGTGCCCTCGCCCAGGCGGAGGTCGAGGTCGACCAAGGGGCGCAGGCCCAGCTTGTTGAGGGCCGCCACGTGGCCCGGCTCCGCGCTGCGGTGGCCCGCGATGCAGGCCGCGAGGACCTCGGGGGCGATGGCCCGGGCGACCAGGGCCGCCGCGCCGGCGCTCACGCCGTCCAGGATGACGGCGGTACGCAGGGAAGCGCCGCCGAGCAGCAGGCCCACCATCGCCGCGTGCTCCAGGCCGCCGATCGCCGCGAGGACGCCGATCGGGTCGGCCGGGTCGGGCTGGTGCAGTTCGAGGGCGCGGCGCACGACGTCGACCTTGCGGCTGTGCATCTCGTCGTTGATGCCGGTGCCGCGGCCGGTCACCTCGCCCGGGTCGGTGTCCGTGTAGACGGAGATGAGGGCCGCGGACGCCGTGGTGTTCGCGATGCCCATCTCGCCGGTGAGCAGGGCCTTGTTGCCCGCGGCCACCAGGTCGCGGGCGGTCTCGATGCCGACCTCGATGGCCGCCTTGACCTCCTCGCGGCTCAGCGCGGGCCCTGTCGTCATGTCAGCAGTGCCCGCGCGGATCTTGCGGGGCAACAGGCCCGGGGTGGCAGGGAGCTCACTCGCCACGCCCACGTCGATGACGCAGACCTCGGCGCCGACCTGGTTGGCGAAGGCGTTGCAGACCGCGCCGCCGCCGAGGAAGTTGGCGACCATCTGCGCGGTCACCTCCTGGGGCCAGGCGGTGACGCCCTGGGCGTGCACGCCGTGGTCGCCCGCGAAGATCGCGACGGCCGCGGGCTCCGGGATCGGCGGCGGGCACTGCCGCGAGAGGCCGGACAGCTGGGCGGAGATGATCTCCAGCATGCCGAGCGCGCCCGGCGGCTTCGTCATGCGCTTCTGCCGCTCCCACGCCTCACCGAGCGCCTTGGCGTCCAGCGGGCGGATGTTGGACACGGTCTCGGCGAGCAGATCGTGCGGGTCCTCGCCGGGCAGGGCACGACGGCCGTACGTCTCCTCGTGGACCACCCAGGAGAGCGGGCGGCGCTTGGACCAGCCCGCCTGCATCAGCTCGGGCTCCTCGGGGAACTCGTCGACGTATCCGACACAGAGGTAGGCCACCACTTCGAGGTGCTCGGGCAGGCCGAGGGTCCTGACCATCTCGCGTTCGTCGAAGAAACTGACCCAGCCGACACCGAGGCCCTCGGCGCGCGCCGCCAGCCAGAGGTTCTCGACGGCGAGGGCCGAGGAGTACGGAGCCATCTGCGGCTGCGTGTGGCGGCCCAGGGTGTGGCGGCCGCCACGGGTCGGGTCGGCGGTGACGACGATGTTCACCGGGGTGTCGAGGATCGCCTCGATCTTCAGTTCCTTGAACTGCTTCGCGCGGCCCTTCGGGAGCGACTTCGCGTACGCGTCCTTCTGGCGCATGGCCAGCTCGTGCATCGTGCGCCGGGTGTCGGCCGAGCGGATGACGACGAAGTCCCAGGGCTGGGAGTGGCCCACGGAGGGCGCGGTGTGGGCCGCCTCCAGGACGCGGAGCAGGACCTCGTGCGGGATGGCGTCGCTGCGGAAGCCGTTGCGGATGTCGCGGCGTTCGCGCATGACGCGCAGGACGGCTTCGCGCTCGGCGTCGTCGTAGGCGGGGGCGGCGGGCGTCTCCGGCTGCTGAACCGCTTCCGGCAGCGGCTCCTGGATCGGCTCCTGAACGGGCTCAGGGGCGGGCTCCGGGGCGGCAGCCGCCTCGTCCGTGGCTTCCGGCGCCTCGACGGGCGGCGCGGCTTCGGCGACGGCCGCGGGCTCGGGGGCCTCGGCCACTGCTTCTGTCGCTGCCTCCGCTTCGGCGGGTGCTTCAGCGGGTGCTTCAGCGGGGAGTTCGCTCACTTCGAGGGGCAGGGCTTCGGCGGCTGCCGTGTCCGTCGGTTCGGGCGCGTGCGCCACGGGCTCTTCCACCGCTTCGGGTACGGGGGTCTCCGCCGCGGGCTCTCCCCCGTCGCGCGGCGCGGGCACGGTGGCCACGGGCTGCGGTGACGCGGGCTCGGGTGCCTCTGCGACTTCGACGGCCTCAGTGACTTCGGCGATCTCAGGTGCCTCAGGGGCCGCAGGGACCTCAGTGGCCTCTGCGGCCTCTGCGGCTTCGGCGACGGCCGCGGGCTCGGGGGCCTCCGGGGTGCCCGGCGTCTGAGGGACGTCGGCTGTCGGTACGGCGACGGGCTCCGGCTGCGCCTCGGGGGCTTCGGGCTGCGGGGCCTCGAAGTGCTCCGGGGGCACGGACAGGGCGTGCGGCGGCGTCGGGGCCAGGTGGGGCGTGGTCGGCACCGAGCCCTCGACGGGCACGAACTGGCCGAGGGGCATGGGCGCCTGGGCCACGACGGCCTCCGGCTGCTGGGGGGCCTGCGGGATGTGCGGGCCCTGCGGGATGTGCGGGCCCTGCGCCGTGTGCCCGGCGGCCGCGAGCGGCGCGTCCGACCAGGGCTGCGCTCCGGCCACGGCGAACTGCGGCTGGCCGGAGCCGGACGCGTGCGCGGTCCGGCCGACGGCGGCCATCTGCTCGGCGTCGGCGGTGGGCGGGAGCTCCTGGCTCGCCTCCGGGGCGGGCACCGACGGGTCCACGGCCGATACGGCCGACGGCTGCTCGGCGGCCACGGCGAACGCGGGCTGCCCGGCCTCGGCGACGGCGTGCGCGAACTGGTCGTCGGCCTCGGCGCCTTGCGCGATCACGGGGTCGGCGGCGTCCGCGGCCTGCGGGAAGGCCGCGGCGGGCGTCTCTGCGGCAGGGGCGGCAGGCGTGCCGGGTGCGGCGGAGGGCGTCGCCTCGGGCTGCGGGGCCTCGGTGGCGAGTGAGTCCGGCGTGCCCTGTGCGTCCTGAGCACTCTGCGCGTCCTGAGGGTCCTGCGCGTCCTCTGTGACGGGCGTGGCGTCCGGGACGACCGTTTCTGCTGGTGCGACGGCCTGCGAGGGCTGGGGGGACTGCGCAGGCTGCGGCTGAGGCGTCCACGGCGGGGCACCCTGCGGCGCGATCTCGCCGAGCTGCGGTCCCGGCATCCCTTCGTCGTCACGCGGGATGTCGAGGTACTCGGGCCCCACGGTCGGCGGACCCGCGTGCCGCACGGGCACGGCGTGCTGCGGGGCGCCGGCCGGGCCGCGGTCGGCGAGCGAACGTACGGGACTCCCCGTGCCGTCGGGCACGACGGGACCCGAAGGACCCCGGTGCAGCGGACGGCGCGAGGGACCGGGGTGCGAGGCGGGCGCCGGCGTGGGCGCGCCGGGCAGCTGGACGCCGTTCAGGTCGACCGAGCCGCTGTCGCGTCCTGCCGTCTCGTGCGGGCCCGGCTGGTGCACGGCCTGCGGCTGCCCGAGCGACTGCTGCCCGCCCAGCGAATGACCGGCCGAGTGCCGGCCACCGACGGACTGGCCGTTGAGGGACTGGTCCCCCACGGACGGCTCGGCCACGGGCTGACCGGCCGCGTACTGGTCCGCCGGAGACGGGTCACCCGCGTACTGCCCCGTGCCCTGCTGCTGGACACCCGCGGGAGCACCCACAGCAGCGCCCACCGGAGCACCCACGGGCTGCGCACCCACCGGCTGAGCGACGCCGTGCTGCGCGGTCCCGCTCTGGGCGACCCCGTACTGGTCGGCAGCCGACTGCGGCTCGCTCCAGGCGCCCTGGGCACCCGGCATCAGCAGAAGGTCGTCATCGTCGGCGGGGGCGACGCTCTCGGCGGGATTCTCGGAGGGGTCCAGGTAGGTGTACGCACCCGGGGCGGGGACGCCCGGCTGCTCCACCATGCCTGCGTTCTCCGGCAGTCCCTCGCCCGGGACCTGGCCGGTGTCGGTCATGCGTAACCCCTCGCCCATCGGTTAGTGCTTCTTCGACCGCCCCTCAGCCTTTGGCCGGGGAAGCCCCATTGCCCGGAGCGGCGCACCAACCGCCCGTCATCCTCAACGAGCGTGCACGCCGCGCGGCACGAACCGCGTACGGACAACAGGCATTGTCCCGGTCGGCCTGCCACCGCGGCGGCTTGATCCGCAACGGCCCGCTGTGGGCTGCGCCACGTTGCGCGCCCTCCGGTCCTGCCGTACCACACACCCCCCAAAACGGGCGAGCTTTCCGGACATTGGACAACTATTTGCCGGGCACTCGGTGCGGTACAACAATCGGCCAGCCTACCCCGCACCGTGCGGCAGCAGGGTCACGGGGCGCGATCGGGCAAGCCCGCCCGTCGCCGGGCCACCACCCCTCAACGAGGCTCTTCGAGCCGCCCCAAAGTTCCCGAGAGCAGGAAGACCACGGTCCGCTCACGCTCTGTCCACGCGCGCGTGTCCAGCTCGACGGACTGGAGCAGCGCGCACTCCACCGCGTATCCGTGCTCCGTCAGGCCCCTGCCGATGAGTTCGGCGGCGTCCCGGGTCGACGCGTGCGTCACGATGCGCTCCGGGCGGCGGTCGGCGACGGCCGAGACGACCTCGGCTCCCCCGCCCCCGACCCGTACGACGTCGGGCTCGGGCAGGTCTTCGAGGATGTGCGGCGCCGTGCCGTGGACGATCTGCGGCTGGACGCCGAAGTGACGGGCGACCGACATGGTGCGTGCGCAGGCGTCGGGGTCGGCGTCGACGGCGATGACGGCGGCGCCGAAGCGGGCGGCCTCCGCGGAGAACGCGCCGCTGCCGCAGCCGATGTCCCAGACCAGGTCGCCCACGCGCGGGCCGGTGCGGGCGAGTTGGGCGGCCCGCAGACGGTCGCTCTCGCCCTCGCCGAGCTGGGCCTCGCCCCCGTAGGCGGGGGCGGGCAGCGCCCAGCCGCGCGGGGTGCCCGGGTCGCGCCCGGCGATCCAGCCGGTGTCGGACGCGGCGGCCGGACCGCCGATGACGATGACGACGTTCGGGTCGCGCCAGGTGTGGTCGGCGGCCTTGTCCGAGGTGAGGACGGTGACCTGTTCGCGCTCGGTGCCGAGCTCCTCGCAGATCACGAAGGTGCGGTGCACGCCCTGGAGGAGCAGACCGAGCTCGGCCGGGCCCGCCCCCGGCGAGGTGAGGACGGCGACCTTGGTGTGCGCGCGGCAGACGTTCACCGCGCGGCGCAGGGTGCGCGGGTGGGCGACCACGACCTCGGCGTCGTCCCAGGGCATGCCGGCGCGGGCGAAGGCCTGGGCGACGGAGGAGACGGCGGGCACCACTTCGACCTCAAGGCCGAATTCGGGGGCGCGCAGGGTACGTACGACGCCGAAGAAGCCGGGGTCGCCGTCGGCGAGGACCACGGCGGTGCCGCGGTGGGCGGCGATGCGGCGGGCGGCCAGGCTCACGCTGCCCAGGCGGATCCGTTCGGCGGCCGGTGGCACTTCGGTGAGCGCCAGGTGGTGGGCGGCGCCCGCGACGAGAGTGGCGGCGCCGAGCGCCGAGCGAGCGGCGGCGGTCAGCGGCGAACCGTCCCAGCCGATCACCGTGACGCGGTCGGCCATCTTCGTCTGTCTCCTGGGTCGGTTCTCGCGTGGTGTCTGGGGCGGCCGGGCTTCGCGTGTAGGGGGCAACCGCGTACGACCAGGGGCGAGCGTACCTGGTGGGGGCCTCAGGTGCTCAAGGGGTCAGTTCCACTCGGAGAACGCGCTGAACCCGCTGTCCGCGAGCTGCTCGCCGACCCCTTCGAGATCCTCGGGGAGCAGGCTCCACACGATGAGGTCGGTGCGGACCTCGATCCAGCCGCCGAACGGGTCCCCGCCGTTCCTCGTACGCGCTATCCAGGCGCCCCGCAGGACTCCCTCGCTGATGCAGCCGATCTTCTGCGCGACCTGCTGGGCCGCCGTGTTGTCGGCGGCGGTGCGCAGCTCGATGCGCTCGAAGCGCTGGTCGTTGAAGAGCCACTGGGCGATGGCGAGCGCCGCCTCCGATGCGTAGCCCTCGCCGCGGGCCCAGGGTGCGACGACGTAGTTGAGTTCGCAGGAGCGCACGCGCCAGCTGGTGTCGCGCAGTTGCACCGTGCCGACCAGGCGCTGGGTGAGGAACTCGGTGACGGCGAGGGCGATTCCGTGGCCCTCGGTGCGCTCGGCGGGCGCGAGCCGGGTGATCCAGTCGCGGGCGTCGTCCTCGGTGTAGGGCTGGGGTGCGGAGGTCCAGGCGGTGACCATCTCGTCGTTCATCATCTCCGCGTACGCGGAGACGTCGGCGTCTTCGAACGGGCGCAGCACCAACCGCTCCGTGCTGATGGAGATGTCGGGGAAGGTAGTCATGCGCTGCTCCGTAACCTGGAACCCTCGGGCCTGCTGAAGAGCCCAGCATGCAGCATGTCGGCGCGCAAACCCACCACGGGGTCCGCTCCCGTATCAGGAGTGGACCCCGTGGTGAGGGCGGAAACGGACTGTGCGTCAGCTCGTTTCGACGGGCAGGACGGAGCCCTTGTACTTGTCCTCGATGAACTGCTTCACCTGGGGTGAAGTGAGCAGCTTGGCCAGCTTCCTCACCCGGGGATCGTCCTGGTCGCCCTTCTTGACGGCGAGGACGTTGTTGTACGGATTGTCCTTGGGCGACTCGAGAAGGATGGCTTCCTTCTTGGGGTCGAGCCCGGCGTCGAGGGCGTAGTTGTTGTTGATCGCCGCCGCCTCGACGTCCTCCAGGGCACGCGGCAGCTGGGCGGGTTCCAGCGGCTTGATGGTGAGCTTCTTCGGGTTGGACGTGATGTCCTCGGGGGTCGCGGTCGAACCGGCCCCCTTCTTGAGCCCGATGAGCCCCTTGGAGGCGAGGAGTTGGAGCGCCCTGCCCTCGTTGGTGGTGTCGTTCGGAACGGCGACGGTGGCACCGGCGGGCAGCTCGGCGACGTCCTTCGTCTTCTTCGCGTACACGCCAAGGGCGGGCAGGTAGACCTCGGTCACCGGCACGAGACTCGTCCCCTTGGACTTGTTGAAGTCCTCGAGGTACGGGGTGTGCTGGTAGAGGTTGGCGTCGAGGGAGCCTTCCTGGAGCGCGGTGTTCGGCGTGACGTAGTCCGTGAACTCCGTGATCCTGAGGTCGAGTCCCTCCTTCTTCGCGAGGTTCTCCTTGATGTACGTGAGGACTTCGCCGGCCGGGGTCGGGGTGGCGCCGACGGTGAGCGTGTCACCGTCGCCGCTTCCCGAGCCGGAGGCCGATTCGCTGCCGCAGGCGGTCAGGCCCAGCGTGAGGGCGAGTGCTCCGGCGGCGGCCGCCATGACGTGCGTACGCATGATCAGAACGCCGCGACGACGGCGCCGTCGTACTTGTCGTCGATGAACTTCTTGACCTCGGGCGAGGTGAGGAGCTTGGCGAGCTTCTTCACGCGCGGGTCGTTCTCGTCGCCCTTCTTCACGGCGAGGAAGTTGCCGTAGGGGTTGCCCTTGGCGGGCTCGGCGACGATGGCGTCCTTGGCCGGGCTGAGCTTGGCCTCAAGAGCGTAGTTGCCGTTGATCACCGCGGCGTCGACGTCACCGAGGGAGCGGGGCACCTGAGCCGCCTCGAGCTCCTTGAACTTGATGTTCTTCGGGTTCTTCGAGACGTCCTTGGGCGTCGCGTCGTAGCCGACGCCCTTCTTGAGCTCGATCAGGCCGTTGTCGGCCAGGAGCTTGAGCGCGCGGGCCTCGTTGGTGGTGTCGTTCGGCAGAGCGACCGTGGCGCCGCTCTTGAGGTCGTCGAGCTTCTTGACGCTCTTGGAGTAGACGCCGAGCGGCTCCAGGTGCACCGTCGCGTTCGGGACGGGCACGATGTCCGTCCCGTTCTTCTTGTTGAAGTCGTCGAGGTACGGCTTGTGCTGGAAGTAGTTCGCGAAGACCTCGCCCTGCTGGACGGCGGTGTTCGGGGTGACGTAGTCGGTGAACTCCTTGACCTCGAGGTCGAGGCCGGCCTTCTTGGCGAGGTTCTGCTTGACGTAGTCGAGGATCTCGCCCTGCGGCGTCGGGGTCGCGGCGACAATGAGCTTGCCGTCCTTGTCGCCCGCGGAGTCCTTGTCGGAGCCGCACGCGGAGAGCCCGAGGGTGAGGGCTCCGGCAGCGAGGACAGCGGTGGTGATCTTGGCGGTGTTACGCACGAAAAGTGCCTTTCTCCATGGGTGGTACGCCCCGCGGTGGGGTGTGCGGGGTGGGTTCAGACCGAGGGGGTCGGGGGCGGCGGGGTCGACGCCTTGAGCTTGAGCAGGCGCAGCTTGGGAGCGGCGCCCGAGTGGCCGCCGCGCCGGTGCAGCCTGCGGGCCGCGTAGTCCCCCGCGAACTGGATGATCGAGATGACGACGGCGAGGACGCCGACGGTGATCCACATCAGTTCGGTCTCGAAGCGCTGGTATCCGTAGCGGATCGCGATGTCACCGAGGCCGCCCGCGCCGACGGCGCCGGTGATGGCCGAGTAGCCGATGATCGTGACGATCGTCGTGGTGGTGCTGGAGATCAGCGAGGGCAGCGACTCCGGTACGAGGACCTTGCGCACGATGGTCCAAGTGTTGCCGCCCATCGACTGCACGGCCTCGACGAGGCCGCCGTCGACCTCGCGCACGGCGGTCTCCACGAGACGCGCGAAGAACGGCGTCGCACCGATCGCGAGCGGCACGATGGCGGCCTCGCGGCCGATCGTCGTCCCCGTGATCCAGCGTGTGAAGCCCATCAGGGCGACCATGAGGATGATGAAGGGCATCGAGCGCGCGATGTTCACGATCTGCCCGATGAGCTTGTTCAGGACCGTGTTCTGCAGCAGCCCGCCCCGGTCGGTGAGGACCAGCAGGATGCCGAGCGGCAGTCCGGCGACGACGGCTATCAGTGTCGACCAGCCGACCATGTAGAGGGTGTCCCAACAGGCCTGCTCCAGCAGGGGCTGCATCTCCGACCAGGTCACTTGGCACCTTCCTTGACCAGCAGCGTGCTGTCCTTCGGGGTGGTCGCGGGGTCCTCGCCCGCGATGTCCACCTGCAGTCCCTGCTCGCGCAGGAAGCCGATCGGCACGACGTTCTCCTCGAAGCGGCCCGGCAGCTCGATGCGCATGCGGCCGACCTGCTTGCCCGCGACGGTGTCCATCGCGGCGCCGAGGATCGAGATGTCGATGTTGTACGTGCGCGACAGCTGGGAGATGACCGGCTGGGTCGCGGCCTCGCCGTGGAAGGTCACGTCGACGACGGTGCGGTCCTCGCCCGTCGGCTCGCCGCTGACCGGGAAGAGCGCGGCGGCCAGCTCGGATCCGGGCGTCGCGAGCAGCTCGGTGACGGTGCCGGACTCGACGATCTGCCCGTTCTCCATGAGGGCGGCGGAGTCGCAGACGCTCTTGACGACGTCCATCTCGTGCGTGATCAGCAGGACGGTCAGGCCGAGCTGCCGGTTGAGGTCGCGCAGAAGCTGGAGGATGGAGCGGGTGGTCTCCGGGTCCAGGGCACTGGTGGCCTCGTCGGAGAGCAGCACCTTCGGGTCGCCCGCGAGCGCGCGGGCGATGCCGACGCGCTGCTTCTGGCCGCCGGAGAGCTGCGCCGGGTAGGACTTCGCCTTGTCGGCGAGGCCGACGAGGTCGAGCAGTTCGAGCGCCTTGCGGGAGCGCTCGGCGCCGCTGAGTCCGAGGATCTCCAGGGGCAGCTCGACGTTGTCCTTGACGGTGCGCGAGGACAGCAGGTTGAAGTGCTGGAAGACCATGCCGATGCGGCTGCGCGCACGGCGCAGGTCCTTGCTCGCGCGGCTGCCGCGCCCCGCGAGGGCGGTGAGGTCCTGGCCGGCGACGGTCACGGTGCCGGCGGTGGGACGCTCCAGGAGGTTCACGCAGCGGATCAGGGAGGATTTACCGGCGCCGGACTGGCCGATGACGCCGTACACCTCGCCTTCGCGGACATGCAGATCGACGCCGTCGAGGGCAGTTACTTCACGACCGCGTGAGCGGTAGACCTTGGTGAGGCCGGAAGTGGTGATCACAGGGGTTTCCGTCACTGTCGAGTGCGCGGCGCGGTTCTCGCCGGGCACGGGGCATTCGTGGGGAACGCGGCACGGTTTCTCGCGGTGGCGAAAAGAACCGGAGGACGTGTGCGCGGGGCAGGCTCGCTTCCTACGTCATGTCGCCGGTAAGGCGTACGTCGCATAGGGGCGTGGCACAGCGGCTTCGCTTCGGGGCGCGATGCTCAGGGGTGGTGCGGGGGCCCTCAGAAGGCGCACATTCGACACATACAACGAGCACCGGGCGTCGTGATCGCCTCGGTCGCAAGGGTGCGGCTGCTCGTCGTGGTCATGTGGACCAGTAAAACACGCACGTGTCCGCGACCTGTCACTCTCGTCCGCTATACGGACAGTCGGTGGACAGGTGTGGACGGCGGACGGCGGGTGCTCAGTCCTCGGCGGTGATCTCCACGCCACCCTCGGTGGCCAGTGCGGACACGGCCGAGAGGTCCTTCACCACGACGTCGGCGGAGAGCTCGCCCGCGGTGTGCGTTGTGGCCAACGCCACGGTGGTCATACCGGCCGCGCGTCCCGCCGTGAGACCCGCGGGGGCGTCCTCGAAGACCACGCAGCGCGCCGGGTCGACGCCCAGTTTCGCGGCCGCGAGCAGGAAGGGCTCCGGGTCGGGCTTGCCGCGCGTGATGTCGTCGGCGGCGATCAGCATCGCGGGGGCGATGCCGACCTCGGCGAGCCGCGCCTCGGCGAGGCGCCGCCCGGCGGAGGTGACGACGGCCCAGCGCTCCGGGGGCAGGGATTCAAGCAGCTCACGGGTGCCGGGAAGCAGGACGACACCGCCCTCGACGTCCGAGACCTCCAGCTCCTCGATGCGGGCCACGGCCTCGGCCACGCGCTCGGCGGGCAGCATGTCGGCGATGATCTCGGCGGCGGGGCGGCCGTGCAGCTCGACCCGCTCGAATTCCTCGGCGGAGATCCCGTACTCCTGCGCCAGGCGGCTCCAGCAGCGGTACACCGACTCCATGGAGGAGATGAGGGTGCCGTCGTTGTCGAACAGGAGCGCTTCAGCGTGGATCTTCATGGTGTCCGAGCGTACGGGGCACCCCAGGGGTGCGCGCATCGGGTCATAGGGCCCGTAATAAAGTCACCGCATGCTTGTTGCCCTGACGATCGCGACCGCCGTGGCCGCGCTCGCGCTCGCCGCGTGGTGCGGTTTCGCCGCCTACCGGGACCAGCCGACCAAGGACTGGCACTTCATCGGCATGGCCGTGGTGACGTTCCTTGCCACGGTCCAGCTGATCGTCGGCATCGTCCAGCTGGCGCGGGGCGAGAAGCCCGAGCAGGGCACGACGATCTTCGTGTCGTATTTGATCGGCGCCTTCGCCTGCGTCCCGGCCGCGGGCTTCATGTCTCTCGCCGAGCGCACCCGGTGGGGCTCCGTCACGGTCGCCGCGGGCGGCGTGGTCCTCGCCGTGCTCCAGGTGCGGCTCTACGACATCTGGGGAGGCTGAGGTGACGGTGACAGAGCCCGAGAAGCACGGGACCCCCACCCGGCAGAGGCTGATCGGCGGGCCCGGCATCCTTCTGGTGTGGCTGTACGGGGTGATGGTGGTCGGCGCCGTGTCGCGTTCCGCCGTGCAGATCTCGACGGACTTCCACAAGGCGCCGCTCGCGTACACGCTGTCCGCGCTCGCCGGGCTCGTCTACGGCTTCATCACGTACTCGCTCGTGCGCGGCGGCGACAAGGCCCGCAAGGCGGCGCTGGTGTGCTGCGCCGCCGAGCTGGTGGGCGTCCTGGCCGTGGGGACCTGGACGCTCGTCGAGCCGTCCGCCTTCCCCGACGCCACGGTGTGGTCGGACTTCGGAATGGGCTATCTGTTCATCCCGGTGATCCTTCCGGTGACGGCGATCTTCTGGCTGAACAAGGCGCGGAGGAAGAGCGCCCCGTAGGGGCGCGGGGCTGTGACCTGGTGCGGCTGCGCCGCGCGGGCACGACCAGCCACAGCCCGCGACCGCCCGGCGTGCGCTCAGACGCTGGTCGCCAAGGCGCTCGCGCCGATCTCCTTGGCGAGGGTGACCACCGTGAGCCGTTCGTTCACCTGCTGGGCGCCCACCGAAACGTAACCGTGTTTGCGGTAGAGCTGGAGGTTCTGCTCGCTGCGATGGCCGCTGGAGAGCTGGAAGCACTTGGCGGTGCCGCCCGCGCCGAGCCGCCCCTCTATCGCGTCCAGGAGCCTGCCGCCCAGACCGTGCCGCTGCATCCTGGGATGGACGATCAGTTTGTCGATCCGCGCCGTGCCGTCGGGGCCGACCGTGCCGCGCACCGACGCGACGACCTCGTCGCCGAGCCGGGCCACCAGCACGCTGCCCGTGGTCAGTTCGGCCTTGATGGAGTCGAGGGACTGCGTGAGCGGCTCGATGGAGTAGTCGCCGTACAGCTCGGCCTCGCTCTGGTAGCACAGGTACTGCAGTTTGAGGATCTTCTCGGCGTCCTGCCCGCCCGCCTCCGAGATGGTCACGCTCATGCCCATGTGTGCATGCCTCCCGCTCACCTGCTCCGCCGGTTGTCTACCGCTCCATTCCCCGCGGTTCGGGAACTGCAACCTCCGCCGCGAGCATTCTGCGAAGGCACCCCAGACAACGGGAGCGTTCCGGCCCCAGACTGCCCTGTGACATTCCCAACTCGCCCGCGATCTCGCGGTAGGTGAGGTCCTTGGGGGACAGCAGCGCCGCCATGAGGCCGGGGCAGCGGCCGGGCAGTCTGCGCACCGCCGCGTGCAGGGTGCGGTAGCGGTCGGCCCGCAGGGCGCGCTGCTCGGGTCCGCCCTCCGTGTCGTCGGCGGGCTCGGTCGCGTACGCCGCTTCGCGCTCTGCCGTACGCCGGGTGCTGCGGGCCTCGGACGCCACGGCGGCCCGCAGCCAGCCGGCCGGGTCGGCGGGCGGGTCGGCGGCGTCCATGCGTTCGAGGAGGCGCAGCCAGACGGCCTGTTCGAGGTCGCCGGGGTCGGTGCCGGAGCCGTGTGCCGCGGCGGAGGCCTCGGCGGCGAGCAGCGGACGCAGCGCGGGGATGAGCGAGTGAGTCATGCAGGGCGGGACGCGGCCGCCCCGGCAGGAGGTTGCCGGAGCGGCCGTCTGTCACCCCAACCGGGGCCGCGCGATCAGCTGTTGACGCGGCCTCGTTCGTCGGCGCACGTCAGACGCGTGTCAGCCCTTGAGGAAGTCCTCGCGGGCGAGCAGCGCGGTGTCGCAGTTGTCGGAGAAGAGACCGTCGATGCCCGTCTCCAGGTACGCCTTGAAGGCTCCGAAGGCGTTGCCGTAGGCGTTCGGGTCGGTGCCCTTCCTGAAGTTCGTGGGCAGGAAGGTGTTCTCGTTGCGCATCGTGTAGGGGTGCAGGATCAGGCCCGCCTTGTGCGCGTCCTTGACCAGGGTGGACGGGGTGCCCAGGCTGCCGTCCGACTTCTTCGGGATGATCAGGTCGAGCGTGGGGCCGATGCCCTGCGCGAACGACGCCATCCACTCCAGGCCATCGGGCTTGATGAGGTCGGCGACGGTGCGCGGGTCGCCCGCATCGACGAAGTCCCAGGGGCGGGAGTTCGCGGTGGACAGGAGCACCACGCGCGGCGGGCCGACCAGCTTGCTCAGGCGCTGGAGGCTGCTCGGCTCGAAGGACTGCAGGAAGTTCGGCGAGTTCTTCTTGTGCCGTCCGTACTTGCGGAGCAGCTTGGCGAGCGGCTCCTCGAGGCCGAGGCCCAGCTTGCGGAAGTACGTGGGGTGCTTGGTCTCGATGTGCAGCCAGATCCGCTTGCCGTGCGCCCGGCCCTGCTTCTCCGCCCACTGGAAGACCTCTTCCAGGGTGGGCACCTCCCAGCGGCCGTCGTAGAGGGTGTTGTGCTGACGGGTGCCGGGGATGCGCTCCTTGGCGCGCAGCGTCTTCAGCTCGGCGAGCGTGAAGTCCTCGGTGAACCAGCCGGTGAGCGAGACGCCGTCCACGGACTTGGTGGTCTTGCGGGACGCGAACTCGGAGTGCGCGGCGACGTCCGTCGTCGCGGTGATGTCGTTCTCGTGACGGCATACGAGATGGCCGTCCTTGGTGGGCACGACGTCCTGCTCGATGACGTGCGCGCCCATGTCGAGGGCGAGCTGGTACGAACCGAGCGTGTGCTCGGGCCGGTAGCCGCTGGTGCCGCGGTGCGCGACGATCGTGGGCACCGGCAGGTCCTTGTATCCCCCGTGCCCATGCCCGTGCTTCGCGTCGGCCCGCGCCACGCCGGGCAGTCCCACGACGGCCGTGCTCGCCCCCAGTACGGCCGCTCCCAGCAGTGCGCGCCGCCCCGGGCGCCGCTCCCCCGACCCCGACTGCCTGGACTTCTGCGTAGCCATTGAGCGCTCCTCCCGATGTGCTGCCTTGCACCTGACAAAGCGGCACGATCGTAGGTGGCCGCACGTGGCGGAAGGGAGACCCTGGACCGAACGGAAGGGTGACGCCGGATGGCGACTGGTGTGCGGGGCGGGGTCCGTTCGGTGGGATCCGGTCCGGCGCGGCCCGTCTGAGGCCCGGCGCCGACGGCCGCCGAACACGGTGGCAGCGCGTGACCGCGGTGCGTGACAAGGGCCACTAGCGCGCGCCACACGCGGCACACAGGGATAACGTCGTCACAGGGAGGGCGGTTCGAGCGTGACACCACGCACCCGCACGTCAACTCTGCGTATCAAGTGCGTGAACCCGATGTGCGGTGAGCGGGGACCCGCGAGTATCGTCCTCACCTGCACATACTCGTCGTCAACCCGTTGACACCGGAGGGCCCGTTGTCCCGTCTCGCGCTCATCAAGGCTGTGCTCGGACCGATCTTGCGTCTGATGTTCCGCCCTCGGGTGGAAGGCGCCGAGAACATTCCGGGCACCGGTCCGGTCATCATGGCCGGGAACCACCTCACGTTCATCGACTCGATGATCATGCCTCTCGTCTGCCCGCGTCCGGTGTTCTTCATCGGCAAGGACGAGTACGTCACGGGCAAGGGGCTCAAGGGCCGCCTGATGGCGTGGTTCTTCACCGGCTCCGGCATGATCCCCGTGGACCGCGACGGCGGCCACGGCGGTGTCGCCGCCCTGATGACGGGGCGGCGCGTCCTGGAGGAGGGCAAGCTCTTCGGCATCTACCCCGAAGGCACCCGCTCCCCCGACGGCCGCCTGTACCGCGGCCGTACCGGCATCGCCCGGCTGACCCTGATGACCGGCGCGCCCGTCGTCCCCTTCGCGATGATCGGCACGGACAAGCTCCAGCCCGGCGGCAAGGGCCTCCCGCGCCCGGGCCGCGTCACGGTGCGCTTCGGTGAGCCGATGGAGTTCTCGCGGTACGAGGGCATGGACCGCGACCGCTATGTCCTGCGGGCGGTGACGGACTCCGTCATGACGGAGGTCATGCAGCTGTCCGGCCAGGAGTACGTGGACATGTACGCCACCAAGGCGAAAGCAGCCTGACGGCACGAAGACGTGCGAAAGGGCCGGACCCC
Organism: Streptomyces sp. NPDC031274; assembly: GCF_055570235.1. Classification (NCBI taxonomy): domain Bacteria; kingdom Bacillati; phylum Actinomycetota; class Actinomycetes; order Kitasatosporales; family Streptomycetaceae; genus Streptomyces; species Streptomyces sp. NPDC031274. The sequence continues at coordinate 191,610 of NZ_JBVIHP010000004.1, read as the reverse complement.
CACGGGGGTCCGGCCCTTCGTCGTGCTCGGCAGCGCCCCGAAGGGGCGCGGGGAACTGCGCGACCAGCCACGACGCGCCCGCAGACGCGAAGCTCACGCGCCGCGGGGCATCAGTGCTCGATACCGTCCTCCAGCTTGGAGCCCTTCAGGAGGAACCACGCCGCCACGGCAGTGGCGAGGAGCACCCCCGCGCCCACGCCCGCCGCGAGGCGCAGGCCGTCGACGAAGGCGTCCTGGGCCGAGGTGAGCAGGGCCTGGGACTCGTGGGCGGGGAGGCCCGCCGTCGACTCCACGGCGCCGCCGAGTGATTCGTGCGCGGCCGCCGCCACGTCCGGCGGGGTGCCCGCCGGGGCGGTGAAGCCGCGGTAGACGCCGGTCACGATGGAGCCGAGCAGGGCGATGCCGAGTGCCGCGCCCAGTTCGTACGCCGTCTCGGAGACCGCGGACGCGGCGCCCGCCTGCTCCTTGGGCACGCTGGAGAGGATGACGTCGGCGGTCACCGTGAACGAGAATCCCGCACCGATGCCGACGACCAGGAGCGAGGCTCCCAGGAGCGGGTAGCCGGTGCTCTGGCTCAGCGTGGTGAGTGCCGCGAGGGCGAGTCCCACCGCCGCGAGACCACCGGCGACCACCGCGCGGACCGAGAACCGCCGCGCGACCACGCCCGCGATCAGGCCGGCCGCCACAGCACCCACGGCGGCGGGCAGCTCGGCCAGGCCCGCCTCGAAGGGCCGACGCCCCTGGACCAGCTGCAGGAACTGGGAGAGGAAGAAGACCAGGCCCGAGAGCCCGAGCACCGTGAGGAGATCGGCGAGCACGGCCCCGGAGAACCCCCGGTTGCGGAAGAGCCGCATGTCCAGGAGGGGCGCCGGCAGCGTGAGCTGGCGCCGTACGAACCAGGTGAGCGCCGCCACGCCCAGCACGCCCGCCGCTCCGACGTCCCAGCGGATGCCGTGCGCCGCCGCCTCCTTGATGGCGTACACGACGGCGATCATGCCGATGAGCGAGAGCACGACGCTGATCAGGTCCCAGGGGCCCGGCGCCGGATTCTTCGACTCGGGCAGGAACTTGATGCCGACGACGACCAGGACCGCCATCACCGGCAGGTTGATCAGGAAGACCGAGCCCCACCAGAAGTGTTCGAGCAGGAATCCGCCGACGACAGGACCGACGGCCGCGCCCGCGGACGCCATCGCGCCCCAGATGCCGACCGCGAGGCTGCGCTCGCGCGGGTCGTGGAAGATGTTCCGGATCAGCGCGAGCGTGGACGGCATCAGCGTCGCGCCCGCGACACCGAGCAGCGCCCGGGCGAGCATGAGGAGCTCGGGGGTGGTCGCGTAGGCGTTGAGCACCGAGACTCCGCCGAAGGCGACGGCGCCTATCAGCAGGAGCTTCTTGCGGCCGATGCGGTCACCGAGACTGCCCATGGAGACGAGCAGACCGGCGATGACGAACGAGTACACGTCGCCGATCCACAGCAGCTGTGTGCCGGTCGGCTTCAGATCCTCGCTGATGTACGGCGTGGCCAGGCCGAGCACCGTCGCGTCCACGGCGACGAGCAGCACGGCGAGGACCAGCACGGCGAGTGCGAGCCAGCGGCCGGGGCTGCGCTCGACCTCCGTCGACGCGGTCCGCTGTTCGATGCTGGTCATGGTTCCACTCTCCGTCGTGCTCCGCCGATCAGCAGCTCGGCGATCATGTGTGTGAAGTCCTTGGCGGCCACGCGGCCGTCGAGGACGGCCCAGGCGCCCGCGCCGATGAGTCCGTACAGCGCCTCCGTGAGCCAGACGGCGCTGAGGTCGATGCGGAACTCGCCGCTCTCCTGGCCCCGGCGGAAGAGCGCGCCCATGACGTCGTCGAGCCGGGTCCAGCCCTCGTGCTGCGCGCCCTCCTCGAAGAGCTGGTTCTCGGTGACGAGGAACGCGAGCAGGCCCGCGGCCGGCTGGAGTTCCTTCACCAGGCGGCGCAGCGCCTCCTCGGCGCTGTCGTCGCCGAGCCTGGCCGCCTCCAGGGCGGCCTCGCACTCCTGGATGCCGAGCTCTTCCAGGGCCCGTACGAGAGCGTCGCGCCCCGCGAAATGGCGGTGCAGGGTGGCACGACTGATCCCCGCCGCGCGCGCCACCTCGTCCATCGTGGCGGACCCTTTGCGAGTGAGGAGCGCCGCGGCACTGCGCAGCACCTGGTCTCGATCGACTGACATGAGACAACTATAGACCTTGTGAGACATATTTGTCTCACAAGATACGCGCGACGGTCACCCGGAGGGCGTCCGGAGGGTTCCTCAGTGCCAGGGCAGCTGGCCGCGCCGCTCCCAGTACGCGACCGGCTCCTCGGCGAGCCCCGCGAGGCGCTCCACCTGCTCCGCGTCGAGATCGACGGCCGCCGCGTGCAGGTTCGACACGAGCTGGACCGAGGTGGCGGCGCCGGAGAGGACCACGCCCGCCCACGGCTGACGGAGGACGAGGGCGAGGGCGATCGCGTCGCTGCCGAACCCGGTCGCCCCGGCGATCTCGCGCAGGGCGGCGGGGGCGTGCGGGTCGGCGAGGCGGCCGTTGGCCATGGCTTCCTTGACCAGCACGGTGAGCCCCGCGTCATGGGCCTCGGCGAGCGCGGGGCCCGCCGAGGTCTCCAGGGCGTTGTACGTGGCCTGGACGGTACGGAAGAGCGGCTCGCCGTCGACGGTCACCGCGAGGGCGGCGCGGATCGTGTCCGCCTGCTCCGGGCCGCTGACGGAGAGCCCGACGCTCATGCCGTCGGCCGCCGACTCGGCCAGTTTCGCGTGCAGTTCCTTGTCGGTGAGGGCGGGGCTGCGAGGCGTCACCGAGTGGATCTGGTAGAGGTCGAGCCGCTCGCCGAGCAGTTCGGCGCTCTCCTCGCGCTGACGGACGTACGCGGCGAGGCTGTGGTCCTTGACCTCGTGCGGGGGCGCGGCGTCGGCGTTCCAGTCGGCCGTGTAGGTATAGCCCCACTTGCTGCCGATCACGACGTCACGGACGTCGGGCCTGGCGTTCAGCCAGTCGGCGAGGAACTCCTCCGAGCGGCCGTAGGAGCGCGCCACGTCGATGTACCGCACGCCGAGGGCGTAGGCGGCGTCGAGGAGTTCGAGGGTGCGCTCGCGCAGGGCCTCGACACTGCGCGACGGCGGCAGGTCGGCATCACGGCCGAGCGTGATGTAGCCGGGCCTGCCGACGGCGGCGAGGCCGAACCCGATGTGGGCGGTGGGGGTGGTCGCTGCGGCCAGGCGCGAGAAAGGCATCGCGGGCTCCGTTCGGTCGGCTCCTTCGGCTCCTTGCGGAAGAACGACCAACGTAACCCGCGATGCCCACGTCAAAGCGGCACGTGCCGCCCGGGCGTCACTTACGCGCCGCGGCCCACTCCTGCTGAACCGTCAGATCGGCCTTGACCTCGGCGAGCTGGGCGGCGACGGCCGAGGGGGCGGTGCCGCCGCGGCCGTTGCGGGACGCGAGGGCGCCGGGGACGTTCAGGACGGTCCTGACCTCGGGGGTGAGGTGCTCGGAGATCTTGGCGAACTGCTCGTCCGTGAGCTCGTCGAGCTCGATGCCGTGCGCCTCGCACTCCTTGACGCAACCGCCCGCGACCTCGTGCGCGACACGGAACGGCACGCCCTGCTTGACCAGCCACTCGGCGATGTCCGTGGCGAGCGAGAACCCGGCCGGGGCCAGCTCCTCCATGCGCTCGCGGTGCACGGTGAGCGTCGCCATCATGCCGGTGAACGCGGGGAGCAGGACCTCCAGCTGGTCGCAGGCGTCGAAGACCGGCTCCTTGTCCTCCTGGAGGTCGCGGTTGTACGCGAGCGGGAGCGCCTTCAGCGTCGACATCAGACCCGTCAGGTTGCCGATGAGGCGCCCCGACTTGCCGCGCGCCAGCTCGGCGATGTCCGGGTTCTTCTTCTGCGGCATGATCGACGAGCCGGTCGAGAAGGCGTCGTGGAGGGTGACGAAGGAGAACTCCTTCGTGTTCCAGATGATGATCTCCTCGGCGATCCGGGAGAGATTCACGCCGATCATCGCGGTGATGAAGGCGAACTCCGCCGCGAAGTCACGGGATGCCGTTCCGTCGATGGAGTTGGCCGCCGAGCCGTGCTCGAAGCCGAGGTCGGCGGCGACGGCCTCCGGGTCCAGGCCGAGAGAAGATCCCGCGAGTGCGCCCGAGCCGTACGGCGAGACGGCCGTGCGCTCGTCCCACTGCCGCAGGCGTTCCGCGTCCCGGGCGAGGGGCTGGACGTGCGCGAGGACATGGTGCGCGAAGAGCACGGGCTGGGCGTGCTGGAGGTGCGTGCGCCCCGGCATCGCGACGTCCGGGTGCGCCTCGGCCAGGCCGACGAGCGCGCCCTGGAGGTCGGCGATGAGGCCGCCGATGATCCGGGCGTGGTCCCGCAGGTACATCCGGAAGAGCGTGGCCACCTGGTCGTTGCGCGAGCGTCCTGCGCGCAGCTTGCCGCCGAGGTCCGGGCCGACCCGCTCAAGAAGGCCGCGCTCCAGGGCCGTGTGCACGTCCTCGTCGGCGATGGTGCCGACGATCGCGCCCGACGCCACATCGGCTTCGAGCTGGTCGAGCCCGGCCAGCATGCGGGTCAGCTCGTCCTCGGTGAGCAGCCCCGCCTTGTGGAGCACGCGCGCGTGGGCGCGGGAACCGGCGATGTCGTACGGGGCGAGGCGCCAGTCGAAGTGGACCGATGCCGACAGCTTGGCCAGGGCCTCTGCCGGACCGTCCGCGAACCGACCGCCCCAGAGCCGGACGTCACCGCCGTTGTTGCTGCTCACTTCACGTGCTCCTTAACCCTGCACCCTGCATTCGCCGTCATGCATGAGTATGCAGTGCTCTGTATGTTTCGTCAATCCATCCACGGTCCGCCCGGCCGCGGCGCGAGTCGTCGCGCCAAGCCGTTGTCACACCAAGCCGTCGCGCCAAATCGTTAGACAGGCGAAGGACCTCTGACGAATAATCCTTAGACATGGGAAAGACTTACGAACGCATTGACGGCAGACTCCGCTCGTTCATCGAGGCCCAGCCTCTCTTCTTCACCGCGACCGCGCCCCTCTCCGGCGACGGCACGGTCAATCTCTCCCCCAAAGGCCTCACCGGCTCGTTCGCCGTCGTCGACGAACACACCGTGGCCTATCTGGACTTCGCGGGCAGCACCTCGGAGACGGTCGCGCACCTGCGCGAGAACGGCCGCATCACCCTGATGTGGTGCGCCTTCCAGGGCCCGCCGAACATCGTCCGGGTGCACGGCCGCGGCGAACCCGTCTTCCGCGACGACCCGCGCTGGGCCGAACTGCTCGGGCACTTCCCCCGCATCGACCCGACCCAGCACGGCCTGCGCGCGATCATCGTCGTGACGGCCGAACTCGTCCGTGACAGCTGCGGATACGCGGTCCCCTTCATGTCGTACGACGAGGACCGCGACCTGCACGGCAGGCGCTTCGCGCGCGAGGACGACGCGTCGCTGAGCGAGTACTTCACCAAGAAGGAGTACATCGCACAGAGCATCGACGGCCTGCCCGGGCTGCCGTTGCCCTTGCCGCCCAGTACGGTCTGAGCCATGCGCCCCCGTGCCGCCGCCCTCGCGTCCGCCGCCGCCCTCCTCCTCGCCGTCACCGGCACCCTCGGCGCGGCCCCCGAAGCGGACACCCCGCTGCCGGAGCGCATGGCCGACACGGGCGGCGGCACCCAGCTCATCACCGCGCGGGCCGCGCGCACCGGCTCCACCAGCGGCACGGTCACATGGTGGGACCGGCGCGGCGGGCGGTGGGTGAAGTCCGGGTCATCGGGAGCGCGGTTCGGCGCGAAGGGGCTTGCCGAGGGCGGCTCCCGCAAACAGGGGACGAACACGACGCCCACCGGGCTCTTCCGCCTTCCGTACGCCTTCGGCATCGCGGCGAAGCCGTCCGGTACGGACTACTCCTACCGCCACGTCACGAAGGACTCCTGGTGGTGCCAGGACAACAAGTCCCGCGCCTACAACCGCTGGACCCAGCCACGGCCCGGCGACTGCCGCGCCGCCGAGTCCGAACACCTCATCACCTACGACCCCCAGTACGCGCACGCCCTGGTGATCGGCTTCAACTACGACCGCCCGGTACGGGGGCGCGGCGCGGGGATCTTCCTGCACGTCAACGGGGACGGGGCGACGGCGGGCTGCGTGTCCGTGCCGCGCGACGCGATGGGGCGGATCCTGCGGTGGGCCGAGCGGGGGCGGCGGCCGCACATGGCGATCGGGACGGAGTCGGGGCCCACCGCCCTCACGCGGTACTGACACGCGGTACTGAGCCACCCCGTCCCGAGCGGCTCGGTGTAGCGACCACATATCGAGACGGGGTTGCGTCCGCGCCGCACGGCGGCGTTGCATCGCCGGGTGCAAACCGAACAGACGACCCCCAGTTCAACGGAGAGCGGCGACAAGGCGGCCCGCCTCGCCGTCACGGTCTTCCCCGTCCTCGTACTCGTCGCGGGCGCGCTCGGCCTGCTCGCGCCGGACGCCTTCAAGGACTGGGGCACGAACGTCCCGTACCTCCTGGGTCTCGTGATGTTCTGCATGGGGCTCACCATGACCCCGCTCGACTTCCAGGGCGTCGTCAAGCGGCCCTGGGCCGTCGCGCTCGGGCTTGTCGCGCACTACGTGATCATGCCGGGGCTCGGCTGGCTGATCGCCCACGCGCTCGGGCTCTCGCCCCAGCTCGCCGCCGGCGTGATCCTCGTCGGCTGCGCGCCCAGCGGGACCGCGTCCAACGTCGTGACCTACCTGGCACGCGGCGACGTAGCCCTGTCCGTCTCGGTGGCCACCGTCTCCACCGTGCTCGCGCCGCTCATCACGCCGCCGCTCACGCTGCTCCTCGCGGGCGAGTACCTGCCCGTGGACGCGGGCTCGATGGTCACGGACATCCTCAAGACCGTGCTGCTCCCGGTCCTCGCCGGACTCGTCGTACGCCTGCTGTTCGGGCGCTACATCAAGCGCGTCCTCAGCGCCCTGCCGTGGCTCTCCGCCCTGACCATCGCCGTCATCGTGGCCGTCGTGGTCGCGGGCAGCGCCGCGGCCATCAAGTCGGCCGCCCTGCTCGTGTTCGTCGCGGTCGTCCTTCACAACGGCCTCGGCCTGGCGCTCGGCTACGGCGCGGGCAAGCTGGCCCGGCTCGGCCCGCCCGCCTCGCGCGCCATGGCCTTCGAGGTCGGTATGCAGAACTCGGGGCTCGCGGCGTCGCTCGCCACGGCCCACTTCAGCCCCCTTGCCGCGCTGCCCGCCGCCGTGTTCTCCGTGTGGCACAACGTCTCGGGGGCCTTGGTCGCCGCCTGGATGTCCCACCGGGCGCGGCGCGCCGAGAAGCAGGCTGTGCAGGCCTGATTCGGGGCTTGATTCGGGGCCCGGTGTCGGGCTTGGTCCCAGGCCTGATTCCGGGCTTGGTTCCGGGCCTGATGCCCGGCCTGACTCCGGGCTTGACGGGGCCCCCGCCGCAGCGCCCACAGCGCACACAGCACCCGCAAACGTTCCCTGAGCAAATAATCTGCCGGAAACCGTAGACGGGACGGATCAGCTCCGCTTACCTTCTAGACATGCCTGGACAGGTTCATAAACATCATCGCGTCGCGCACGTACTGGCCGACGAGATCCGCGCCGGGGTCCACGCCGACGGCAGCCGCCTCCCCGGCGAGCACGCCCTGCGGGAGCGGTTCGGGGTCAGTCGCACCACCGTGCGCCAGGCGCTGAGCGTGCTCGGCGAGCAAGGCCTCATCGAGACGCACGCGGGCATCGGTTCGCTCGTCACCTTCGACGGCACCCCGCTCGACCAGAAGCTCGGCTGGACCCGGGCGCTCGCCGACCAGGGCACCGAGCTCTCCACGGACGTCCTCCGCTTCGAGCGGATCGCCGACCCGGAGCTCGCCACCGAACTCGGCCTGACAGACCCGCACTTCATCGCTCTCGACCGCGTCAGGCGACTGCCCGACGGCGGCGGCGTCTCACTGGAGCGCAGTCGCGTCCCTGCCGTGCCCGCCCTCGCCGACCTGCCCGAGCGCGGCCTCGAAGGCGGCTCCCTGAACCGGACCCTGCTCGCCGCGGGACACGTCGCCGCGTCGAGCGACGCCCACATCACGGTCTGTGGCCTGGACGAGGAGGACGCGGGACTGCTCCACCGCTCCTCGGGCGAGCCGTTCATCCGGCTCTCCCAGGTCTTCCGCGATGCCGATGGGGACGTAGTGGAGCAGGTCACGAGCCTGCTCGACCCGACCCGGTTCCAACTGCACGTACGTACCGGCCGAGGAGGCCACTGATGACCACAGCACCCCCCGCCCTTCTCGACCGCGCACTCGGCGCGTTCTACGGACTCGCGCTCGGCGACGCCCTGGGCATGCCGACCCAGATCATGTCCCGCGAGGACGTCGTACGGGTCTACGGCACCGTCACCGGATTCGAGGCCTCCAGGTCCGACAACCCGGTGAGCGCGGGCATGCCCGCCGGCGCCGTCACCGACGACACCGACCAGGCGGTCATCGTGGCGCGGCTGCTCGTCGAGGGCGGCGGGCACATCGCCCCGAAGCGGTTCGCCGACGCGCTCCTGTCCTGGGAGCGGGAGATGAAGGCCAAGGGCTCCTTCGACCTGCTCGGCCCCTCCACCAAGGCCGCCCTGGACGCCGTCGCGGGCGGCACCGACCCCAAGGAAGCGGGCAGGTACGGCACCACCAACGGCGCCGCGATGCGCGTCACCCCGGTCGGCATCGCCTTCGCCGCCGATCCCCTTCCGGACTTCCTCGACCGGGTCGTGGAGTCCTGCCAGGTCACCCATGACACGAACGTCGGCATCGCGGGCGCCGCGGCCGTCGCGGCGGCGGTGAGCACGGGCGTCGCGGGCGGCACGCTCGACGAGGTCTTCCAGGCCGCGATCGCGGCGGCCGAGGCCGGAGCCCGGCGCGGCAACTGGATCGCCGGAGCCGACATCTCCGCCCGGATCTCCTGGGCCCGCGAGCTGGTGGACGGCCTGGACGAGGCCACGGCCCTGGACCGCGTCGTCGCCCTCATCGGCACCAGCGTCGCCAGCCAGGAGTCGGTGCCCGCCGCGTTCGCCGTGCTCGCCCTGACCGGCGGGGACCCCTGGCGCAGCACCCTGCTCGCCGCGAACCTCGGCGGCGACAGCGACACCATCGGCGCGATCGCGGGCGCGGTCGCCGGGTCGGTGCACGGCCTCTCGGGTCTGCCCGCCGACGCCGTACAGACCCTTCGTACGGTCAACAGCCTCGAACTCGAGCCGCTGACGGCCCAGTTGCTCACCCACCGCTAGCCCCTCCTCCCCCTGCCCCCCCCTGTCCCTGCTCCACGTATCGCGCAAGGAGGTCCCGTCATGACCGCTTCGACGAAGAACGTGTCGGTCGGCACCGTAGAGACCCGAGGGATCGAGCCGGTCCCCGACAGTGAGCGTCATGGCCATGCGGGCCAGATGTTCTGGACCTGGTTCGCCGCCAACATCTCGATCCTGGGGCTGCCGCTCGGCGCGACGCTCGTCGCCTTTCGCGGACTGAACATCTGGCAGGCCGCGCTGGTCGCGATCGTCGGTGCGTTCGGCTCGTTCGCGCTGGTGGGAGCGTTGAGCCTGGCGGGCAAGAGGGGCGGCGCACCCGCCCTCACGCTCTCCCGCGCGGTGTTCGGGCAGCGCGGCAACGCGGGGCCGACACTGGTCTCCTGGCTGAGCCGGGTCGGCTGGGAGACGATCACGACGACCACGGCGGCGTACGCGCTGCTCGCCCTCCTCGGGGTGGCCTTCGACGTCGACCAGAACTCCTTCCTGACCGTCCTGTGCCTGCTGGTGTTCATCGCCTGCACGCTGCTGATCAGCGGCCTCGGGCACGCCACGATCATGTGGATCAACAAGTGGGCGACAGTCCTTTTCGGTGTCCTGAACCTGATCGTGATGGGCTTCCTGGTCGCGACCGTCGACTGGTCGAAGGTCCTCGAAACCCCGGCGGGCCCGAGCAGCGGCGTCATCGCGGGCATCGGCTTCATCGCCGCGGGCACGGGCATCGGCTGGGCCAACGCCGGTGCGGACTACGCCCGTTACCTCCCGCGTTCGATCCCGGGGCGCCGCCTGGTCACCGCGTCCGCCTTCGGCGCGGGCATCCCGCTCGTCCTGCTCATCTCGCTGGGTTCGCTGCTCACGGCGGGCGACCCCTCGCTCGCCACCTCGTCCGACCCGGTCTCCGCGATCAACGCGATGCTGCCGTCCTGGATGGCGATCCCGTATCTGATCGCGGCCTTCGGCGGCCTGCTGATGTCGAACCACCTGTCGACGTACTCCGCGGGCCTCACCATGATCACGCTGGGTCTGCGGGTGCCGCGGGCCTGGGCCGTGGTCATCGACATCGTGCTGATGTTCCTCGGCGGCATCTACTTCATGCTGATCGCGGACGACTTCTACGGCCCGTTCTCCACCTTCCTCACGCTGCTCGCCGTGCCGATCTCCGCCTGGATCGGCGTGATCGCGGTCGACATGATGCGGGGCCGCGACTACGACTCCGACGCCCTGATGAACACCTCGCGGACCAGCGGCTACTGGTACACCGGCGGCTTCCGCCTGCCCGCCGTGCTCGCCTGGGTGGCGGCGATCGTGTCGGGGTTCCTCTTCACGACCGCCGGGACCGGCGCGGACGACGTGTGGTTCTCCGGGCCGCTCGCCGACACCTGGCCGGGCGTCAACGGCCTGGGCTGGGCGGTCTCGATAGGGGTGGGCGCGGCGGTGTACGCCGTCTTCGGCCGACGCGGTCCGACGACAACCGCTGCTTCCTCCCCCGCACTTGAGGAGTCCGTCCGATGAACGCCCACGCCACTCCATCGTCTTCCCCCCGCCTCGTCCTCGCGGGGAACGTCATCGCCGACCTCGTCATCGAGGTCCCCGCGCTGCCCGAGCGGGGCGGCGACGTGATCGGCTCCCGTACGGAGCTGTACGCGGGCGGCGGCTTCAACGCGCTGACGGCGGCGCGGCGCCTGGGGGCCGACGCGGTGTACGCGGGCCTTCACGGGACCGGCCCCTACGGAGATCTCGTCCGCCGTTCCCTCGCCGACGAGGGCATCGCGACCCTGCATCCGGTGCGTACGGACGGGGACACGGGGTTCTGTGTGGCGCTGGTCGATGCCGGGGGCGAGCGGACGTTCGTGACCAGCTTCGGCGTGGACGCGCGGATGACGGCGGCGGAGACGGCTGCCGTCGCGGGGGCGCTGCGGCCGGGCGACACCGTTCAGCTGTCCGGGTACAGCCTCGTGATGGAGGTCAACGGTCCGCTCCTTTCGGCGTTCGCGGCAGCGCTGCCGGGTGACGTCCGGGTCTGCTTCGACCCGGGGCCGCTGGTCGCGGACATCCCCGCCGCCGTCCTGGAGCCGGTGCTCGCCCGGACGGACTGGCTGAGCTGCAATGCGCGTGAGGCCCGCCTGATGAGCGGTCACTCCGAGCCGCGTGCTGCCGCCGCCGCCCTGCGCGGGCGGCTCGCGCCGGGGGCGGGGGTGCTTGTGCGGGCCGACAAGGACGGCTGTTGGCTGGCCGCGCCGGGCTCGGACAAGGTCTCGCACGTGCCCGGCTTCGCCGTGGACGCTGTGGACAGCAATGGCGCCGGGGACGCGCATGTGGGCGCGTTCCTCGCCCTGTTGGGGCGAGGCCTTGATCCCCTCACGGCGGCGCGGGGCGCGAACGCGGCGGCGGCGTACGCGGTGACGCGCCGGGGGCCGGCCACGGCGCCGGGGTCGGCGGAGCTGGTCGCGTTCCTGGGGGATGATCCGCTGGGCGGGGTGCTGGGGTAAGGGCCGTCCCTGCGGGGCTCTCCTGCTGGATGGCCTCGAACGCCGGCCGGGCTGGAACCATCCAGCCCGGCCGAGAGCATTCAACCTGTCCGGCGGCTGAGGACGAACTCGGCGGAGCCGGTGATCAACGGCGCGCAGGGCCCAGGGGCCTGCTAATGCTCGTTCGATGCCAAGCGCAGCAGATGGTCCGCCAACGCCTGTCCCCCGGTAGCCTCCCGGCTGATCAGCATCAGCGTGTCGTCCCCCGCGATGGTCCCGATGATGTCGTGCAGCTCCGCCTGGTCGATCGCCGAGGCGAGGAACTGCGCGGCCCCCGGCGGCGTCCGCAGGACGACCAGGTTGGCCGAGGCCTCCGCGGAGATGAGGAGCTCCGCGGAGAGGCGCCGCATCCGCTCCTCCTTGGCGGACTCGCCGAGGGGCGCACGCGGCGTGCGGAAGCCGCCCTCGCTCGGCACCGCGTAGATGAGATCGCCCTCGGCGTTGCGGATCTTCACGGCGTTCAGCTCGTCGAGGTCCCGCGAGAGCGTCGCCTGCGTGACCGTGAGGCCGTCGTCGGCGAGCAGCTTCGCCAGCTGGCTCTGGGAGCGCACGGGCTGCCGGTTGAGGATGTCCACGATCCGGCGGTGGCGTGCGGTGCGGGTCTGCGGCACGGCGGGCCCGGCGTGATCCGGGTGTTCCACGTGCTCGTTGCCTTGCGCCTGACTCATCGTCGTCTCATTCTCCGGATCGTCCGTCCCCGCCCGCCGCGGTGGCCCGGTCAAGCACGCCGGACAGGGCCCGGAGGAACGCGTCCACCTCGTCGTCGCGCACGTTCAGCGGCGGCATCAGCCGTACGACATCGGGGGCGGGCACGTTGACCAGGAAGCCGGCATCCTGAGCCGCCTGCTGCGCCTGGGGCGCGAGCGGCTCGGTGAGCACGATACCCAGCAGCAGGCCCGCACCCCGGACATGGCCCACGAGGGGGTGTCCGAGTGACTCGATTCCGTCGCGCAGTTTCTCGCCCGCCCGCTTCACGTTCTCCAGGAGTCCGTCGGCCTCGATCGTGTCGAGCACCGCGAGTCCCGCGGCGCAGGCCACGGGGTTCCCGCCGAACGTCGTTCCGTGGTGACCGGGCTTGAGGAGCTCGGCCGCCGCGCCGAACACGACCGTGGCGCCGAGCGGAAGGCCGCCGCCCAGGCCCTTCGCGAGCGTGACGACGTCGGGCCGCACGCCCTCGTGTGCGAGGTACTCGAACCAATGTCCGGTGCGGCCGACTCCGGTCTGCACCTCGTCGAGGACGAGGAGGGTTCCGGTGGCCGCTGTGATCTCCCGGGCCGCCTTCAGATAGCCCGCGGGCGGCACGACGACGCCGTTCTCGCCCTGGATGGGCTCGATGACGACGAGGGCCGTCTCTTCGGTGACCGCCGCGCGCAGGGCCTCGACATCGCCGTACGGAACGTGTGTGACGTCACCGGGCAGCGGCAGGAACGGCTCCTGCTTGCCGGGCTGGCCGGTGAGCGCGAGCGCCCCCATGGTCCTGCCGTGGAAGCCGCCGTCCGTGGCGACCATGTGCGAACGCCCGGTCAGGCGGCCGATCTTGAAGGCGCCCTCGTTGGCCTCCGCGCCGGAGTTGCAGAAGTACACCCGGCCCGCGCGCCCGAAGAGCTGGAGCAGCCGTTCGGCGAGCGCGACCGGCGGCTCGGCGATGAAGAGGTTCGACACGTGGCCGAGGGATGCGATCTGGGTGCTGACCGCCTCGACGATCGCCGGGTGGGCGTGGCCGAGCGCGTTGACCGCGATGCCGCCGACGAAGTCGACGTACTCCTTTCCGTCGGCGTCCCACAGCTTGCTGCCCGCGCCGCGGACGAGGGGCAGCCTGGGGGTGCCGTAGTTGTCCATCAGCGCGTCCTGCCAGCGCCGGGTCAACTCCTCGTTGCCGGTCATGCCACCGCCCCCTCTGTCCGGTTGTCGGGCGCGTCCGGCACGACCATCGTGCCGATGCCCTCGTCGGTGAAGATCTCGAGCAGGATCGAGTGCTGGACCCGTCCGTCGATCACACGGGCCGTCTCGACGCCGTTGCGTACGGCGTGCAGACAGCCCTCCATCTTGGGGACCATGCCGCTGGCCAGCTCGGGAAGGAGCTTCTCCAGTTCCTTCGCGGTCAGGCGGCTGATCACCTCGTCGCTGTGGGGCCAGTCCTCGTAAAGGCCCTCGACGTCCGTGAGGACCATGAGCGTTTCGGCATCAAGGGCCGCAGCGAGTGCCGCAGCCGCCGTATCAGCATTGACGTTGTAGACATGTCCGTCGTCCTGGGAGCGGGCGATCGAGGAGACGACCGGGATGCGGCCGTCCGCGAGCAGGGCCTCGATGGCGCCGGTGTCGATCTCGGTGATCTCGCCGACCCGGCCGATGTCGACCAACTCGCCCTCGATGCGGGGCTGGTGCTTGGTGGCGGTGATGGTGTGCGCGTCCTCGCCGGTGAGGCCGACGGCGAGCGGGCCGTGCTGGTTGAGCAGGCCGACGAGCTCGCGCTGGACCTGTCCCGCGAGAACCATGCGTACGACGTCCATGGCGTCCTCGGTCGTGACCCGCAGGCCCGCCTTGAACTCGCTGACGATGCCGTGCCGGTCGAGGGCCGCGCTGATCTGCGGTCCGCCGCCGTGCACGACGACGGGCCGCAGGCCCGCGTGGTGCAGGAAGACGACGTCCTGGGCGAAGGCGGCCTTCAGCTCCTCGTCGACCATGGCGTTGCCGCCGAACTTGATGACGACGGTCTTGCCGCGGTGCCTGGTCAGCCAGGGCAGCGCCTCGATGAGGATCTGCGCCTTGGGGAGCGCGGTGTGCTTGCGCGCTGTCGGATTGCCGCTCGTACTGCTGGTCGTGTCGCTGGTCGTGTCACCGCTCATGAGGAGTACGCGCTGTTCTCGTGGACGTAGTCGGCGGTGAGGTCGTTGGCCCAGATCACGACCGGATCGGCGGTACCGGCCGCCAGGTCCGCAGTGATCTTGACCTCCCGGTAGCGCATGTCGACGAGGTCGCGGTCCTCGCCCACGCTGCCGTTCTTGCAGACCCAGACGCCGTTGATGGCGACGTTCAACTGGTCGGGCTCGAAGGCGGCCTTCGTCGTGCCGATGGCGGAGAGCACCCGGCCCCAGTTGGGGTCCTCGCCGTGGATGGCGCACTTGAGGAGGTTGTTGCGGGCGATGGAGCGGCCCACCTCCACGGCGTCGTCCTCGGAAGCGGCGTTGACGACCTCGATCCGGATGTCCTTGCTCGCGCCCTCGGCGTCGCCGATGAGCTGGCGGGCGAGGTCGTCGCAGACGGTGCGGACGGCTTCGGCGAACTCGGCGTACTCCGGGGTGACGTGAGACGCGCCGGAGGCGAGGAGCAGCACCGTGTCGTTCGTCGACATGCAGCCGTCGGAGTCGACCCGGTCGAAGGTGACCTTCGTGGCGTCCCGCAGCGCCTTGTCCAGGACACCGGCTTCGAGGTCGGCGTCCGTGGTGAGGACGACGAGCATCGTGGCGAGCCCGGGGGCGAGCATGCCCGCGCCCTTCGCCATGCCGCCGACCGTCCAGCCGTCCTGGGTGACCACGGCCGTCTTGTGCACGCTGTCGGTGGTCTTGATGGCGATGGCGGCCTTCTCGCCGCCGTGCGCGGAG
Organism: Streptomyces sp. NPDC031274; assembly: GCF_055570235.1. Classification (NCBI taxonomy): domain Bacteria; kingdom Bacillati; phylum Actinomycetota; class Actinomycetes; order Kitasatosporales; family Streptomycetaceae; genus Streptomyces; species Streptomyces sp. NPDC031274. The sequence goes on along the minus strand of NZ_JBVIHP010000004.1, from coordinate 176,172 downwards.
AGTTCACCCGCCGCGCTCTCGACACCCGGCAGGAGTTTGTCCATGGGAAGCGTGACGCCGATGAGCCCCGTCGACGCCACGGCGACCTCGCCCGCGTTCAGGTCGAGCGTCTCGGCGACCTTCTCCGCGGTCGCGTGCGTGTCCTGGAAGCCCTGCGGCCCCGTACAGGCGTTGGCGCCACCGGAGTTGAGGACGACGGCCGAGACGAGACCGCCCTTGACCACCTGCTCCGACCAGAGGACGGGGGCGGCCTTGACGCGGTTGGAGGTGAAGACGCCCGCGGCGGCCAGGCGGGGCCCGGTGTTGACCACGAGGGCCAGGTCCGGGTTGCCGTTCTCCTTGATCCCGGCGGCGATGCCCGCCGCCGTGAATCCCTTAGCTGCCGTCACACTCACGGCGCGACTCCGATCGTAGTCAGCCCGGTGGCCTCGTCGAGGCCGAGGGCGATGTTCATGCTCTGCACCGCGCCGCCGGCGGTGCCCTTGGCGAGGTTGTCGATGGCGCTGATCACGATGATTCGCCCCGCCGCCTGGTCGTACGCGACCTGGATCTGCACGGCGTTCGAGCCGTACACGGCGGCGGTCGCGGGCCACTGCCCCTCGGGGAGCAGGTGCACGAACGGTTCGTCGGCGAAGGCCTTCTCGTAGACCGCCCGCACGGACTCCGCCGTGACGCCCTCCGTCGCCTTCGCGGTGCACGTGGCGAGGATGCCGCGCGGCATCGGGGCGAGGGTGGGCGTGAAGGAGACGGTGACGGGGGTGCCCGCGGCGGCGGAGAGGTTCTGGATCATCTCCGGGGTGTGCCGGTGCACACCGCCGACGCCGTACGGCGACATGGAGCCCATGACCTCGGAGCCGAGCAGGTGCGGCTTGGCCGCCTTGCCCGCTCCCGAGGTCCCGGAAGCGGCGACGATGACCGCTTCGGCCTCGGCGAGCCCGGCGGCGTACGCGGGAAAGAGCGCGAGTGAGACGGCCGTCGGATAGCAGCCGGGCACCGCGATGCGCCGGGACCCTTCGAGGGCCGCACGGGCGCCCGGCAGTTCGGGCAGGCCGTAGGGCCAGGTCCCGGCGTGCTCGCTGCCGTAGAACTTCTCCCAGTCGGCCGCGTCCTTCAGCCGGAAGTCGGCGCCCATGTCGACGACGAGGACGTCCGGGCCGAGCTGCTCGGCGACGGCGGCGGACTGCCCGTGGGGCAGGGCGAGGAAGACGACATCGTGACCGGCGAGGACCTCGGCGGTGGTCGGCTCCAGGACCCGGTCGGCGAGCGGCATCAGATGCGGCTGCAGCGCGCCCAGGCGCTGGCCCGCGTTCGAGTTGCCGGTCAGGGCGCCGATCTCCACCTCGGGGTGGACGAGCAGCAGGCGCAACAATTCACCGCCCGCGTACCCACTCGCTCCTGCCACTGCTGCACGTACCGCCATGGAACCCTCCTCTTGGAGAGCATGACTATACGCAAAGCCGCAGTTTTATGCAATGACAGTCGGGGGCGGTCAGGACGGCTCGCGCAGCCGCAGCAGGTACGTCGCGGTCAGCGCGACGGCACGGTCCTCGTCGTGCGTCAGCTCCACGAGCGCACGCGACGTCCTCGCCCCCGGGATGCCCGCGAGCGCCTGGGTCAGCCGTCCGCGTGCGGGCGCCCCGGTGGCGTCGTGGGCGAGGCGGTCGACGAGCCCGTTCGCGATCCGGTCCGCCACCACGGGATCTGCCACCGCGGGATCTACCTCCGCACGATCCGCCATCGCAGGATCCGCCTCCGCGCAATCCGCCTCCGAGGCGCCGCTCGCCAGCACGCTCAGTACGTCGGCCGCATCGGTGTCGTTCCTTCCCTCCACGATCATGTCGATGAGCGTCGGGACCACATCGGCCGCACCGCGCGCCCCGAGCGCCAGAGCCGCGTGCCCCCGGACCACGGCGTCGGAGTTCCCGAGGGCGTCCCGCAGCCGCGCGGCGGCCTCGTCGCCGGGCAGCTCGGCGAGAGACTGAACGGCACGCTCCCGCACCGCGGCCACCGGTGATCCCAGACCCCGCGCGAGCAGGGCCGGGCCGCCCTCGCCGCCCGACCGCGCAAGGGCCCAGCGAAGGGCCCCGGCCACGTTCGGCTCCGTCTCACCGAGTGCCGCCTCGACCAGGGCCTCCACCGGCACCGGAACCTCGTCGACCGAGGAGAGGGCCGCGCGCTGGCGGGCATCGGGACTCTTCGAGCCGAGGGCCTGGAGCAGCGAGACGACCTGGAGGACGTCCTCCCATCCCGCGGGGTCCGCGGCATCGATCCGGCGCAGCCGCGTGAGCAGCTCGGTCTCGGCCGCGACGCGTTCGCGCGTCTGGAGGATGAGGTCGTCGACGAGCGCCGAGGGGGTGAAGCCGGGGTCGTCGAGCGCGCGCCCGATCTCACGCAGCGAAAGACCCAGCGACCGCAGGCTCTCCACATGGAAGATCCGCCGGATGTCCTGCCCGGAGTACTCCCGATAGCCGGAGCCCGTACGGCCTGACGGCCGCACCAGGCCGAGCGACTCGTAATGCCGGAGCATGCGGGCACTGACCCCGGACCGTCGCGCCACCTCACCGATCAACACGTTCCGTCGTCCCTCCTCCCCTCCTATCGTCCCCCTTGACCGGATCCGCCGAGGGCCACCACGCGCTTCGCCTCCTCGATCGCGCACTCGAATCCGGCGTCCGGGTCGTGCAGCAGCTGTTCCGTGGCGAGCGCGTGCGTGCGCAACGCCGGGTCAGGGGCCGTCGCCGCGGCACGCAGGGCGGGCACGATCACCTCACCCAGCGCGACAAGGGCCCGGCTGAGACTCAGCTGCGTCTCCCGCTCACCGCGCCCGAGCTGCGTCGCGAGGACCGTGGCCAACGCGGGCTCCTCGCCGTCCGGCACGAGCACGACCGCGGCCCGCCAGGCGCTCCGGGCCACCTCGTCGTCGGTGTCGGACAGCAGCGTCCGGGTGATCGCCGGCCACGCCCGCCGGTCCCCGATCTTGGACAGTGTGTGCAGCGCCTGACTCCGGGCCTGCGGACGCTCCGAGCGGACCTCGCGGAGCAGGACCGGCAGCGTCATGGACACCGGATGGCGGGTGAGCGCCCAGGTCAGCGTGTCACGGACGAAGAACTCGGGCTCGATCGCGCATCGCTCGACGAGCTTGTCGACGAAGCGCGGGTCGGGCGCCGTGCCGACCGCCAGAGCAGCTCGCAGCCGCACCGACGAACGGCCGTCCTCCAGCGCGTGAAGTACTCGTAGCGCGTCCGCGTCCTGCGTTGTGGTCGTCATCGAGACCACCTCCTCGGCGAGCAGTGAAGACCTTGTCACCGTGTCAAGGTCAAACAGGGCGATCTGAAGCCCCGCGTCACACGATGAGTCTGTGCGGGAGAAGCCCGATGAGTTTCCGCGGGAGAAGGGGTCAGTACAGACAGCAGGCACACAGACAGACAGGCACACAGACAAGCGCTCCGCCGACGACAGGAGAGAGTCATGCCCCGGATCACGCCCACCCTCTGGTTCGACACGCAGGGCGAGGACGCCGCCGAGTTCTACGTCTCGGTCTTCCCGAACTCGAAGATCACCAACGTCTCCCACTTCGGCGAGGCCGGGCCTCGGCCCGCCGGGACCGTGATGACCGTCGAGTTCGAGCTCGACGGCCGGCCGTACCTGGTGCTCAACGGCGGCCCCCAGTTCACCTTCGACGAGGCGATCTCCTTCACGATCGACTGCGCCGACCAGGAAGAGGTCGACCACTACTGGACGAAGCTCTCCGAGGGCGGCGAGGAAGGCCCGTGCGGCTGGCTCAAGGACAAGTTCGGGCTCTCCTGGCAGGTCGTCCCCTCCGCCATGGGCAAGCTCATGTCCGACCCCGACCAAGGGCGGGCGCAGCGCGCCATGGCGGCCATGCTCGGCATGAAGAAGCTCGACGTGGCGGCGCTCTACGCGGCGGCGGACGGGAAGTGACCACCTCAACGCCCGGCAGCATGGCTTGACTTGGAGTCGACTCCAACTCCTAGGGTCGGAGCCGTCCGCCCCGAACAGGGCATACGGCTCCACCTGGAGGTACCGCCATGACCGGCATTCCCACCCGTCGTCTCGGAGGGCTGACCGTTTCCGCGCAAGGGCTCGGCTGCATGGGGATGAGTCACGCGTACGGCGCCGCGGACGACGCTCAGTCGATCGCGACGATCCACCGCGCCCTCGACCTCGGCGTCACCCTGCTCGACACCTCCGACTTCTACGGCGCGGGGCACAACGAAGAGCTGATCGGCCGCGCCCTTGCCGGACGGCGCGAGCAGGCCGTCGTCGCCACGAAGTTCGGCTTCGCCAACCGGCTCGGTGAACCGCCGATGATCAGGGGCGACGCCGCCTACGTACGCCAGGCGTGCGAGGCGTCGCTGCGGCGCCTCGGGACCGACCACATCGACCTGTACTACCTGCACCGGGTCGATCAGAACGTGCCGATCGAGGAGACCGTCGGCGCGCTGGCCGAGCTCGTCGAGGCCGGGAAGATACGCCACATCGGGCTCTCCGAGGCGAGCGTGCGGACCATCCGGCGGGCGCACGCGGTGCACCCGATCGCGGCGCTGCAGAGCGAGTGGTCCCTGTGGACGCGCGACCTGGAGGCGGAGATCGCGCCGGTCTGCCGGGAGCTCGGCATCGGCGTCGTACCGTTCTCGCCGCTCGGGCGCGGCTTCCTGACCGGTCGGTACACCTCCGTCGACAGCCTCCAGGAAGACGACATGCGGCGCGGGCAGCCGCGGTTCGCCGACGGGAACCTCGAACGGAACCTTTCCATCGTGACCGCCCTGGACGCGCTCGCCGCCGAGAAGGGCGTCACGGCGGGGCAGCTGGCCCTGGCCTGGGTGCAGCACCGCGGCGACGACGTGGTGCCGATTCCGGGCACGCGCCGCGAGAAGTACCTCACGGAGAACCTGGGCGCGCTCGCCGTCGAGCTCTCCGCCGATGAGCTCGCGGCGATCGACGCGGCGGCCCCTGCCGATACGGTCGCGGGGACGCGCTACGACGAGAACAGCCTCGGCCTCGTGGACAAGTAGCCGACAAGTGGCCGCCGCATTGGCCTTCACATTGGCCTTCACATGGCCGAAAGCGGTCTGCGGACAGTCCCGAGTAAAGTACGGAGCCATGAGCGACGCGTACTACGCGGTGCCGGACGTCCTCGCGTACCTGGCCGGTGAGTGGACGGTCGAGCGGACCGCACAGGACCTGGCCGGGAACGCGGAGGGGCACTTCACGGGCACGACGGTGTTCACGCGCCTCGACGACGACGGCGGCCTCCTGCACCACGAGTCCGGCACCTTCGTCTGGCGGGGCACCGCCCGCCCCGCCGAACGTACCCTCCGTTTCCTGCCGGGCGACGCCCCGGCCACCGCACACGTCCACTTCGCCGACGGCCGCCCCTTCCACGACCTGGACCTGCGCACCGGCAGGCACACCGCCGACCATCCGTGCGCGCTCGACCTCTACCGGGGCGAGTTCGAGGTGTACGACGAGGGGCGCTGGCGGACGCGGTGGCGGGTCGCGGGACCCGCCAAGGACCTGATCCTCACGACCGCGTACACGCGGTGGCGATGAGCGCTGAACCAACGCGCATGCGGTGATCGTGGGTGCGCGGCTGTGCGGTTCGAGGCTTCGTCGACAGTACGTACGCGGTCCTCGCGCCCGGAGAACCGCTCACTGCCTGCCCAGCGCCATCCACTTCGCCGGGTCTTCGAGTACACCGAATCCGACCTTCTCGTACACCCCGTGCGCGTCGGCCGTAGCCAGCAGGATCCGCCGCAGACCGCACGGCTCCAGATGGTCCCTGACGGCGGCCACGAGCGCGCTCCCGAAGCCCTTGCCGCGCACCGCCCGGTCGACGTACACGTCGCAGAGCCAGGCGAAGGTCGCCTGGTCCGTCACCACACGGGCGTACGCGACCTGCTCGCCGGAAGCCTCTTCGTAGACCCCGAAGTTGAGCGATCCTGCGATCGCCCTGTCCTGCTTCTCGCGGGGCCGCCCCATCGCCCAGTACGCGTCCGTGGAGAGCCATCGATGGACGCGGGCGGCGTCGAGACGAGCGGCGTCGGTGGAGATCTCGTACCCGGCGGGGAGGGCTGAAGGGGTGTGAAGTGCGTCGGTCATGGCCGCAAGGCTGGCAGGCGCCACGACAGAACGTCGAGCGGATTTCACCCAGCGGGACGCGACCTCAGCCGGACGCCCCCCACACCTCGTCACACGCCGCCCGGAGCCTGCGCACCCCCTCGCCGATCTCCCCCACGCCCGCGACCGCGGCGAAGCTCAACCGCAGGTGGGCCGCCGGGGGTTCGGCCGCGAAGTACGCACGGCCGGGGGCCACCGCGACGCCGGCGCGCAGGGCCGCGCCCACCAGGTCCGTCTCGTTCGTTCCGTCGGGCAGGCGCAGCCACAGGAGGTAGCCGCCCGCGGGGATGTGCGGCAGGGCGAGTTCGGGCAGGTTCAGGCGCAGGGCCGCCGCCATCGCGTCCCTGCGCTCCTTCAACTCGCCCGCCACGTTGCGCAGATGGCGCGGCCAGGCCGGGGAGCCGACCAGTTCGAGTGCCGCCTCCTGGAGCGGTCTGGGCACGAAGAAGTGGTCGACGACCTGGATCGCGCGCAGCCGCTCCAGGACCGGTCCGCGTGCGATGAGCGCGCTGACCCGGAAGCTCGGCGATGTGGCCTTGGTGAGCGAGCAGACGTGCACGACGACTCCGTCGGGGTCGTCGGACTGCAACGGCCTCGGCAGCGGACCCGCGTCCTCGTGGACGAGGCGCCGTACGAAGTCGTCCTCGATGACGAAGGCCCCCGCCTCGCGCGCGATGCGCAGCACCTCGGGGCGGCGCTCCGCCGAGAGCACGGCCCCCGTCGGGTTCTGGAAGAGCGGCTGGCAGACGAACACCCGCGCACCCGTGGCCTTGAACGCCGCGGCGAGCAGGTCGGGACGTACGCCGTCCGTGTCCACCGGCACCGGCACCGGCCGCAGCCCCGCCGCGCGGGCGATCGCCAGCATGCCGGGGTAGGTCGGCGACTCGACGAGGACCGGCGTCCCGGGCGGGGCGAGCGCACGCAGCGCCGTGGTGAGCGCGCTCTGGCCGCCCGCGGTGATCAGCACCTCGGCGGCCGTGATCGCGCCGCCGACGCCCCGCGCGAACCACTCCCGCAGCTCGGGGAGCCCGTCGAGCGGCGGCCTCCCCCACGCGCCGGGCCGCCGTCCGGCACGGGCGAGGGCCGAAGCCATCGCGCGCTCGGGCTGCAGCGAAGGATGCAGATAGCCGCCGTTGAACTCGATGACGCCGGGCGACGGCGCCGCGAGCGTGACCACGACCCCGGAGGCGTCGACCGCGCGCGGCACAAGCTCGGTCGCCACGTCCGCGCTCAGGGTCACCTCCTGCCACGAGGTGTCCCCCGCGGGCACGGCGGCGGCCTGCGGCTCGGCGCGGAAGACACCGGCGCCAGGCCGCGTGACGACCAGACCCTCGGCGGCCAGCTGCCCCAGGGCTCGCGACACGGTCACCGGGCTCACCCGGAACCGCTCGACAAGGGCTCGACTCGACGGCAGCTTTCCACCTGGAGAGTAGCGGTCAAGCTCGTCCCGCAACTGCTTTGCCAGCTCATCCACGCTGCTACTCTCGTACATGACAGCACAGGATAGCGCTACTCGCCCGAGCCCGATAGCAGTCACGACGGTTACCGACACGGCTGGCACGACAGGCACGGCAGGCACGGCTGGCACGGTCGCGGGCAACAGCTCCCGCCGCAGCGGCACCGTCATGGCCGCACTCGGCGTCATCGCCTTCTCGCTCACCTTCCCCTCGACCGCCTGGGGCCTCGAGGGCATCGGCCCCTGGTCGTTCGTGGCCCTGCGCGGCGTCCTGAGCGCGGTCATAGCGGGCGGCGCCCTGCTCGCCCTGCGCGTCCCGCCGCCCGCGCGCCGCCACTGGGCCGGGCTCGCGGTCGTCGGCGCCGGAGTCGTCATCGGCTTCCCGCTGCTCACCACGCTCGCCCTGCAGACCTCCACCACCGCCCATGCCGCCGTGGTCGTCGGCCTGCTTCCGCTGACGACCGCCGTGTTCTCGGCGCTGCGTACAGGGGCACGGCCCTCGCGGATGTTCTGGGTGGCGGCCCTCGCGGGCGCGGCCGCGGTGATCGCGTTCACCGTGCAGCAGAGCGGCGGCGCCCTGACGACCGCGGACCTCTACCTCTTCGGCGCGCTCCTCATCTGCGCGGCCGGTTACACCGAAGGCGGCCGCCTGGCCCGCGAGATGCCGGGCTGGCAGGTCATCGGCTGGGCGCTCGTCCTGTGCCTGCCGCTCGCCTCGATCGGCGCGGCACTCGCCCTCCAGCACGAGACCTTCCAGCTCACCGGACACAGCACCGCCGGGCTCCTCTACTCCGCCATCGGCTCGCAGTTCCTCGGCCTGGTCGTCTGGTACCGGGGCATGGCGGTGATCGGCGTCCCCAAGGCCAGCCAGCTCCAGCTCGCACAGCCGCTGCTCACCCTGGTCTGGTCGGTGTTCCTGCTCGGCGAGCACCTCACGCCCGCCGCACCGCTCACCGCGGCCGCCGTCCTCGTGTGCATCGCGGTCACCCAACGGGCGCGCGGTTAGGGCCTCTCGCTACAGGGGCCGACGGCCAGGACTCAGCTTCCGCCACCGGACGTAGACTTGCGGCCACGGACAGCAACCGCAGGGTGGGACGAGGAGGTCGCTCCAGATGCGTGCAACCGTAGGCGACGAGCTGGTGCTGCACGGCAGGACCGTCGGGCAGCACGACCGGATCGGGGAGGTCGTCGAGGTGCTCGGCGCGGACGGCGGACCGCCGTACCGCGTCCGCTTCGAGGACGGTCACGAGACGCTGATGTCACCGGGCCCCGACACCGTCGTACGACACCAGGACCCGGCTCAATAGCTCCCGGGCCGGGAGCGGATCAGCGGGGCGGCTTGACCGGCTTCCGGTAGTGGTCGGCGACCACGCGCGCCATCGCACCGTTCTTGTCCACGCCCACTTCCTTCGCCGAGAAGTACACGTGCCCGCGCGCCTGCGGGAACCCCTTGGCGTACGTGAGGTGGCGGGAGAGCTCGGCCGGGTCCTGCCAGGGCGCGGGCTGCGCCGGATCGCCCGCCTTGTAGAGGGCCTCGCCCACGTAGAGCCGCACACGCGTACCGCTGACGACATCGGCCCACCACGGCAGCAGCTTGCCGTAGTCCGCGACGGTGAAGCCGATGTTCCAGTAGAGCTGCGGGCAGATGTAGTCGAGCCAGCCCTTCTTGACCCAGCCGCGCGTGTCGGCGTGCAGGTTGTCATACGTCTGTACGCCCGCCTGGGTGTCCGAACCGAGCGGATCGGTCGAGGCGTTGCGCCAGACCCCGAACGGACTGATCCCGAACTGCACGTGCCCCCGCACCTTCTTCACCCGCGTCGCCATCTCGCGCACCAGGCGGTCGATGTTGTCGCGGCGCCAGGCGGCCCGGTCGGGGAAGCCGCCGCCGTAGCGCGCGAAGGCGTCGCCGTCGTCGAAGACCTGCCCGGCGACGGGATACGGGTAGAAGTAGTCGTCCCAGTGCACGGCGTCGATGGCGTAGTGGCGGACGGCGTCGAGCATCGCGTCCTGGACGAAGCGCCGCACCTCGGGCAGGCCCGGGTTGTAGTACAGCTTCCCGCCGTACGGCACGACCCAGTCGGGGTGCAGCCGGGCGGGGTGCGTCGGGACGAGGCGCGAGGGGTCCGTGTGGTTGGCGATACGGAAGGGGTTGAACCAGGCGTGCAGTTCGAGGCCCCTGCGGTGCGCCTCGGTCACGGCGGTGCCCAGCGGGTCCCAGCCGGGATGCTTGCCCTGCACGCCGGTGAGACACTCCGCCCACGGCTCGTACGGCGAGGGCCACAACGCGTCGGCGGTGGGGCGCACTTGGAAGACCACGGCGTTCAGTCTGCGCCGGACGGCCGTATCGAGATGACCGATCAGCTCGGCACGCTGCTGGGCCGCCGTGAGGCCGGGCTTCGACGGCCAGTCCCGGTTGGCGACGGTCGCCAGCCACATGCCCCGCAGCTCACGGCGGGACGGCGCGCGCTCGGGACCGGCCGCGGCGTCCCCCGCCGCTGTGAGCCCCGTCACCATCGTGGCCGCCGCAATCGTGAACCCTCGGCGTGACATACGCCTCATCCGCTCGCCCCCTGGGCTGCTATATCCGCCGGAACGGCAGTCTGTAGGGGACAGCATGCCCGACCCGGCCCGTCACGCACCGGAGGTTCCGGAGTAACCTTCGCCGCTGGGGCAGACGCCGCAACCGTACGGGGGGCTGCCCGCCCGTTGATCAGCGAAAGGCACGAGGTGACCGACTCTATGCCCGACATTGAACGCGTCGGAGTAGTGGGCTGTGGCCAGATGGGCGCCGGGATCGCGGAGGTCTGCGCCCGCTCCGGACTCGATGTGAAGGTCGCCGAGACCACCGGCGAGGCCCTGGAGATCGGCCGCACCCGGCTCTACAACTCGCTCTCCAAGGCCGCCGAGCGCGGCAAGATCTCGGACGAGGAGCGCGACGAGACGCTCGCCCGGCTCAGCTTCACGACCGACCTCGGGGAGTTCTCCGACCGCGACCTCGTGATCGAGGCGGTCGTCGAGAACGAGGCGGTCAAGACCGAGATCTTCCAGGTGCTCGACCAGGTGGTGACCCGGCAGGACGCGATCCTCGCCTCCAACACCTCGTCCATCCCGCTGGTGAAGCTGGCCGTCGCGACGTCCCGCCCCGACGCGGTCATCGGCATCCACTTCTTCAACCCGGCCCCGGTGCAGCAGCTCGTGGAGCTGATCCCCGCGCTCACGACGTCCGAGGGGACGATCAGCCGCGCGCAGTCCATGGTCGAGAAGGTGCTCGGCAAGCACGCGATCCGCGCCCAGGACCGCTCGGGCTTCGTGGTCAACGCGCTGCTCATCCCGTATCTGCTCTCCGCGATCCGGATGTTCGAGTCGGGCATCGCGAGCCGCGAGGACATCGACAACGGCATGGAGCTCGGCTGCGCCCACCCGATGGGCCCGCTCAAGCTCGCCGACCTGATCGGCCTCGACACCGTCGCCTCGGTCGCGGACAGCATGTACGCCGAGTACAAGGAGCCGCTGTACGCCGCTCCCCCGCTGCTCCAGCGGATGGTGGACGCCGGCCGGCTCGGCCGCAAGTCCGGCTCGGGCTTCTATCCGTACGCCTGACAGGTACAGCTGATCCGTACGACTGATACATACGGCTGATACGTACGCCTGGTACGCCTCACACCGGCACCCGGCACTTCGCACCGCACGCGGGCCCGGCACTCGATCGAGTGCCGGGCCCGCGGCGTTCACACACCGTGTGCGCGCTGGGCTCGCATATGCCCTTCGCACACTCTGTCGCCCTGGCCACCAGGCTAGTTGACTTTCTGTGCGCATCAGGGGGAAAACAGCTACAGAATGGAGCCGACTTGTGACCGCCGACCCCGACCTTCGCGTGGTCCCCGAAGAACTCGCCGAGTTACGCCGTAGCTTGGACGTGGGCCTCGCCCGCGTCGACGGACAGCTGGCGTTGCTCACCCAACACGACGAACAGAGCGTCAAGAACCAGGACGAACTGACCGTGCGGATCGCCGCACTTGAACACACACGCTGGCCGCTGCCCGCCCTTCTCGCCCTGACGGCGGTAGGAGCGCTCGCCGTGGCAGTCTGGCAGGCCATCGGTCACTAGTGCGCGTCCTGGCCTAGGCGCAGGTGGTGCAGGAGAAGGAGCGCCGCCGCCATGTTGGCGGCCGGTACTTCACCCCGGCCCACCATGTCAGGGACGAGTTTGAGTGGGACCCACTCACGGCGGTCGGACTCGAAGTCGTCCTCGGGATGACCGATGTAGGTGCACTCATCGGACCAGTAGATGTGGTGCTTGGCGTCGGTGAGCCCATTGGACGGCTCGACACTCATCAGGTGTCGTAACGGGCCCGGCCGCCAGCCGGTCTCCTCCTCCATTTCCCGGGCGGCCGCGTACGCGATGTCCTCGCCGTCCTCGACGACGCCCGCGGCGAGTTCCCAGCCCCAGCTGTCGGTGATGAATCGGTGCCGCCACAGCAGAAGCACTTCGTTGGCCTCGTTGACGACGGTGGCCACGGCCACGGGCCGCAGCTTGATCAGGAAGTGGTCGAGGTGCCGGCCGTCGGGCAGTTCCACATCTGCCAGATTGACCGTGAACCATCGGTTTCCATACACAGTTTGTTCACTTTGTTTCGTCCACTGCACGGTTCTGCCACCTTCCGCCGAGTAGGTGGCAATATCGCAGCAGGAAGATGGTCAGAGCAGCGTGTGAACGGCCCGAGGGTTCAGAGCTCGCCGAGGGTCGTCACCGGCGTACGCGCGGTGCGCATCACAGGGGCACGCGCAGCGCTCCGTCGATGAGTTCGGCCGCCTCGGAGGTGCCCGCACAGTCGCTGCGCACCAGATGTTCCCGCACGGCGCGGAGCCGGTCACGCAGCCGTTGGGACTCCATTCCCCGCGCCTGCTCCGCCATCTCCACCGCCGTGGCCACCGCCTCGTCGGTGTTCCCCTGGCGCAGTTCGATCTGACTGAGCATGGCGAGCCGATGGACCCGGCCCCGGTCATGCGCCGGTGTGTCCACCGCCGCGGCCGCGTGTTCGTACGCCCCCGCGAGGTCGCCGAGACTGAGGAGTGCCTCCGCCACTTGTACGTTGACGAGTCCGGGCTGGACATAGCCGGTCTCGGCCGGCTCGCGTCCGCGCCGGATGCGTTCGGCGGCGACCTCGGCACGCCGGATGCAGGACAGCGCGCTGCTGCCGTCGCCCAGGTGTGCGTACGACTTCGCCTGCATGGCGTAGAGGTCGGAGGCGAGGGCCGGGGTGAGATCGCGCCCCGCGGCGCGCAGCGCGGCCTCCGCGAAGGCGACCGCCTGGCGGTACTCGCGCATGTACAGCGACTGGTTGACGAGGAGCGCGATGACATAGGCGCCAAGGCCCCTGTCCCCGCTCGCCTTCGCGAGCCGCAGGGCCTGGTGGAAGTAGCGCTGGGCCAGGCCGTGGGCGTCCGAGTCGTAGGCACAGATGCCCGCGATGGCCACCAACCCGCCGGTGGATCTGTGCAGTTGGCGTCCCGTCTCGTCCGTGTAGCTGCCGCGCAGCAGGGGCGCGGCCTCGGCGTTGAGGAAGCCGACGATGCGGGTGCGGGTCGCGATGCCGCCGGTCTTGCGGTACATCTGCTCGTAGTGGGCGCGGGCCGCACGCATCATGTCGATGTCGGCCGTGCGCACGGGGTGCCTGCCGCCGCGCGAGACGTCCACGTCCTCGGGAGGGTTCTCCCACTCCCAGACGGGCATCACCGCGGGCGTTCCCGTGACGGCGGGTGCGCCGAGCAGGTGCGGTCGTTGCTGTTCGTCGGAGCGCCACAGCGCGGTGGCCCGCTCCACGAACCCGGACAGGGTCGAGGCCATGGAGCCGAACGCCGCGGCAGGCAGCCCCGGCACTCCGAGGCCGATGTCGTCCAGGGTGACGGTGCGCTGGAGTCGCCCCGCGAGGACTTCACAGATCAGGTCGGGCACCTGGCCGCGCGGGCGCTGGCCCTTCAACCACCGTGATACGGCGGTGTGTTCGTAACGCAGGGCGAGGCCTCGCCTCTTCCCTGCTTGATTGACGTGGGCAGCCAGGCCCGCGTGGGAGATTCCCGCTTCGTCGAGGATCGCGTCGAGCAGGGTATTGGGCTGCATGGAGGCCCTCCGGTGGCTCGTTACGGCCAGCGTAGTAGAGGTGGCTTCACACGGGGTGTGAACGGAGTGCCCGAATCCGGGGGGTGTGCGCTCTGCCGTCACCACTCCTGTCACGCTTGACTGAGATTCCTCACAAGGAGGCCGGCCGGGCCGCCGGCTCCCCCTCATACAGTGCGGCGGCCCTCACTGGCGCCGTCCGCCCCGCTGTCTGCCCGACATTTCCAAGGCGGGGACGGGCGGCGCACGGCCGGCGGAAGCCGACGGTGCGTCATGTCATGGTGTTTTCCCGGCGCACCGTCCCGCGCTGCTGCTGGGGCACCCGTCGACGGTCGTTGCGCAGCACGAGCAGCGCGGCATCGTCTGCGGGCAACCGCCTTGTGTGGCGCAGGAGTTGGGCGTACACCAGGCGGATCACGGTCCGGGGCACGACCGGCGGGACCCGCGCCGCTTCGGTGAGCGCCGCCTGAAGCGGAAAGAACCGTCCTGCCGCGTCCCGTGCATCCTCCATGCCGTCCGTGTGCAGCACGAGGGCCTCCCCCGCGAGGAGTGATCCGCAGTGCAGCACGGGCAGTTCGGCGGGGAGCGGGAACGGGCCGAGCGGCGGCAGCGGCTCCCCGCCCACGACCGGCTCGGCGCGCCCGCTCAGGCGGTACGGCCAGGGGTGACCGCAGTTGAGCGCGGTCATCTGGCCATCGGGGCCGATCTCCATCAGGAGTACGGTGACGAACTCCTCGACCACCGGACTCTCCGGAGCCGCCACCCCGCTCGCCGGATGCTCGGCCCTCGACCGCTCCCGCAGGTGCCGGCCCAGGGAGCGCTCCAACTTTCTCAGGACGTGCGGCAGTTCGGGCTCCTCATGAGCCGCCTCTCGGAAGCTGCCGAGCACGGCGGCGGCCGTACCGATGGCGGTCAGGCCGTGCCCGCGCACGTCACCCATGACGACGCGGACGCCGTGGTCGGTGGCCACCACCTCGTACAGATCGCCGCCGACGGAGGCGCCGCGTGACGCGGAGAGCTGCCCGGCCGCGACCGTGAGGCCCTCGACGCGTGGCGGCAGCGGGCGCAGCAGGACGTTCTGCGCGGCGCCCGCGACCTCACGGAGCTGACGCAACTCCCGCAGCAGCATGGCGCGAACGTGAAGGAGCAGACCTGCGCCGACCGTGAGGAACACCGCGCTGCTGACGATCCGCCCTTCGAGGCTCTCCTCCCGGGCGAGCGGGCAGACGAGTCTGTACGTGACGACGACCGCGCCCCACACCACCGGCAGGCCGAGGTTGAGAACGCGCCGGATCCGCGGCGGGTCCACCCGGGGCGCCTTCGTCCCGGCCCTCGCCCGGAGCCTGGTCCGGATCCTCGCCCGGAGCAGTGCCCGGCGGGAAGTTCCAGCCCTGATACCGATCATGCCGATGGCCCCCCTAAGGCCCTGCTCAGCGTGCAGACCGCGCACCGCGCGGATCACTGCCCGGCGGCCGGACCGATTCTGTCGACCACATGAGCCGCTCGGGACAGAGAGGGCTTTCTTGCCACTCAAACGAGTGAAGGGCGTACCCGGAGGTCCGGATACGCCCTTCTTTGTGCCTCTTGTGCGCCTCTTGTGCGCCTGGTGGCGACTACTGGCGGTGACTACGCTCCGCGCAGCACCGCGCCCGTCCGCTCCGTCGCCAGGGCGACAGCGGCGTCACGGGCCGCGGAGGCCTCGTCGACGGTCAGCGTGCGGTCGGTGGCGCGGAAGCGCAGCGCGTACGCGAGCGACTTCTTGCCCGCACCGATCTGCTCGCCGGTGAAGACGTCGAACAGGCGGATGGACTCGAGGAGTTCACCCGCGCCCTCGCGCAGCACCTTCTCGACGTCGGCGGACGGGACGCCCCCGTCGACGACGAGCGCGACATCCTGCGTGGCGACCGGGAAGGTGGAGATCTTCGGCCCCTGCGGGACACCGGCGCTCGCGTCCTCGAGACGGTCGAGGTCGAGCTCCATCGCGCAGGTGCGCGCGGGAAGACCGAGCGTCTTGACGACGCGCGGGTGCAGCTCGCCCGCGTACCCGATGACGTGCTCCGCACCGTCGATCACGACGGCGAGTTCGGCACACCGGCCCGGGTGCCACGGGCCGTACTGCCCCTGGCGCACGAGCAGTTCGGTGCCCGACTCGGCGGCCAGAGTACGCGCGGCCTGGACTGCGTCGGACCACTCGGCCGGACGGCCCTTGCCCCACCAGCCGGCCTGCTCGCGGGCGCCCGCGAGGACGACGGCGGCGTGCCGCGGCTGCACGGGGAGCGCCTCGGTCAGGGAGGCGATCTCCTCGGCCGTGGGACGGCGGTCGACGGGAAGGCGCACCGCGATCCGGGCCTCGTCACGCGGCTGGAAGACAAGCCCCGTCTCGAAGAGAGCCAGGTCGTGGCTGCCGCGGCCTTCGTTGCGGCGCAGCGCGCCGAGCAGCCCCGGAAGCAGCGTCGTACGAAGAGCGGGCTCCTCGTCGGAGAGCGGGTTGACCAGCTTCACGACCCGGCGCTTGGGGTCGCCGGGCTCAAGGCCCAGCTGGTCGAAGATCTGCTCGCCGATGAACGGGTAGTTCGGCGCCTCGACGAATCCGCTCCCGGCGAGGGCGCGGCCGATGCGGCGGTGCAGGCGCTGCCGGTCGGTCAGGCCGCGGCCCGCGGGGGGCTTGGGCAGCGTCGACGGGAGGTTCTCGTACCCCTCGAGCCGGATGACCTCTTCGGCGAGGTCGTTCGGCTCGGCGAGGTCGGGACGCCAGGAGGGCACGGTGACGGTCAGGGCGTCCTGGCCGTAGACGTCGCAGCCGACTTCCTGCAGACGGCGGACGACGGTCTCGCGGCCGTAGGCCACACCGGCGACCTTGTCCGGGTGATCGGCGGGCATGCTGATCGTGTGGGGCGCGGAGGGCGCGATGACCTCGGTGACCCCGGAATCGGCGGTGCCTGCCGCGAGCGCGACGAGCAGATCCACCGTGCGCTGCGCGGCGGCGGAAGCGGCCTGCGGGTCGACGCCGCGCTCGAAGCGCTTGGCCGCCTCGGAGGGCAGCTTGTGGCGCCGGGCCGTGCGGGCGATGGAGATCGCGTCGAAGTGCGCGGCCTCGATGACCACGTCCGTGGTGCCCGCGGCCTCCGCGTGATCCGTGATCTCGGTGTTGGCGCCGCCCATGACGCCCGCGAGGCCGATCGGGCCGCGGTCGTCGGTGATGACCAGGTCCTCGGCGTCGAGGACACGCTTGGTGCCGTCGAGCGTCGTGAACTTCTCGCCCTGCTCGGCACGGCGGACGCCGATCGTGCCCTCGATGCGGGAGCGGTCGTAGGCGTGCAGGGGCTGGCCGAGCTCCAGCATCACGTAGTTCGTGATGTCGACGGCGAGCGAGATCGGGCGCATGCCCGCCTTCTGCAGACGGCGCTGGAGCCAGATCGGCGAGCGGGCCTCGGGACGCAGGCCGGTGACCGTGCGCGCGGTGAAGCGGTCGCAGCCCATCGGGTCGGAGATCTTGACCGGGTAGCCGTGGGCGTTCGGCGCGGGTACGTCCAGGAGCGCCGGGTCGCGCAGCGGCAGGCCGTACGCGATGGCGGTCTCGCGGGCGACGCCGCGCATCGACAGGGCGTAGCCGCGGTCGGGCGTGACGGCGATGTCCAGGACCTCGTCGACCAGTTCGAGCAGCTTGATGGCGTCGGTGCCGACCTCGTGCTCGGGCGGAAGGACGATGATGCCGCCGCTTCCGTCGTCGCCCATGCCCAGCTCGTCGCCGGAGCAGATCATGCCGTGCGAGGTCTTGCCGTACGTCTTGCGCGCGGCGATCTTGAAGTCGCCGGGCAGGACGGCGCCGGGCAGCACGACGACGACCTTGTCGCCCACCGCGAAGTTGCGGGCGCCGCAGACGATCTCCTGCGGCTCACCGGTGCCGTTGGCGGAGCCGACGTCGACGGTGCAGAAGCGGATGGGCTTCTTGAACTCCGTCAGTTCCTCGATGGTGAGGACCTTGCCGACGACGAGCGGCCCGGTGAGGCCCGCGCCGACCTGCTCGACGGTCTCGACCTCGAGGCCGACCTCGATCAGCTTGGCCTGTACGTCACGGCCGGTCTCGGTGGCGGGGAGATCGACGTACTCCCGCAGCCAGGAAAGCGGGACCCGCATCAGATCTCCATCCCGAAGGGCCGGGTGAACCGGACGTCACCCTCGACCATGTCTCGCATGTCTTCGACGTTGTGGCGGAACATCAGCATCCGTTCGATGCCGAACCCGAAGGCAAATCCGCTGTACTTCTTGGGGTCGACGCCGCAGGCGGTGAGCACCTTCGGGTTGACCATGCCGCAGCCGCCGAGCTCGATCCAGCCCTCGCTGCCGCAGGTGCGGCAGGGTCGGTCGGGGTTGCCCACGGACTCGCCACGGCAGACGTAGCAGACCATGTCCATCTCGGCGGACGGCTCGGTGAACGGGAAGTAGTTCGGGCGCAGGCGCGTCTTCATGTCCGCGCCGAAGAGCGACTGGACCATGTGGTCCAGGGTGCCCTTGAGGTCGGCCATGGTCAGGCCCTCGTCCACGGCGAGCAGCTCGATCTGGTGGAAGACCGGGGTGTGCGTCGCGTCCAGCTCGTCCGTGCGGTACACACGGCCGGGGCAGACGATGTAGACGGGCGGCTCGCGGTCGAGCATCGCGCGGGCCTGCACGGGCGAGGTGTGCGTGCGCAGCACGACACCGGACTCGTCACCTGCCGCGTCCTTGGCGCCCTTCGGGCCCTGGACGAAGAACGTGTCCTGCATCTGCCGGGCCGGGTGGTCCGGGGTGAAGTTCAGGGCGTCGAAGTTGAACCACTCCGCCTCGACCTCGGGGCCCTCCGCGATCTCGTAGCCCATGGCGACGAAGACGTCCGCCACACGCTCCATGAACGTGGTCAGCGGGTGCCGGGCACCGGCCGGTACGCGGTCGTACGGCAGCGTGACGTCCACTGCCTCCTCGACGAGCACCCGGGCGTCGCGCTCGGCCTCGAGCTCGCTCTGGCGGGCGGCGAGCGCCTTGCTGACCGCGCCGCGCGCCATGCCGACGCGCTTGCCGGCCTCGGCCTTGGCCTGCGGGGGCAGCGCGCCGATCTCGCGGTTGGCGAGGGACAGCGGCGAGGTGCCGCCGGTGTGCGCGACCTTGGCTTCCTGGAGCTGTTCGAGGTCGCCCGCGGCGGCGAAGGCGGCGAGCGCCTCGTCCCGCATGCGCTCGATCTCTTCAGGTTTCAGTGCCTCGACCTCAACAGGGTCGTACGACTTGTTCGGTGCCGACATCTCTTCCCGTGCTTCCGGTTGGCTGGTGATGGTCCCCGTCTACGACTCGGAGACGAATCGTCCACATAGGGGGACGCAAACGTGCCAAGGATCGAGTCTAACGGGGGTGGCGCAGGTGAATGAGCCCGCGGGCGATGCTCGGGCGGATCAGAAGTGATCAGTGCTGATCAGAGGTGACCAGGGAAGATCAGAGAAGATACGCCGGAGTGCTCACGGGCAACGTAAATCGGAACTGGGCGCCGCCACCGGGCGCCCGGCCGACGGTGATCGACCCGCCGTGCGCCTCCACGATGCCCTTCACGATGTACAAGCCGAGTCCCGTCCCGCCGCGTTTGCTGCCCCGCCAGAAGCGGGTGAAGACACGGCCCATCGATTCCTCCGGAATACCGGCCCCCTCGTCGCTCACGGTCACGGCCGTTTCGGCCCCGCCCCGCTCACGCGGGGACGCCGAGGGTGCCACGTCGATGGTGACGGTTCCTTCGCCGTGCCGCACCGCATTTTCCAGCAGGTTGCTGAGCACCTGGTCGATCTTGTCGGGATCTGCCCAGAGGTCGGGCATCGGCTGCTGGACCCGGACCAGGAAGCGGTCCGCGTCCTGGCCCGAGGCGACATGGGCCTGGATGTGGCGGCCGACGGCGGCACCGATGTCGACGGGCTGACGGCGCAGTTCGAGCCGTCCGGAATCGATGCGCGAGATGTCGAGGAGCTCGGCGATGAGCCGGGTGACGCGGTCGGCGTCGGCGTCCACCGTCTCCAGCATCAGCTTCTTCTGGTCGTCGGTGAAGCGCTCCCACTTGGCGAGCAGCGTCGCGGTGAAGCCCTTCACGGAGGTGAGGGGCGAGCGGAGCTCGTGGGCGACGGTGGCGATCAGCTCCGCGTGGCTGCGCTCGGTGCGGCGGCGGGCCTCGGTGTCGCGGATGCAGACGACGACGCGGCGGACGGGGCCGGTGGGCGCGGTGCGCACATAGCGCGCGGAGACGAGGACCTCACGCCCGCCGGGGAGCAGCAGATTGCGCTCGGGCTGGGCGAAGCGGGTGGCGAGGCCGCCGTACGGATCGGTCAGCTGCCACCAGCGGCGGCCTTCGAGGTCCTCTAAAGGAAGGGCGCGCTCCAGCGGCGCGCCCAGGGCGTCGGTGGTGTGCACCGCGGTGATGCGCGCGGCTGCGGCGTTGAAGCAGATGACGTGCCCCGACTCGTCCGCGACGACGAGGCCGTCGGGCAGGTCGTCCGGGTCGAGACCGAGCCCGTCGAGGTCACCGAGGGCGCCATGGTCCGCGCGAGTACGCGGGACGTCCCGTACTCCCGGTGATCCGCTCGTGCCGATGCTCATTCCCCGTACCCCACCTCTCGGACCGGCGCAGGAGGCCTCCGAGCCCGTCACCCTACTAGCTGCCGGTGACGGAACGGCACCCTCCAGCCGCGCGCTGTGCACGGGCGGACGCATAGAGGCACACGGCCGCCGCCGTGGCGAGGTTGAGGCTTTCGGCTCTGCCGTGGATCGGAACGCGCACCACCGCGTCGGCGAGTGCGCGGGTCTCCTCCGGGAGCCCCCAGGCCTCGTTGCCGAAGACCCAGGCGGACGGGGTGCCCATGGTGCCCTTGTCGAGCTCGTCGTCGAGGTCGTCCTGACCTGCCCCGTCGGCCGCGAGGATGCGTACGCCCGCGTCCTTGAGACCCTGGACGGCCCGCTCGACGGGTACGCCGACGGCGACGGGCAGATGGAACAGCGAGCCGACCGAGGCGCGCACGCACTTGGGGTTGTAGAGATCCACGGAGGCGTCCGTCAGAACGACCGCGTCGGCCCCCGCCGCGTCGGCGCACCGCAGCACGGTGCCGGCGTTCCCGGGGTCGCGTACGTGCGCGAGGACGGCGACCAGCTTGGGCCTGGCGGCGAGAATGCTGTCGAAGGGGGTGTCGATGAACCGGCAGACGCCGACGAGCCCCTGCGGCGTCACGGTCGTCGAGATGTCGGCGATGACGTCCTCGTCCGCCAGGTGCACTCGGGCACCGGCGGTACGGGCCTCACCGACGATGTCGGCGTAGCGCTCGGCGGCATCGACGGTGGCGAACAGCTCCACGAGCGTCTGTGCATGCGCGGCGGCCTCCCGTACGGCCTGCGGCCCTTCGGCGAGAAACAGCCGCTCCTTGCCCCGAAAGTTCCGCTTGCCGAGCCGCCGTGCGGCACTGACACGGGACGACCTGGGAGAGATCAACTCAGGAGCGGCGGGCATGAACTCACCTTCGGGAGATATACGGGCGCCCTGTCAGGGGCGGCCCCGCCAGGGGCGCGGGGAACTGCGCGACCGGCCGAGACGGACCCGCGGACGGCAGCGGACGGACGTCGGCGGACGAGTGGCCGAACAGAAACGGACCCGCAAGCCAGGGCTTACGGGTCCGGACATCACTCTGGACGAGCGACGGGCGTCAGGCCGCCTTGGGGGCGTTGACGTCCGACGGCAGAGCCTTCTGCGCGACCTCGACGAGCGCGGCGAACGCGTTCGCGTCGTTGACGGCGAGCTCCGCGAGGATCTTGCGGTCCACCTCGATGTTGGCGGCCTTCAGACCCTGGATGAAGCGGTTGTAGGTGATGCCGTTGGCGCGGGCAGCGGCGTTGATGCGCTGGATCCACAGCTGACGGAAGTCGCCCTTGCGCTTCTTGCGGTCGTTGTAGTTGTAGACCAGGGAGTGGGTGACCTGCTCCTTGGCCTTGCGGTACAGGCGCGAGCGCTGGCCGCGGTAGCCGCTGGCCGCTTCGAGGATCGCCCGACGCTTCTTGTGGGCGTTGACTGCCCGCTTGACGCGTGCCACTTGTTAACTCCTTGTAGCGGGGCCGTGGTTGGACTCACACGACCCGGTATCGACTGGGTCCCGGTCAGAGTTCAGGCGCGGAGTGCGCCCGAACTCACTTGCCGAGAAGCTTCTTGATCTTCTTGGCGTCGCCCGGGGCCATCTCGGCGTTGCCGCTGAGGCGACGCGTCAGACGGGACGACTTGTGCTCGAGCAGGTGGCGCTTGCCGGCGCGCTCGCGGAGCACCTTGCCGGAGCCGGTGATCTTGAAGCGCTTGCTGGCACCGCTGTGCGTCTTGTTCTTCGGCATAGCGCCGTTCTCTCCTCGTCAGTGGTACTCGGATGCCCGGTCGTGAAACCGGGCATCCAAAAACCGTACGTATCGGTTGGCGATCCCTGGACTCGCGTCCCGAGATCAGGCCTCGGCGGGAGCCTCGGCCGGGGCCTCGGCGGGAGCTTCGGCGACAGCCTCGGCAGGAGCCTCGTCCGGCTCCCCCTCGACGGCGTTCTGCGAGCGGCCCGGGTTGGCCTTCGCGTCCGCCTTGCGGACCGCCTGGGCCTCGCGGGCCTCGGCCATGGCTTCGGTCTTCTTCTTGTGCGGACCGAGGACCATGATCATGTTTCGGCCGTCCTGCTTCGGGTTCGACTCGATGAACCCGAGGTCTTCGACGTCGTTCGCGAGACGCTGCAGCAGTCGGTAGCCGAGCTCCGGCCTGGACTGCTCGCGACCACGGAACATGATCGTGATCTTGACCTTGTCGCCCTGCTTGAGGAACCGGACGACGTGACCCTTCTTGGTGTCATAGTCGTGCGGGTCGATCTTCGGCCGGAGCTTCATCTCCTTGATGACCGTGTGCGCCTGGTTCTTGCGCGCCTCACGGGCCTTCATGGCCGACTCGTACTTGAACTTCCCGTAGTCCATGAGCTTGCACACGGGCGGACGGGCGGTCGCCGCCACCTCGACCAGGTCGAGGTCATACTCCTGTGCAAGCTCCAGGGCCTTGGCAAGCGGAACAATCCCGACCTGCTCGCCGCTGGGCCCGACGAGTCGCACCTCGGGAACGCGAATCCGGTCGTTGATGCGGGGCTCGGCGCTGATGGATCCTCCTCGGTAGCACCACGCGGCGGTCTGGCGGACAGCCGCGTTACGTCTGTTATCTCGACCAACCGAGTGAGTACATAAAAAATGCCCCAACCGATCACAGGAAGGGGCTCCATTACTACCGGAGCACCTCCGCGGTGATCGCGGGGCGCATTTCGGGCCTGCCGTAGTCTCGGGGACTGCGGCTGCCTGACCGGTGACCCGCCGCTCTGAGAGCGACTAGGTGGGAAGCGGAGCCTCCACTTGTGGGCCGGGTCCCTGCGTTGGTACGCGAGTATCCGGCCGGTCGTTACACAAGGTTAGCAGCTCCACAGGGGTGGGGCTAACCAGCGGGCCCACGCACTCCCGCGAGTCACCCCGGGCGGGGCTCCGCTTATCGTGTGGGACATGAGCGACGCGACCCCCACCCCCGAGTCCGCCACCGGTGACTCCCCCGATTTCGACACCCTGACCCGTGACATCGCGGACGTCCCCGCGGTCGAGGTGATCACCACGGTCGCCGTCCACCTGATGAGCGCCGCGGCCGTGAACCTGGGCCTCGCCGATGGCGGCGAGACCCACAAGGACCTGGACGAGGCCCGCAAGCTGATCCACTCGCTCGCCGGCCTGATGGACGCGAGCGCCACGGAGATCTCCTCGTTCCACGCGGCCCCTCTGCGCGACGGCCTGAAGTCGCTGCAGCTGGCCTTCCGCGAGGCGTCCGACGTGCCGGACGAGCCGGGTCAGGGTCCGGGCGAGAAGTACACGGGCCCGATCTTCGGCTGATCCCCCAGGACCTCTCAGCCCTCTCGTACGCGATCAGTCCTCTCGTACGCGATCAGCCTTCTCGTACGTAAAGGGGCTCGCCCGGTGGCGTCGCCTCGGTCGGCAGCAGTGCCAGGTCGAGGCCGTTCAGCAGGCGGGCCCTCAGTGTTTCGTCGGCCGCGATGTGCCGGGCGACCCGCTGGGCGGCTTCGGACGGGTCCGCCGACGCGGCGATGACGAGGGCGAGGGTGCCGTCCGCGGTGCCCGCGCCGAGGTAGGCGCGCAGGACTGCGGGCTCGGCGGCGACGGCCGCGCGCACGGCGGCCGTGACGGCGGGGTCAAAGAGCGGGTCCCGGGTGTGGCGGCCCTCGGAGAGGGCGATCAGGGCGGGCCGGTTGATCTCGTAGGGGACGGGTCCCGCGAGGTCCAGCACGATCGTGTCGGCCTGCTCGTGCGCCGCGGCCTTGAGTGCCTGGTGCAGGGGGACCGCGACGGGCCTGGCCTGCGGGTCCCACAGGGCGAGGGCCTGGGTCGAGGTGAACGCGGGCAGCGCCTTGCGGTCACCCGCCTTGAGGGTGGGGACCGCCATGTCGCTCGACTTCTCGCGGCGCAGTCCGTTCTCGTCCTCCTCGACCTCGCCGAGCACGGCGACCACGGGGACGAGCAGCCGGGCGCCGGTGAGTGCCTCCAGGACGGGGCCGTGGGCCGTGCGGTCCACGGCCCACGCGGTCAGTGCCGCGGTGAGCCGGGGGTCGGCGGACCCGTCGTCGTCGGAGAATCCTGGGTCCGGGATGTTCTTGTTCGCCACGGTCCTGACCCTATCGACCGCGCCCCTTGGCCTATCGGGTGGTGCCGGGACGGGCTCCACGGCGGCCGCGCCAGAGGTAGACCGCCGCCCCCAGGAGCGCCACGCCGAGGCCGCCCGCGACCGGGCCCACCCAGCCGGCGGGTCCGCCGTCGCTCCGGGCCGCGTCCGGGCCCGAACCGAAGTACTTCTCCCCGTACGCCGCGGAGCTCAGCTCCTCGGGCTTCTTCTTGCCGCCCTCGGCGATCGCGGCCGCCGGATCGATGAAGCCGAAGCCGCGTGAGTCGTCGCGGCCCCCACTGGGAACATCGCGGGCGGTGTCCTCCAGGAGCTGCTTGATCTGGGCCGGGGTCAGGCCGGGGTGGGCGGCGCGGATGAGGGCGACGGCGCCGGAGACGAACGCCGATGCGGCGCTGGTGCCCCAGCCTTCGTAGTACTCGCGGTCGGGGTCAGCGATGACGATCTTCTTGCCGGGGGCGCTGACGGTGGCGTACCAGCGGCGGGTGGAGAAGGAGGCGCGGTCGCCGTTCGCGTCGACGGCGGTGGCGGCGATGACGCCGGGGTAGGCCGCGGGGTACGAGATGTGGTCGCCGCGCTCGCCGCCGTTGCCCGCCGACGCGACGACGACGATGCCTTTCTTCAGGGCGTACTGGACGGCCGCGTCCTCGGCGGGTTCGGGGTGGGCGGACTTGGAGTCGTCACCGAGGGAGAGGTTGATGACGTCGGCGCCGTGGTCGGTGGCCCAGCGGATGCCGTCGGCCAGGGCGTTGCCCCGGGTGTTGCGGGCCTTCGAGCGGTCCGGGTCACCGTCCTCCAGGATCACGCGGATCGGCAGGATCTTCGCCTGCGGCGCGATGCCGATCACGCCGTCGCCGCCGCCCGCGCCGTGTCCGTGGCCCGCGATGATGCCGGCCATGGCGGTGCCGTGCCGGGCCCAGGGACGGTCGCCCTTCTTCGCTCCGAACCCGACCATGTCCTTGCCCGCGAGGACACTGCCCGCCAGGTCGGGGTGGTCGCGGTCTATGCCGGTGTCCAGGACGGCGACGGTGATGCCCTTGCCCTTGGTCGTCTGCCAGGCCTGACTGGTGTGCATGGCGTCGAGGGCCCACTGCTGGGCGCGTATGCCGTCGTCCGCGTGCGCGGCGGTGGGCAGGAGGGCGATCGACGCGGCGAGGGCGGCAACGCCGAACCGGCGGATTCTCATGAGGACTTCTCCGTCGCCGCGATGGTCTTGCGCAGCCGCCGCTCGACGCGGTCGGCGATGCCCTTCGCCTCGTTGCCGAGGCCCGCCTGGGCGGGGTCCGTGGCGGCGGAGGTCTTCACGGCCTCGTCGGCGGGCTCGGGTTCGGTGACCGTACGGCCGTCGGCGAAGCCGGAGACCGAGAAGGCGACGACGGGGGCGTCAGGGAGCACGGACACGGTCCAGGAGGCGCGCTGGGCGTCGCCGAAGTCCGCGGCCGGGGTGCCCTTGGCCGCGTACGGCCGTGGCATCAGGTCGGTGCGCCGGTCGAGGCCCTCCTCCGTGAAGCGGGTGCGCAGGGAGCGCATCGCGTCGGCGTCGGCCTTGGTGAACAGCAGGCCCACGGTGGTGACATGGCTGCGGGTCGCGTCCGTGTACGTGGCGCGCAGCAGCCTGAGGCAGCCGGCCGGGGCGAGTGCCTTGCGCAGGAGCGGGTCGAAGGCGTTCTTGCAGTTGCTGTCGGGGGCGACGGCGACCCGGGTCCAGGTGCGGTCGGCTCCGCCGGGGCCCGCGCCCTCTCCCTTGAGGGTCACCGGGAAGAGCTTGTCGACGGGCACGCTGTGCCAGAGCTGGCCCGCCACGGCGTACGCGTTCCGCGTGGTGCCCGGTCCTTCGGAGCCCCCGGTCAGCCAACTCCCGGTGGCCGCGCCCCCGATGAGACCGAGCCCGAGCACGGCGCAGGCGGCGGCCGCGGTCACACGGGGCTGCACCCAGGAGCGGACGGGCCGCAGCCGCGTGGTGCTGTCGTCGTACAGCGCGGGCCTCGCGAACGACACGAAGGGCCGCCCGGCCCCGGGACCCGGCGTCAGATCGACGGCTCCGACCGCGCGGCGGGCGGCGGTCGTTCGCGGGGAGGGAGCCGGGGCGGGGGTGGATATGGGCTTGGGCGTGTGGGCGTGTGCGTGGGGGCGCGTGGGCGGTGCTTCGGGGGCGGGCGCGGATATGCCCGTCACCGCTGGGTCCGACGGCGGCACCGGGGGCATCGGGGGACGCGGTGGATAGCCCGCGGACTCTGGCTCGCTCCCCACGTCCGGTGCGCCGTAGTTCGGCGGGCCGGGAGGGCGCGGCGGGGGTAGGACGGGATCCGGGGCGGTCTTGGGGCCCGGCGCGGGCGTCGGTGTCGTCACTGACGGCGGCGGCGTATCGGGGAAACGCGCCGACGCGGGCGGCGGACCCGACACGGGATCAGAGCCCGGCCCGGCATCAGGACTCGACGCGGGCGTCGATGTCGTCACTGAGGACGGCGGCGTATCGGGGAAGCGCGCCGACGCGGGCGGCGGACCCGACACGGGATCAGAGCCCGGCCCGGCATCAGGGCCCGGCGCGGGCGTCGATGTCGTCACTGACAGCGGCGGCGTATCAGGGAAACGCGCCGACGCGGGCGGCGGGGGCGGCGACTGCTGTGCGTCGGTGGCGGGGTCACCCGTGTTGTCCGTGTCGTCCCGCGATGCCGCGGGCCTCGGCATCCGTACCCGGTCGAAGGGTGCGAGGAGATCCCCGAGGAGGGAGTCCTGATCACCGTCGGCGGGCGCGGGGTCGGTCACCGACGGCGACTGCTCGGCATCCCGGCCGTACTGGGGGGTTCGAGCAAAGGCCGACGGCGGCTGCTCGGCGTCCCGGCCGTCTTCGGGAGTTCGAGCAAATGCCGACTGCGGCAGCACAGGCCCCTGGCCGTCCGGGGACGGCGGGTCCCACGCAGGATCGGTCGGCGGCGGCACGGAGCCCCTGCCGTCCGGGGACGCCGGGGCCGGGTCCGGGTCCGGATCGGCCGTCGGAGGACGCAGGTCCGGAAAGCGCGCGGACGGAGCGGGAGGCGTCGGGGACGACGCGGACGCGGGCGGGCCCGGCGGCGGAGGCGGCGTCGTGGGACGTGGCGGTACGGGAGCCCGTCGCGCTTCCGTGCTCATGCACCCCCCGTTTCCTCGCTCTTCTGCGCGTAACTCTAAAGGCAGATTCCGGCCGTGAGGGAACCAGTCCACGGCCCCGGGCGATCTGCCCGGATCATCCCCCTACCCTCGGGTAATCGTGTCTGGCAGGCTTCGGCCATGACCCCCCGTGCAGCAGACCGGGCCCGCTACGACCGGGCCACCGCACACCTCGACGCCCCCGTCGCGATCGTCGATCTGGAGGCATTCGACGCCAATGCCGACGATTTGGTGCGCCGGGCGGGCGGGAAGCCGATCCGGGTCGCGAGCAAGTCCGTACGCTGCCGTGCGCTGCTCGAACGCGTTCTGGCGCGCGACGGCTTCACCGGGATCATGTCCTTCACGCTCGCCGAATCGCTGTGGCTCGCGCGGTCCGGGTTCGACGACATCCTGCTCGCCTATCCCTCGGCGGACCGCGCCGCCTTCGCCGAGCTGACCGCCGATCCGAAGCTCGCGTCATCGGTGACCGTGATGGTCGACGACCCGGCGCAGCTGCGGCTCATCGACGAGGCCAGGGACGGCGGGCGCGAAGAGGTCCGGGTCTGCCTGGAACTCGACACCGCCTTCAAGATCCTCGGGGGCCGCGTGCGGATCGGCGCTCTGCGCTCACCCCTGCACTCCCCCGCCCAAGTCGCCGCGCTCGCCCGCGCCGTGGCCCGGCGGCCCGGCTTCCGGCTCGTGGGCGTGATGGCGTACGAAGGGCATGTGGCGGGCGTCGGTGACTCGATCGCCGGGCGTCCCGCGCGCTCGCGGGTCATCCGGCTGATGCAGGCCGCCGCCCGCAAGGAGCTCGCTGCGCGCCGGGCCGAGACCATCCGCGCGGTGCGGGCGGTCGCGCCGGACCTGGAGTTCGTCAACGGCGGCGGCACCGGCAGCGTGCAGCACACCGCGGCGGAGCGGGCGGTGACCGAGATCGCCGCCGGGTCCGGCCTGTACGTACCGCGCCTCTTCGACAACTACACGTCGTTCAGCGGGCGTCCGGCCGCGCTCTTCGCCCAGCCCGTCGTGCGCCGCCCCGGCGTGGGCACCGTGACCGTGCTCGGCGGCGGCTACCCCGCTTCGGGTGCCGCGGGCCCCGACCGCTCCCCGGTGCCGTACCTCCCGGAGGGGCTGCGCTACGACCCGCAGGAGGGCGCGGGCGAGGTGCAGACCCCGCTGCTCGGAGCCCCCGCCGACGATCTCCTCATCGGCGACAAGGTGTGGTTCCGGCACGCCAAGGCCGGGGAGTTGTGCGAGCGGTTCGACGCGCTCCACCTCGTCGAGGGCGAACGCGTGACGGCCACCGTGCCGACGTACCGCGGAGAAGGCCAGACGTTCCTCTAGCCTCCGACAGGCCGACAGGCCGACAGGCAGTCAGACCGTCAGGGCGTCAGGGCGTCGCGCCCACGCTGCTTCCCACGCCGCCGCCCGTGTCGCCGTCGCCGACGGCGCGGATCCCCTTGGTGATCTCGTCCATGTCGGAGAGCGGCGGCGCCTCGCCCCCGGCGTCGATGGCGAAGCGGACGATGATCAGCG
Organism: Streptomyces sp. NPDC031274; assembly: GCF_055570235.1. NCBI lineage: Bacteria > Bacillati > Actinomycetota > Actinomycetes > Kitasatosporales > Streptomycetaceae > Streptomyces > Streptomyces sp. NPDC031274. Next base: position 147,066 of record NZ_JBVIHP010000004.1, on the reverse strand, counting down.
CCTCGGACCCGAGGCTCGAGGGGAAGGCGAGCGACTGGACGTATCCGCCGGGGCCCTTCTCCGTGTGGACGCGCCAGCGCACGAGGTAACCGGAGCGACCCCCGACCGCGACGTTCCCCTCCTTGACCTTCTCGTGCCGGGCGATGCCGCCGAACGGCTCCATGCCGACCTTGTCCTCGTCGTACGCACGGTCCGCCGCGTCCTTGATGTCGCTCCGGGCCAGCGCCTCGGGCGAGCGTTCGTCGGTCCCCGTCGATGTGCGGGAGTAGACCGTGCCGTGGCGGCAGAGGCTTCCCTCGCCCGGACAGTCGTACGTCTTCGGGGTGCGGAGGGTGGGATCGCCGCCGACCGCGTCGTCGGCCTTCTCCCAGCCGTCGGGAACGGGGATCGTGATGCCGTTGAGCTGGTCGACGAGGGTGGAGGGGTCGGGATCGGCCGCCGACGTGGTGGGCGTCGGGGAGGTCTTCGTGGCCGTCTCCACCGGCTCCGATATGGCCGGTTCGGGCAGCCCGCCCTGTGGGTCGCCGTCGTCCTCGCCCAGGAGCACCGTGCCCGTGACGATCGACGCGACCAGGACGACCCCGGCGGTGGTCAGCGCCACCACCCTGGCCCGGCCTCCTCTGGACGCCCCCGGCAGCGGCTGGACCTGAGTCTCTGCCCGCATCTGTGCCTGAATCTGCGCCTGCGTCGGGCCGAACCCCGGCTGCGCCCCGCCCGTTTGAGGGGCTTCGGGCGCGCGCCGGTGCTCGGTCCACGCGGACCCGTCCCACCAGCGCTCCACATGCTGCGCCGGTGGGGCCGACGGGTCCGTGTACCAGCCGGGAAGGGGCGTCATGCTCATCCCGGCACTCTAGGACGTGCCGTGAAGATCAGAACACCGTGTCCGCCTGATCAGGCACCACCGAGCCGTCGTCGCGCCGGACCGGGCCCTTGCTGCCGTCCGGTTCGTTGTACGCGGCCGTCGAGCACGGGTAGAGGTCGGGCTTCTGCTTCATGGGCTCGATGAACATGGGGTTCACGACCCAGCGGCCGTCGGCGTTGTCGTACGCACGGCACATGACCTCGTTCTTGTTGCGGTTCAGGACGAGGTGCGCGCCCGTGGCGTCGCCGACGAACGTCACGTCCGTGTCGGCGTCACCGCCGCCGAGGGCGATGCGGTGGGAGGGGTCCTGCTTCTCCCAGGCCGCCTTGCCCTTGACGCCGTAGATCTCCTGGTTGATCCAGCAGCGCTTGCCGTCGATGTAGGGGATGGCTTCGCCCTTGTTCACGGGTACGTCGCCACAGCCCTGGTTGTAGGTGGTGATCCGCCCCTTGCGGTCAAGGACCGAGCGGATGGCGATGGTGTGCTTGCGGTCGATGCCGATGCCCTTGGACCAGACCTCCGTCACCGGCTCGGAGCCCGCCGAGACGATGTAGACGTCGAACCCGGCCTTCTTGAGCGTGCGGATCAGGTCGCGCTGCTGGTCGTAGTAGCGGGCGTAGCCGGGGATCTCGTGCGTGCCGACGGTCTGGGTGGCGCCGACGGGTGCGGCCAGGACCTCCTTGCGGGCCTTCGCCGCGTAGGACTCCAGTTCGGGCACGGTGTGCCCGGCGAAGAGCTGGGGCACCCAGGCGTACTGCGGGACGGTGTGCCGGTGGTCCCACTTCCCCGCGAAGGCGGCGGCGCCGCTCATCGTCTTGCCGTCCTCGCGGACCTCGAAGATCTCGTCGGCGCAGTCGGTGTCGGTGGAGGTGGGCAGCGGCTTGCCGACCGGCACCTTCGTGCCGCAGGCCTTGGTGAGCGCCTTGTCGGCCGCGTCCGTCATCCACTTGCTGGTGGACTTCCAGCTGGCGGGGCGCAGGATCTTGTCGTGGTGCAGGGACCAGGCGATCGTCGCGTCGGTGATGTCGTTCTTGACGACGGTGTTGTCCCAGTCGAAGGCGGCGACGGGACGCTTCTGGTCGTGCCCCCGGTGGGAGCCGCAGCGTCCGCGCTCGTCGATCATCTGCTGAAGTTTGGCCCGGTTGTCGCCGTACCAGGTCAGCTTCTTGGACAGCTGCGGGCAATGGGCCTTCGCAGCGGTGGAGTTCGCGGGCGTGGCGGCGGCCGCGGGAAGCGACGCCGGCACGGCCGCCAGCGCGGCGGCCGAAGCCAGCGTCAACGCCAAGGCATGTCTGTTACGCATGCGCATGGACCGTACATGAATCCCTCTGCTCCGGTCAGGGTCCGTGCACCGTGTCCTTCTGGTCGGGGATGACGGACCCGTCGGCGCGGCGCACGGGGCCTTCCTCGCCGTCCCGTTCGGTGTAGCCGGTGGTGGCGCACGGGTACGGCTGCGCGAGCTTGCCCTTGGGCTCGATGAACATGGGGTTCACCAGCCAGCGGCGGTCGCCGTTGTCGTAGGCGCGGCACATCAGCTCGTTCTTGTTCCGGTTCAGGACGAGGCGCAGGCCCGTGGCGTCGCGCAGGAAGGAGATGTCGGTGTCGGAGTCACCGGCCGAGAACACCTGCCGTTTACCGGCCGGTTGCACCTTCTCGGCTGCCGCGCCCCGGACTCCGTAGATCTCCTGGTTGATCCAGCAGCGCTTTCCGTCGATGTACGTGATCATCGAGTCGTCGCCGTCCTCGACCCGGCCGCAGCCCTCCAGATGGGCCGTCAGCTTCCCGTGTGCGGTGACGTTGCGGATGCCGATGGTGTGCCGGGCGTCGACGCCGACGCTCTTCGCCCACACCTCGGCGACCGGCTCGGGCGACGCGGAGACCACGTAGACGTCGAATCCGGCCTTCTTGAGCGTACGGATCAGATCGCGCTGCTGGTCGTAGTAGCGGACCCAGCCGGTGACCTCGCCGGTGCCCACCCGCTGTTCGGTGCCGACGGGCGCCGCGAGGTTCTCCTTGCGGGCGGCGGCCGCGAAGTCCTTGACCTGCCGGGTGGACCAGCCGCGGGTGAGCTGGGCGAGCCAGGCGTACTGAGGTTCCATACGGCGGTGGTCGAAGCCCGCGAAGGCCGCGTCCCCGCCGGTGGTGGTGCCCTCGCTGTAGACGGAGACGATCTCGTCGGCGCAGTTCGTGTCGCGGCGCGTGGGCAGGGTGGTGCCGGTGGCGGGACAGGCCTTGGCGAGGGCTTTGGCCGCCGGGTCGGTGAGGTAGCGGCTCGTGGTGTGCCAGTCGCCGCCGCGCGGCGTACGTATCTTGCTGTTGCGCAGGAGCCAGAACATGGTGGCGTCGCCGACGTCGTTCTTGATGACCGTGTTGTCCCAGTCGAAGGCGGCGACGGGCTTGGTGGCGCCCTTGTGCCCGCCGTCGCCACAGCGGCCGTACGTGTCGATCATCTTCTGGAGCCTGGCCTTGTTGTCGCCGTACCAGCCCCGGGAGACGGTGAGCGTGGGGCACTTCTGGGCCTGGGAGCGGTTGGGCTGCGCGGGCTTGGTGGACTGCGCGGGCTGAGTGGCCTGCGCGGTCGCCTGGACGGTGACGAGCCCGGTTCCGGCGACGGCGAGGACGGCTGCGGCCGCGGCACAGCGGCGCTTGAGGTTCATGAACACACTCCTGTGTCTACGCAGGACAGCCGGGCGTCGTGCGACGCCCGGCTGTCGGGAGGATTGCTGTGGGGTGAACTACACGGAGGGCCGCTACATGGGCGTGACGTACGCGCCCGAGATTCCGCCGTCGACGAGGAAGTCGGTGGCGTTCACGAAGGAGGAGTCGTCGCTGGCGAGGAACGCCACGGCGGCGGCGAGCTCGTCGGCCTCGGCGAAGCGGCCCACGGGGATGTGGACGAGGCGGCGCGCGGCCCGCTCGGGGTCCTTGGCGAAGAGCTCCTGGAGGAGCGGGGTGTTGACCGGCCCCGGGCAGAGCGCGTTCACGCGGATGCCCTCGCGGGCGAACTGCACGCCCAGCTCGCGGGACATCGCCAGGACGCCGCCCTTGGAGGCCGTGTAGGAGATCTGGGACGTCGCCGCGCCCATCCTCGCCACGAACGACGCCGTGTTGATGATCGAGCCCTTGCCCTGGCGCCGCATGTAGGGGATGGCCGCCTTGCAGCACAGGTAGACGGAGGTGAGGTTGACCTCCTGGACGCGCTTCCAGGCCTCCAGGCCCGTGTCCAGGATGGAGTCGTCGTCGGGCGGCGAGATGCCCGCGTTGTTGAAGGCGATGTCGACCGAGCCATAGGTGTCGTACGCCGTCTTGAAGAGCGCGTCGACCTGCTCGGCGTCGGTGACGTCGACCTTGACGAAGGTCCCGCCGACCTCGTCGGCCGCCGCCTTGCCCGCGCTCTCGTCGATGTCGCCGCAGACGACGTGCGCGCCCTCGGAGGCGAGGCGGCGCGCGGTGGCGAGGCCGATGCCGCTGCCCGCACCGGTGATGACGGCGGTGCGGCCCACCAGGCGGCGGCAGATGTTTGCTTCGGTCATGGGTGCTCAGGCCTCCGTGCTTTCCGGGGTTTCCGGGCTGTCCGTGCTGTCAGGGCTGTCCGTGCTGATGAAGACGTTCTTGGTTTCCGTGAAGGCGGCGAGCGCGTCCGGGCCGAGCTCACGGCCGAGTCCGGACTGCTTGTAACCCCCGAACGGGGTCCAATAGCGCACGCTGGAGTGCGAGTTGACGGAGAGGTTCCCGGCCCGGACGGCCCCGGAGACCCGCAGCGCCCTGCTGACGTCCCGCGTCCAGATCGACCCCGAAAGGCCGTACTCGGTCGCGTTGGCCAGGCGGACGGCGTCGGCCTCGTCGTCGAAGGGGATGACGACGGCGACCGGGCCGAAGACCTCCTCCGTCGCCACCGGAGACTCGGGGTCGACGTCGGTGAGGAGGGTCGGCGGGAACCAGAAGCCGGGGCCCTCGGGGGCCGTGCCGTGGATTTTGGCGCCGGTCGGAACGTACGAACGCACCTTCTCCAGCTGGGACCTGGAGATCAGCGGACCCATCTGGGTCTTCTCGTCCGCCGGGTCGCCGACGACGATCGACTCGATGGCGGGCCGCACGATCTCCAGGAAGCGGTCGTACACCGAGCGCTGGACGAGGACGCGGGTGCGGGCGCAGCAGTCCTGGCCGGAGTTGTCGAGGTACGACATGGGGGTGGCGAGGGCGGCGGCCTCCACGTCCGCGTCGGCGAAGACGATGTTCGGGCTCTTGCCGCCGAGTTCGAGCGTCACGCGCTTCACGCGGTCGGCGCACTTGGCCATGATCTGCTTGCCGACGCGGGTGGACCCGGTGAACACGATCTTCGCCACGCCGGGGTGCTCGACCAGGGCGTTGCCCGCGACGTCGCCGACGCCGGGCAGGACCTGGAAGAGACCTTCGGGGAGGCCTGCCTCCAGGGCGAGTTCGGCGAGGCGCAGCGCGGTGAGCGGGGTCGTCTCGGCGGGCTTCAGGATGACCGCGTTGCCCGCCGCGAGCGCCGGAGCACTGCCCCAGGCGGCGATCGGCATCGGGAAGTTCCAGGGGGCAATGACGCCGACGACCCCGAGGGGTTCGAGGATCGTCACGTTCAGGCCGCCGGGCACGGGGATCTGGCGGCCGCTCAGCCGCTCCACTCCCCCGGCCGCGAAGTCGAGGAGATCACGGACGTTGCCGGCCTCCCAGCGGGCGTTGCCGATGACGTGACCGGCCTCGCGCACTTCCAACTGGGCCAGCTCTTCGATGTGTTCGCCCACCACCGCCGCGAAACGGCGCAGCAGCCGCGCCCGGTCGGCGGGGGCCGCGGCGGCCCACTTCGCCTGCGCCGCGGCCGCGCGTACGACCGCGGCGTCGACGTCCTGCGCGGAGGCGGCGGGGACGGTCGCGACGACTTCTTCCGTCGCCGGATTCAGTACCTTGAGCAAGGGTGCCTCACAAGCGTTCGAAGGAGCGGCGGAGCTCCCAGTCGGTCACCGCGGAGTCGAAGGCGTCCAGCTCGACCCGGGCCATGTTGCTGTAGTGCGCGACCACCTCGTCGCCGAAGGCGGCCTTGGCGATGGCGCTGTTCTCCCAGAGCTCGGCGGCCTCGCGCAGGGTGGTGGGGACGTGCGCGTAGTCACCGGTGTAGGCGTTGCCCGTGCACTCCTCGGGCAGTTCGAGCTTCTGCTCTATGCCGTGCAACCCTGCGGCCACGAGTCCGGCGACCGCGAGGTGCGGGTTCACGTCGCCGCCCGGCAGCCGGTTCTCGAAGCGCATCGAGCGGCCGTGGCCGACGACGCGCAGGGCGCAGGTGCGGTTGTCGTAGCCCCAGGCGGCGGCGGTCGGCGCGAACGAGCCAGGACGGAAACGCTTGTACGAGTTGATGTTGGGCGCGTAGAGGAGCGAGAACTCCCGCAGCGCCGCGAGCTGCCCGGCAAGGAAGTGCCGCATGACGGCCGACATGCCGCCGGGCCCGTCACCGGCCATGGCGTTGGCGCCGTCCGCGTCCGCGAGCGAGAGGTGGATGTGACAGGAGTTGCCCTCGCGCTCGTTGTACTTGGCCATGAAGGTGAGCGAGACGCCCTCCTGGGACGCGATCTCCTTGGCGCCGGTCTTGTAGATGGCGTGCTGGTCGCAGGTGACGAGGGCGTCGTCGTAGCGGAACACGATCTCGTGCTGGCCCGGATTGCACTCGCCCTTGGCCGATTCGACGACGAGCCCGGCGGCGGCCATCTCGTTGCGGATGCGGCGCAGGAGCGGCTCGATACGTCCCGTGCCGAGCACGGAGTAGTCGATGTTGTACTGGTTCGCCGGGGTCAGGGCCTTGTAGCCCGCGTCCCAGGCCTGCTCGTAGGTGTCCTTGAAGACGATGAACTCGAGCTCCGTGCCGACGTTGGCGGTGAAGCCGAGCTCGGCGAGCCGGTCGAGCTGGCGGCGCAGGATCTGGCGGGGCGCGGCCACGACGGGCGACGAGTCGTTCCAGGCGAGGTCGGCGATGAGCATCGCGGTGCCGTCGTTCCAGGGGACGCGGCGCAGGGTGCTCAGGTCGGGGCGCATGGCGAAGTCGCCGTAGCCGCGGTCCCAGGAGGACATGGCGTAGCCCTCGACGGTGTTCATCTCCGCGTCGACGGCGAGGAGGTAGTTGCAGCCCTCCGTGCCGTTCTTCAGGACGTCGTCGAGGAAGAACGGGGCGGCGAACCGCTTGCCCTGGAGCCGCCCTTGCATATCGGGGAAGGCCAGGACGACAGTGTCGATCTCGCCGCTCGTGACGAGAGCACGCAGCTCCTCGATCCCGAGCGGGGGTGTGCGGTCTGCCACGGGAAAATCCTCCTTGGGTCAGCCGAGAGCCATAAGGTATTGCCGAGAACCATTGATTGGGAAGGGGGTACGGCCAGATGTCGCACACGGATGCCGACGCGACGGCTTCTTCCGGCGACGACGGGCTCACGCCCGTCCTTCGCCCCGTACGGGCGGGCAACGGCTTCGAGGAGGCCCTGGAGCAGATCCTCCAGGTCGTACGCCTCGGCCTGGTGCCCGGCGGCGAACGCCTGCCGTCGGAGCGTGAGTTGGCCGACCGCCTCGGCATCAGCCGGGTGACGCTGCGCGAGGTCCTGAAGGTGCTCCAGGACCAGGGCCTCGTCGAGTCGCGGCGGGGCAGGTACGGCGGCACGTTCGTGCGTCCGCGCCCCGAGGCGGCCGGTGAGGACGAGCTGCGGCGGCGTGTGGCGGACGTCGACGTCGAGGACGCGCTGCGTTTCCGCGAGGTCCTCGAGGTCGGCGCGGCCGGGCTCTGCGCGGCGCACGGCCTGACCGAGGAGCAGCGGGACCGGCTGCGCACGGCGCTCGCACGGACCCACGAGGCCCCCCTCTCCGAGTACCGCCGCCTGGACACCCTCCTGCACCTGACCCTCGCCGAACTGTGCGGCTCCCCCTCGCTCACCGCGCAGTACGCGGCGGTCCGCGCGAGCGTCAACGACCTCCTGGACTGCATCCCGCTCCTGGTGCGGAACCTGGAGCATTCCCAGCGCCAGCACACCGCCCTGGTCGAGGCGGTGCTCGACGGGGACGCGGACGGGGCGCGGGAGATGATGCGCGAGCACTGCGCCGGTACGGCCGCCTTGCTGCGGGGGTTCCTGACATAAGGGGCGGGGTGTGCGGGGTTTTACGGCGGCGTTACGCAGGGGTCTTGATTTCTCGTACCCGGGACGACAAAGGTATGGATCCGTTCCATTGAGTCACCCGTTCGAGTCGCCCGTCTGAGGCGCCCGTTCCCTTGCGTCACCCGTCCCCAGGAGTCGTGCCATGACCGTGGAGTCCCCCAAGACGAGTAGTACCGCCGAACCGGCGGACGACTATCTGGAGCGCAGGACTCTGCGCCGGGGCAGCGCGGGCTGGCTGCTGCTCACAGGGCTTGGCGTCGCGTACGTCGTCTCCGGCGACTACTCGGGCTGGAACTTCGGCCTGGCGGAGGGCGGATTCGGCGGCCTCGCGATCGCCATGGCGCTCATGGGCGTGATGTACGCGTGCATGGTGTTCTCGCTGGCCGAACTGTCGTCGGTGCTGCCCACCGCGGGCGGCGGCTACGGCTTCGCGCGCCGGGCGCTCGGCCCGTGGGGCGGCTTCCTCACCGGCACGGCGATCCTCATCGAGTACATCCTGGCGCCGGCCGCGATCTCCATCTTCATCGGCGACTACGTGGAGTCGCTCGGCCTCTTCGGCCTCACCTCCGGCTGGCCGGTGTACCTGGCCTGCTTCGTCGTCTTCATCGGCATCCACCTGTGGGGCGTGGGCGAGGCGCTGCGCTTCAGCTTCGTCGTCACGGGCATCGCGGTGGCGGCGCTGCTCGTCTTCGCGGTCGGCGCGTTCATGGACTTCGACGCGTCGAAGCTGAACGACATCGCGGTGGACGGTGACGCCTTCGGCGCCAACTCCTGGCTGCCGATGGGCCTGTTGGGCATCTGGGCGGCGTTCCCGTTCGGCATGTGGTTCTTTCTGGGCGTCGAGGGCGTCCCGCTCGCCGCCGAGGAGACGAAGGACCCGGCCCGCACGCTGCCGCGCGCGATCCGCTGGTCGATGGCCATCCTCATCGTGCTCGCGCTGCTCACGTTCTTCGCGTCGGCCGGGGCGCGCGGCGCGGACGCGATCCAGGGCGCGGGCAACCCGCTGGTGGAGGCGTTGCAGCCGGGCGGTGAGCCGACGGCGCTCAGCCGCATCGTCAACTACGCGGGTCTTGCCGGGCTCGTGGCCTCGTTCTTCTCCCTCATCTACGCGGGCTCGCGCCAGCTCTTCGCCCTGTCGAGGGCGGGCTACCTCCCCCGCTTCCTCTCGCTCACGAGCAGCCGCAAGGCCCCCTACCTGGGCCTCCTGGTCCCCGGGGCGATCGGCTTCGGCCTGGCGGCTGCGACCGGGGACGGCGCGCGGATGCTGAACGTGGCGGTGTTCGGCGCCACCATCTCGTACGCCCTGATGTCGCTCTCGCACATCGTGCTGCGCCGCAGGGAGCCGGGCCTTGAGCGCCCCTACCGCACGCCGGGCGGCATGCTGACCTCGTCCGTGGCGCTGGTGCTCGCCTGCGCGGCGCTGGTCGCGACGTTCCTGGTGGACGTGACGGCGGCACTGATCGCGCTCGCGGTATACGTGGTGGCGATCGCGTACTTCGGCTTCTACAGCCGTAAGCATCTTGTGGCACGGGCGCCCGAGGAGGAGTTCGCGGCGCTCGCCGCCGCCGAGGCGGAACTGGAACGCGACTGAGTACGACTGAGCATGAGGGAGACGAGGGTGAGCGAGACCACCGGCCGACGACCGCTGATCGGTGTCAGCACGTACCTGGAGTCGAAGGCGAGCTGGGGCGTGTGGGAGCTGCCCGCGGCACTGCTCCCCGTCGGCTACCCGCGCCTGGTACAGGCGGCGGGCGGCCTGGCCGCGATGCTTCCGCCGGACGATCCTTCGTACGCCGATGAGGTCGTCGCCCGTCTCGACGGCGTGGTCATCGCGGGTGGCCCGGACGTCGAGCCCGTCCGCTACGGCGCGGAGCGCGAAGAACGCACGGGCCCGCCGGCGCGGGAGCGGGACGCGTGGGAACTCGCCCTGATCGAGGCGGCGTTGTCGTCCGGCACGCCGCTCCTCGGCATCTGCCGCGGGATGCAGCTCCTGAACGTGGCCCTCGGCGGGACGCTGGTGCAGCACATGGAGGGGCATGTGGAGGCGGTGGGCGTCTTCGGGACGCACGAGGTGAAGCCGGTCCCGGGCACGCTGTACGAGTCCATCGCGCCGACCGCGTCGACTGTCCCCACCTATCACCACCAGGCGGTGGACCGCCTTGGCCAGGGCCTGGTGGTGTCGGCGTACGCGGAGGACGGGACGGTGGAGGCGGTGGAGTCGGTGGCGTCGGTGGATTCGGTGGAACGACCGTCCGGGAGCTGGGTCCTTGGCGTGCAGTGGCACCCGGAGATGGGTGAAGACCTCCGGGTGATGTCGGCCCTGGTCCGCGCGGCGAGGCCTTCGGCGGGCGGGGGGACTGCCTGAGCCTCGGCGATCCGCGCCCCGGGGCCGGCCCTCCGGCCGGGGGTACGCCTGAACCTCGACGGCACCGCACCCCGGAGCTTCGCCCTCCGGCCGCGGATACGGCACCACCACAGGCTCAAGCACCCCCAGGCATCCCCTCCCGACAGGGCCTCTCCCTCCCGCCTGATTGCCCCGCGGGGTAATCAGGGGTGGGAGAGTTCCACCAAGGCGGGAAAGCAGGCGCCGGAGCCCAGGCAGGCATTCCCCTCCCCGGGGAGGGGGAACCCGCCCCCGCTAGAGCGACCCCGCCCGAGTAAGCGACAGCAGATCCCGCGCAGGCCCGGTAGGCCGATGCCCCGTAGGCCACACCGCCCGAAGGGCCCGCCGCAGCCGAACCCCCTCCAGGGGAATCTCCACCAGGCGCCGGGCCGACAGCTCCTCGCCCACCGCGAGCTCACTCAGCACCGCGGGCCCGGCCCCGTTCACCGCCGACGCCTTCACCGCCGTGGTGGACGACAACTCGATCAGCGGGCGGGCGAGTCCGCCCAGAGCCGCGTCGAGGACCTGCCGGGTCCCTGAGCCCTCCTCCCGGAGAATCAGCGGCGTGGCCGCCAGCTCCGCCGCGCCCAGCGGCTTTCCGCGCCGGGCCCAGGCGTGGCCCGGCGCCGTGACGACGATCAGGCTGTCGTGGGCGATGACCGCCGAGTCCAGGCCGGTCGGCACCGCGAGCCCCTCGACGAAGCCGAGGTCCGCGTCGCCCGCGATGAGCCGCTCCGCGACCGCGGCCGAGTTGCCCGCCGTCAACGACACCGCCGTGTCCGGCCGCTGCGTCCGCAGCGCGATCAGCCAGCCCGGCAGCAGATACTCGGCGATCGTCATGCTCGCCGCGACCCGCAGCCGCGAGTCCCGCCGGTCGCGCAGCGCCTGCGCACCCGCGTCGAACGCCTCCGCCGCCTCCACGATCCGCCGCGCCCAGTCCGTGACGAGCGCCCCCGCGTCCGTGAGCTGCGAGCCGCGCGGCGACCGGTCGACGAGCGCGACCCCGAGCTGCCGCTCCATCGACCGGACGCGGCTGCTCGCGGCGGGCTGCGTGATGCCCAGCTCCTTCGCGGCCCGCCCCAGACTGCCGAGCCGCGCCACGGCGAGCAGCAGTTCGAGCGCACCGAGGTCCGGCACCCGGTGAGCGAGCGGCGCCGCGCCCGGCGACGTATCGGACACACCGGCGGAACCAGAAGACGTACCCATAAGCCCAGGTTATGCCCTCATACGAAGATGCCTCCTGGTGGGGTGCCCGCCGAACGGCGACCGTGGACTCATGGTCACCGTCGCCCACCCGCAGGCACCCCCGCACACCGCCGCCCCCACCACTCCTCGCACCGCTCCCGCCACCCGCCACCTCGGCCCGAACTGGTACGCCACCGTCATGGGCACGGCGATCATCGCCGGCGCGGGCGCGACCCTGCCGGTCCACATCCCAGGACTGCGGACCGCCTGCACCGCGGTCTGGGCGCTCTCCCTGATCATGCTGGTCGCGCTCATCGGCGCCCGGACCCTGCACTGGATCCACCACCGCGACCAGGCCCGCGCCCATCTCCTCGACCCGGCCGTCGCCCCCTTCTACGGCTGTCTCTCCATGGCCCTGCTCGCGGTCGGCGGCGGAGCCCTCCTCGTGGGCGAGGACTGGATCGGCACGAGCGCGGCGGTCGCACTGGACGCGGTGCTCTTCGTGGCCGGTACCGCCATCGGTCTCGCGGCCGCCGTCGCGATCCCGTACCTGATGGTGGTCAGGCACCGCACGGAGCCGGGCCAGGCATCGCCCGTCTGGCTGCTCCCCCTGGTGGCGCCCATGGTGTCCGCCGCACTCGGCCCCCTCCTGGTGCCCCATCTCCCGGCGGGTCAGGCCCAGGAGACACTCCTCTTCGCCTGCTTCGCGATGTTCGGCCTGAGCCTGCTCGCCACCCTGGTGATGCTGCCGCTGATCTTCGCCCGCCTGCTGACCGGCGGCCCGTTCCCACTGGCGCTCACACCGACGCTCTTCCTGGTGCTCGGCCCCCTCGGCCAGTCGACGACAGCCGTGAACAAGTTCGCGGACACCGCAGCGACAGGCGTCGTCCCGGCCCCGTACGACCAGGGCTTCGCCGTCTTCGCCGTGCTCTACGGCGTCCCGGTGATGGGCTTCGCCCTGCTGTGGCTCGCGCTCGCGGCCGCGATGGTGGTGCGGGCCCGACGCCGGGGCATGGGCTTCGCGATGACCTGGTGGGCGTTCACGTTCCCCGTCGGTACGTGCGTCACGGGCGCCGAGGGCCTGGGCAAGCACACCGGCCTCGCGGTCTACGACTGGCTGGCACTCGCCCTGTACGCCCTGTTGGTGACGGCCTGGGCGGTGGCGCTCACGCAGACTCTGCGCGGCGTGATCAGCGGCAAGCTGCTCGCGGCGCCTCAGCAGAAGTGACGTCCCCCGCGCCCAGGCCGTGACGGCGGCACCCCCTGCCACAGCGCACGCTCTGCGGACGACGCCCGCCAGAACTCACGACCACGCGCCCGACCCCGACCGGAGTCGGCCAGGCCGGACGAGGCGTCGGCGAATCAGCCGGTCACGGACGGGCCGCTCGCAGCGCCGCGCCGAGCAAGGCGGGCGCCTCGGCGAGCGACGGGCCGTACCACGTGAGGTGGCGGCCGCTGACGAGCGCCGACGGGGCGGTGAACTCCTCGGGGCCGTCCTCGCGGGTGAAGCGGTAGGGCTCGTCGGGCAGGACCATCACGTCCGGGGCGACGGAGCGCAACTCCTCGACCGGGATACGTGGATAGCGCTCCTCGTGCGTCGCGTACGCGTTGTCGACGCCGAGGCGCCGCAGCAGGTCCCCGGCGAACGTGTCGCGGCCCAGGACCATCCACGGGCGCCGCCAGACGGGAATCACCGCCGTCAACCGGTGCTCCGGCGAAGGGAGTTGACCCCATGCGGTCTCGGCCTCGTCGAGCCAGCCGGGCCGCCCCGCCCCGCAGGCGGCAAGCACCCGGGCCAGCTCGCGGAAGGCGCCGGGCAGATCGCGTACCTCCGTCACGAGCACCTCGACCCCCGCCGCCCGCAGCGCGGCGAGGTCCGGCTCGCGGTTCTCCTCCTCGTTGGCGATCACCAGGTCCGGCGCGAGGCCGATGATCCGGGGCACGTCAGGGTTCTTCGTGCCGCCGACGCGGACGACGCCGAGGTCGCCGAGGTCCTCCGGATGGCTGCACCACTCCGTGGCGCCCACCAGCGCTCCCGGCACACTGACGGCGACCGCCTCCGTCAACGAGGGCACCAGCGAGACGACCCGTACTCCAGCCACAGAGCAGTCCCCCTCAGCGCCGCGAGCCGTCCACCGCTTCGATGTGATCGCCGACGGCCACCACGAGCACCTGGCTGTCCGGCACGGTCGCCCGCCACCTGTGCCGCACCCCGCCCGTCAGATACAGGCTGTCGCCGCGCCCGAGCCGGTAGGCCCTGCCCTCCGCCTCGACCTCGACGGCGCCGCCGATCACGTACATCAACTCGTCGTTGCGGTGCTGGAACTCGCGTCCCTCGTCGTGGTCACCGGTGAACTCGATGGCGTGCAGCTGGTGGTGACCGCGCACCAGATTGCGTACGCGGGCGTCGAGCGACGAACCCTCGCCCGCGCCGTCGCCTTCGCCTTCACCGGCACGCATCAGGTCGACCGTGCACGCGGGATCCGCGGCGGCGAGCAGTTCGACGTCGGTCGTCAGAAGGGCGTCGGCGACACGCTGCAGGGAGCGGCTGCTGGGCCGCGCCCGCTCGTTCTCGACCTGGCTCAGAAAGGGCACCGAGAGACCGCTGCGCTCGGCCACCACGGCGAGTGTGAGCTCCAGCTGCCGGCGGCGGCGCCGCACGGCCGAGCCCACCCGGAGGGTTTCCTTCTGCTCGTCCATCGCCTCGGCTCCCTTCTGCGCGTCGGTCCACTCTCAACCCTGATGGGTTTTCTGCACCCTACGCATGTTCGCCAAACGGTTTCGCCCCGTTGCGCAGACCGCCTTCTACAGCTTGTGCCAGTAGACAAGCTGCCCCGCCTCTCCGGGGGCCGCTCCCTCCCCCGGTATGAACAGGCTGACCAGCAGGGCGGGCCTGCCCCGCGGGTCGGTGACGAGGGTCGCCGACGGATTGGCGAAGGCGCGGCTCCCGCCGTGCGTAGAGATGGCGAGCCGGTCGGCCCGGCCGCTCGCAGGGTCGTACGCGTACGTCCGCCAGCTCCCGAAGTCGCCCCGCGAGCGCTGTCCCTCCACGAGCAGCACCCGTTGCCCGTCGAGCTCCACCGGCGCACGGTCCCCGAGGTTCCCGCCGTTGCCCCACGCCTGAAGCGCCCGGTCGAGCCGCCGGTCCGGCGCCGCGTGCCAGTCGCGGAACCCGGTGAGGGTGGCGCGCAGCTGACGGTCGGTGTCGCAGTCCGCGCGGTAGTGCCCGGTCAGCTCGATCGTGTTCCCGCGTACGGCGGTGATGCTCGGCGTGCCCTCGGCGCACCGCGAGAGGGTGCGCGGCGCGTCGTAGGCACGCTCGGCGCGCCCGTGGAGCAGCGCCGCCTCGTCGCCGTACGCGCGTACGGCGATGTGGTTGCGCGGGTCCTTCTCGTACGCGAGGACGTATCCGCCGCGCCCGTCGTCGGCGAGCGACGCCTGGTGGGTGCCTGGCCCGAAGTCGTGGTGGCGGTGCCAGTGCCGCAGATCGGCGGAGGTGGCGACGGCGGCATGGAAGCGGCCGTCGTCCAGGAGGGTGTGGTAGACGGCGAGGTACGTGCCGTCGGGGGTCTGTGTGATCTGCGCGGCGTCCATGGTGCGGCCGGTGTCGTCCCGCGTGTCGTAGCGGTGGCCGTCGGCGGTGCGCACGTCGCCCGCGAGTTCGGCGAGACGCGCGGTGCCCGCGGAGGCCGGTGCGGGGCTCGCGTCGGCCAGGTGCGCCAGGAACAGGGCGGCGACGAGGGCGAGGGCCACGGTGAGGAGGAGGCGGGGCGTCGCATGGGCGTTCACGGAGGGGCACTTACGTTCGAGTGGCGGGAGGGTGCCCAGCCTAGGGAGCAGGGGTGTCCCCGGGAACGCCGCGAGGGGTGGGCTTCGCCACAAGGACGAGGCCCACCCCTCGGGGTGACTCAGCGAATCCAGCGAATCCAGCGGATTCAGCGGTGAAGAGTCAGGACTGCGGAACTATGACTGCGGAGTCATCTTCTGCTCGAAGCCCGGGTTCTTCTTCAGCCAGGCGTCGACGGCCTTGGGCTCATTGCCCTTGCCCGCCTTGTTGATCTCGTTCTCCAGGCTGGCCAGTTCCTTCTCGCTCATCTTGAAGTTCTTGAGCCACTTCGTGAGCTGCGGGTACTGCTTGGGGAACTCCTTGCTGGAGATCGTGCGGATCGTGTCGCCCTTGCCGAAGCCGACCTTGGGGTCCTTCAGCTTGGTGAGCTCGTACTCGTTGTACGCCCAGTGCGGCGACCAGAGCAGGACCGCGACCGGCTCCTTCTTGGCGTACGCCGACTTCAGCTCGGAGAGCATCGCGGGCGTCGAACCGGAGACGATCTTGTACTCCTTGTCCAGGCCGTAGCCCGGCAGGACCTTGTTCTTGAGCGCCGTCATCACGCCCGTGCCGGGCTCGATGCCGATGATCTTGCCCTTGAACTTGTCGCCCTTGCCCTTGAGGTCCTCGAGCGACTTCACGCCCTTGACGTAGGACGGGACGGCGATCTCCAGGGACGTCGGGCTGTACCAGGAGCCCAGGTCCTTGAGGTTCGCCTTGTTCTTGTCCCAGTACTGCTTCTGGGCCGTCGGCAGCCAGGCGTCGAGATCCAGGTCGAGGTCGCCCTGGGCGAGACCGGTGTAGACCGGGCCGACGTCGGACGGCTTCAGATTCATCTTGTAGCCGCGCTTCTCCAGGACACGCTTCCAGAGATTGGTGACGGCGATGTTCTCGTCCCACGCGAAGTACGCGGCGTTCAGCGGACGCTTCGCCTCGGCGGGAGTGGTGTTCTTCGGCAGCGGGGCCAGCTTGTCGACGACACCCGGGTTCTTCTTCAGCCAGGCGCGGACGGCTTCCTGCTGCTTGCCCTTACCCGCCTTGTTGATCTCCGCCTCAAGGTCCGTGAGCTGCTTCTCGCTCATCTTGAAGTCCTTGAGCCACTTGGCGACCTGGGGGTTCTCGTCGGAGAAGCCCTTTCGCGCGAGCGTGTGCACGCCGTCGCCCTTGCCCCAGGCACCCTTCGGGTCCTCGAGCTTCTTCAGCTTGAAGTCGCTGTAGGCCCAGTGCGGCGACCAGAGCGTGGTGACGATCGGTTCCTTCTTGGCGTACGCGCGCTTCAGCTCGGCCAGCATCGCCGGCGTGGAGCCGTCGACGACCTTGTACTCCTTGTCGAGGCCGTACTCCTTGAGGACCTTGTCCTTGAGCAGGCCCATCATGCCGGCGCTCGGCTCGATGCCGACGATCTTGCCCTTGAACTTGCCGCTCTTGCCCTTGAGGTCCTCGAGCGACTTCACGCCCTTCACGTACGAGGGCACGGAGAGTTCGAGCGAGGTCGGGCCGAACCACGAGCCCATGTCCTCGAGGTCCTTGCCGTACTTCTTCCAGTACGCGGCGTGCGTCGTCGGCAGCCAGGAGTCGGTCTGGAAGTCGATGCTGCCCTGCGAGAGCGAGGTGTACAGCGGACCGGCCTCGAGCTGCTTGGTCTGCGCCTTGAAGCCGCGCTGCTCCAGGATCTCCTTCCAGAGGAAGGTGGAGGCCACGCCCTCGTCCCAGGGGATGTAGCCGATGTTGACTTCCTTGCCCTGGCCGACGTTCTTCGAGTCCGCGGTGGTCTCGTCGGAAGCGGAGCCGCCGAAGACGCCCATGCCGCCCGCGACGAGCGCGAGGACGACCACACCGATGACCGCGACGGCGGCCTGCGGGCGGTAGGTGAAGATGTTCAGGCCCTGCGCGGCACGCAGCTTCGCGACGGCGCGACGGCCGAGCGGGGAGACCTGGCTACCGAGCGAGCTGGTCATCCGGTCCAGGTAGATCGCCAGGATGACGATCGCGACGCCCGCCTCGGAGCCGAGGCCGACGTTGAGCTGGCCGATGGCCTCGTTCACGTCGGCGCCGAGGCCCTCCGTGCCGACCATGCCCGCGATGGCGGCCATGGACAGACCCAGCATGATGACCTGGTTGACACCGGCCATGATCGTGGGAAGCGCGAGGGGCAGCTGGACGCGCAGCAGGATGTCGCGCGGCGTGGTGCCGAACGCGTCCGCGGCCTCGACCAGTTCCTTGTCGACCTGGCGGATGCCCAGCTCCGTCATACGGACGCCGGGGGCCAGGGCGAAGATCAGGGTGGCGACGATGCCCGCGGGGGCGCCCATCCCGAAGAAGAGGATGGCGGGGATGAGGTAGATCATCGCCGGCAGCGTCTGCATGAAGTCGAGGACCGGGCGGACGATGCCGCTGACGGTGCTCGACCGCGCCGCCCAGATGCCCACGGGCACGGAGATGAGCAGCGCGATGATCGTCGAGACGAGCACCAGGGCCAGCGTCATCATCGCGTGGTCCCACAGCTCCAGCGAGATGATGAACGCGAAGCCCGCGAACGTCAGCACACCGGCGATCGCGCCCCGCAGCCAGAACGCGATGACGGCGAAGATGCCCGCGAGGAGCAGCGGCTCGGGCGCCTGGAGCACGTCGGATATGCCGTCGTACGCGCCCTGGAAGACGGTCTGGAAGAAGTCGAACAGCCAGGCCATGTGGCTGAGCAGCCAGTCGACGCTGTCGTTGACCCACTCGCCGAAGGGAATCCTAGGCACCGCTGACCACCTTGCCCACGGCCTGTCCGCCGTTGTCCTGCGCCTTGTCGAGCGGGACAGCGTCGTCCTGCGACTCGTTCTCGGGGGTCATCGGCTCACCGAGCACCGCGAGCAACCGCGCCCGCGGCACGACTCCGGTGAGCTTGCCCTCGTCGTCGGTCACGGCGACGGGCACGTCACTGGTGGAGCACGGCGTGAACAGCTCGATGATCGGCGTCCCGGCCTTGACCGTGGCGGGGGCCTCGGACAGCACGTCCTGTGCGGTCTTCAGCTCCTTGCCGTCGGCCGTTCTGGTGCCGAACACGGTCTCGGGCTCGGCCATGATCGCGCCCGCCGTGAGGACACGGGAGCGGTCGACGTCCTGCGTGAACGCGGCGACGTAGTCGTTGGCCGGGGTGACAAGGATGTCCTCGGCGTTGCCGATCTGGACGATCTCGCCGTCGCGCATGACGGCGATCTGGTCGCCGAGGCGCATGGCCTCGTTCAGGTCGTGGGTGATGAAGACGATGGTCTTCTTCAGCCGCTTCTGGAGCTCGAGGAGCTGGTCCTGCATGTCACGGCGGATCAGCGGGTCGAGCGCGCTGAACGACTCGTCCATGAGGAGCAGGTCCGCGTCGGTCGCCAGCGCGCGGGCCAGGCCCACACGCTGCTGCATACCGCCGGACAGCTCGTCGGGCCAGGACTTCTCCCAGCCCTTGAGTCCCGCGAGTTCGAGCGCCACGGTGGCGCGCTCCTCGCGCTCGGCGCGCGGCACGCCCTGCACCTCGAGGCCGTAACCGGCGTTCTCCAGGACACTGCGGTGCGGGAAGAGCGCGAAGTGCTGGAAGACCATGCTGATCTTCTTGGAGCGCACCTCGCGCAGCTCACGCGCGCTCAGTCCGGTCAGGTCCTGACCTTCGAAGAGCACCTGCCCGGCCGTCGGCTCCGACAGGCCGTTGAGCATGCGCAGCAACGTGGACTTGCCGGATCCGGAGAGACCCATGACGACGAAGATCTGGCCCGGCTCGACCGTGAAGGAAGCGTCGATCACGGCCGCGGTGGTGCCTTCGGCGCGCAGCTCCTCTCGGTCGGTTCCGTGGCGGAGTTTCTCCACCGCGTCAGCGGGTCGTCTGCCGAATACCTTGTACAGGTGTTCGGCTTGCAGCCTGGACACATACACCTCTCGGGTTGAACCAAGACGGCCCGCCTCCCCCGCCGGCGGGCCGTGGAGCGACGCGGTTTCTGCCCGCTATTTACCCGGCGAAATAGTTGAATTCTCGACCGGAGGCGCTCCGGCTCGGCGCCTGCCCCGACTTACACAGAACAAACGCAAGAGTGATCCAGTTCACATCTTGTTCACTTCCGTCCCTCGGGACGCGCCACGATCAGGCCCCTCTCCACCGGGGCGGAAACAACACCTTGACGGAGCCGGAGCCGGTCCGCTGTCAGTGCCGTGCGGCATGATGCGAAGGTGACTCAGCGAACGCGACGGCTCATGCTGCTCGACACGGCGTCCCTGTACTACCGCGCCTATTTCGGGGTCCCCGACTCCGTCAAGGCCCCGGACGGCACACCGGTCAACGCGGTGCGCGGGCTGCTCGACTTCATCGCCCGGCTCGTCCAGGACCACCGCCCCGACGACCTGGTCGCCTGCATGGACGCGGACTGGCGCCCGCACTGGCGGGTCGAGCTGATCCCGTCGTACAAGGCGCATCGCGTCGCCGAGGAGGTCGAGCAGGGCCCGGACGCCGAGGAGACCCCGGACACCCTCGCGCCGCAGGTCCCCATCATCGAGGACGTCCTGGACGCGCTCGGCATCGCCCGCGTGGGCGTGCCGTCGTACGAGGCGGACGACGTCATCGGCACCTACGCAGGCCGTGCCACAGGCCCGGTCGACATCGTCACCGGCGACCGCGACCTCTATCAGCTGGTCGACGACGAGCGCGGCATCCGCGTCCTGTACCCCCTCAAGGGCGTCGGCTCCCTCCAGCTCACGGACGAGACCTGGCTCCGCGAGAAGTACGGAGTGGACGGCTCCGGCTATGTCGACCTGGCCCTGCTGCGCGGCGACCCGAGCGACGGCCTGCCCGGCGTGCCCGGCATTGGCGAGAAGACGGCAGCCAAGCTGCTCGACGCGTACGGAAATCTGGCCGGAATCATGGCCGCCGTGGACGACCCGAAGAGCAAGCTGACGCCCTCGCAGCGCAAGCGGCTCGACGAGTCCCGCGCTTATGTGGCCGTCGCGCCGACGGTGGTCCGCGTCGCGGGCGACGTACCGCTGCCGGACGTGGACCTCGCACTGCCGGGCGAGCCCCGTGATCCCGCGGCCCTGGACGAGCTGGCCGCCCGGTGGGGCCTGGGTGGGGCGCTGAAGCGGTTGCTCACGACTCTCCAGGACTGAAGTGCTAGCTTAGGTAAGCCTAAGCAACATTTGATCAGGGGAGGCCGCCACCATGGCAGAACGTCCGGCACGCAAGGCACAGAAGACCCACGTCGCACAGGTGGTGCGCACCGAGCGCCTCACCCCGCACATGCAGCGCGTGATCCTGGGCGGCGAGGGCCTCGCCGAGTTCACGGCGGGCGACTCCACCGATCACTACGTGAAGCTGCTCTTCGGCGTCGAGGGCGTGACCTACCCTGAGCCCTTCGACATCCAGCGGATCCGCGAGGAGTTCCCCCGCGACCAGTGGCCCGTGACGCGTACGTACACCGTGCGCTCCTGGGACCCGCAGTCCCGCGAGCTCGCCGTCGACTTCGTCGTCCACGGCGACGAGGGCCTGGCGGGACCGTGGGCCAAGAACGTCCAGCCGGGCGCCACGATCCACTTCCTCGGCCCGGGCGGCGGGTACGCCCCGGACGCCGAGGCCGACTGGCATCTGATCGCCGGTGACGAGAGCGCGCTGCCCGCGATCGCCGCAGCCCTCGAAGCACTGCCCGACGGCGCCAAGGCGTACGCCTTCGTGGAGGTCGCCGACGCGGACGAGGAGCAGAAGATCGACTCGGCCGCGGAGATCCAGTGGCTGCACCGCGGGCAGCGCCCCGTCGGTGAGGCGCTCGTCGATGCCGTACGCTCCCTCGACTTCCCGGCGGGCGACGTGCAGGCGTTCGTGCACGGCGAGGCCGGATTCGTGAAGGAGCTCCGCCGCCACCTCCGCATGGAGCGCCAGGTGCCCCGCGAGCGCCTCTCCATCTCCGGGTACTGGCGTCTTGGCCACAACGAGGACGGCTGGCAGGCGTCGAAGCGCGACTGGAACGCGCAGGTGGAGGCGGAGCAGGAGTCGGCGCCCTCCGCGTGACCCTGCGGGCAGCCCCGGCAGGGGCGCGGGGAACCGCGCGACAAGCCCCCACCAGCCCGCGGACGAGGTGGGACCAAAACCGGTTTCCCTCACTGTCGCGCGCTGGCACCATGCCCGGATGCCCTCCAAGATCTCTGACGTCGTTCCGGCAGGCGCCCTCGCCAGTAAGAAGCAGCCGACCATCCCCGTCCCCGGCGGTCTTGTCATCCGGCCCTGGTCGCCCGACGACGCGCCCGCCGTGTACGAGGCGTTCCAGGATCCGGTGATCCAGCGCTGGCACGCGCGCGTAGCCGATTCCGTCGACGAGGCCCGGGGCTGGATCGACGGCTGGCGTCAGGCCTGGCCCGAGGAGCGCGACGCGTACTGGGCCATCGCCGACGCCACGACGGACACGGTGGTGGGCCGGATCGCGCTGCGCCTCATCGCGCTCGGCGACGGCCAGGCCGAAGTCGCCTACTGGACCATGCCTTCTGCCCGCGGCCAGGGCATCGCCCCGCGCGCCCTGGCCGCGCTGAGCGACTGGGCCTTCGCCGAGGTGGGCCTGCACCGCCTCGAACTCACCCACGCCGTGGCCAACGAAGCCTCCTGCCGCGTCGCGCTCAAGACGGGCTTCGCGCCGGAGGGCACCAAGCGCAGCGCGGTCCTGCACGCGGACGGCTGGCACGACATGCATCTGCACGCCCGCGTGCATGGGGACCAGCCAGCACCCGCCTGACCTGGGGAAAACGGTAGGACGCCGCCGCGGGGCCCCGTATTCTTGCCCGTTGTGACCCGTAAGCCCCGCATCCCGCCCTCTCCCCTGCCGCAGCGGCGCGGCGTCGACCCCATGCGGGTCAAGCTCCCCGCCGACGGAGCCTGGACGACCGTACGGGACCATCTCGTCGAGCGGCTCAAGACCGGGCCCGGCGTGATCGATGCGATGCTGCGGGACGGGCTCGTCGTCGGGGCGGACGGGATTCCCGTGGCGCCGGACGCCCCCTATGTGCCCAGCGCCTTCGTGTGGTTCCACCGGGATCTGCCGGACGAGGTTCCGGTGCCGTACAGCATCGACGTGGTCTACCGCGACGAGCACATCGTCGTTGCCGACAAGCCCCATTTCCTGGCGACCACACCCCGTGGCAGCCACGTCGTCGAGACCGCGCTCGCCCGGCTCCGCAGAGATCTCGGCATCCCCGCGCTCGGCGCCGCGCACCGTCTCGACCGGCTCACCGCCGGGCTGATCCTCTTCACCGTGCGTCCCGAGGAACGCGGCGCGTACCAGACGCTGTTCGGCGAGCGGCGGGTGCGCAAGGAGTACGCGGCCGTGGCCGCCCACGACCCCGGAGTCGAACTCCCCCGCACCACGCGCAGCCACATCGTGAAGGAGCGCGGCATCATCGCCGCGTACGAAGTCCCCGATGCCGAGCCCAACAGCGAGACCCGCATCGAACTCACCGACCAGCAGGGCGAGTTGGCGCGCTTCCGGCTCATCCCGCACACCGGGCGCACCCACCAGCTGCGTGTCCATATGAACGCCCTGGGCCTGCCGATCCTCGGGGATCCGGTCTACCCGCTCGTGAGAGGGCCGGTGCCGCCGGACGACTTCCGGCGGCCCCTTCAACTCCTGGCCCGCGTACTGGAGTTCACCGACCCCGTCACGGGCGCCGACCATCGCTTCGTCAGCGCGCGCGAGTTGGGCGCCTGGGACTCGTACGACACCTGGGCGAACCCGTCAGCGGGCGGTCAGTAGCCCCGCCACCAGGTGACGAGCCGCCGCCACGCCCCTTGGCGCGGCACGGACGCCACCGGTGCGGCCTCCGGTACGGGCGGCGGTCCGGCGGGCGGCGGCACCGGCTGCGACGCCGCGTACGCGGGCCGCGGCGCCGGGGACGACACCTGCCAGTCGCCTCGCGCGTCGGGCACCCGCGCCATGGGCCGCGCCATCACGTCCTGCGGAGGCCGCGGCGCGAACTGCACCGGAAGCGCCACCAGGTGCCCGGAGAGAATCGACGAGGTCCACCTCAACTCGTGCTCCTCGACGGCGAGTTCCACGTCCGGGATGCGCATGAGCAGCGCGTCCACGCCGGTTTCGGCGATGGCACGGCCGATGTCCTGCCCCGGGCACTCGTGCGGTCCGCCGCCGAACGCCAGATGAGAGCGATTGCCCTGCATGTTGGCGGCGAGGTCAGGACGTACGACGGGGTCCACGTTGCCCGGTGCGATACCGAAGATCAGACCGTCGCCCGCCTTGATCTGCTGGCCGCCGAGCTCCGTGTCCTGCTTGGCGAAGTAGCCGACCATGGCACTGAACGGCGGCTCGTCCCACAGGGACTGCTCGACCGCCTCGGGGACCGTCATCTGACCGCCGCTGAGCTGGGCGCGGAAGCGCGGGTCGGTCAGGACCATGCGCAGGGCGTTCGCGATGAGATTGGCCGTCGCCTCGTACGAGGCGATGAGCACGAGCCGCAGGTGCGTGCCGACCTCCTCGTCGGTGAGCTGCTGGGGCTGCGCGATGAGGTTACTGGTGAAGTCCTCCTCGGCCTGCTCCCGGCGCCGCGCCACCTGGCGCATCAGCACCTCCATGATGTACGCGTTGCTGGCGATGGCGGTCTCGGTGCCCCGGAGCATGTCGCGGGCGGCCTGCACCATCCGCTCGTTGTACTCCTCGGGCATGCCCAGGACATGGCACATCACCATCATCGGCAGATGTTCGGCGAACTCGCTCACCAGGTCGGCCCTGCCGCGCTGGCAGAGGTCGTTGAGCAGGAGGTTGCTGTAGCGGTTGATGTAGCGGCGGATGCCCCGGTGGTCGAGGCCCGCCATGGCGCCGGTGACCGCGTCGCGCAGCCGCTGGTGCACGTCGCCCTCCACGAAACTGGCCATGGGCTGCCAGGCGATGACGGGGGCGAGCGGATGGTCGGCGCCCATGGAGCCGTCCTGGACGGCCCGCCACTGGCGCGAGTCGCGGGTGTACTGCGAGGGGGTGCGGATCATGTGGAGGTTCTCGCTGTGGCCGAGGACCGCCCAGATGGGGACGTCGTTGTGCAGCAGGGCCGGGGCCACCGCGCCGTGCTCGGCACGCAGCTTCTCGTACAGACCGCCGAGGTCGGTGTCCGCCTCGGGCCCGTAGAGCCGGCGCAGGCCACCGGGGCCGAGGCCGTGCGCGGGACAGCCGGACGGCGGCACGGCCGGGGAGTCCATGCCGGGGTCAGAGTGGGAAGGAGTCGTCACGTTCTTCGCTCCGGGGTTGCGGAAGAGATTCCGGATTTCGGAAGAGATTCCGGTTGCGGATGAGATGAGGCGTCAGACAGGGGCCACGGTCAGGGAGTGCAGGTACCGCATGAGGGTCAGCAGGGTGTCCCGGCTCGACGCCCGCTGCCGGGCGTCGCACTTCACCATCGGCACCGCCTCGTCGAGGTCGAGGGCACGGCGCAGCGCGTCCATCGGGTGGCTGGGCGCGTCGGGGAAGTCGTTGACGGCGACGACGAACGGCACGCCGCGCTCCTCGAGGCGGCCGATCACGTCGAAGCTGACTTCGAGACGGCGGGTGTCGATGAGGACGACGGCGCCGAGCGCCCCTTCGAAGAGGCCGTTCCACAGGAACCAGAAGCGCTCCTGGCCCGGGGTGCCGAACAGATAGAGCACCAGCTCTTCGGAGAGGCTGATCCGGCCGAAGTCCATCGCGACGGTGGTGGCCGTCTTGGTGTCGGAGCCGTAGTTGTCGTCGACGCCGATGCCGGCCTGGGTCATGGTCTCTTCGGTGGTCAGCGGACGGATCTCGCTGACCGAGCCGACCATCGTCGTCTTGCCGACCCCGAACCCGCCCACGATCACGACCTTCACGGCGGCCGTGGTCGTGTGCGGCAGTACCTCTTCGCTGCTGGGCCCGGTGATCGTGTCAGAGCTTTTGAAGTCCATGCATCACCGCTTCGAGGAGGGAACGGTCGGGGAGCGTGGAGCGGACGATCGGCTCCCGCGCCTGTACGAGTTCGCCCCCGAGCATCTTCGTCAGCAGAACGGTCACCACGCTGAACGGCAGCGCGAGATAGGCCGAGAGCTCGGCGACGGACAGCGGGGTCTTGCACAGCCGCAGGACGGAGGAGTGCTCCGGCTCGGCCGTGGGCGGCGCCTCGCCGTGCGCGACGATCAGCGTGACGAGGTCGAGCGGCGCCCTCTCCGTGTCCTCGCCGGTCAGGATGTAGAGCCGCTCGGGATTCTCCGGGCTGCGCCGTTCCCGTTGGGGAGGGTCGTCCCGGTGAGAGGGGTTCTCGCCTTCCGAAGGACTCATACGGCCTGCCCGTCACGCCGGGGCGGGCTCGTCAGATGGGCGCCGATCCGTACGACCAGGTCTCGCATCCGGTTGCCCACCAGGCCCGCGTCGACGGTCTCGTCGGCGAGCACGGCGAGGTAGGCACCGGCTCCCGCGGCCATCAGATAGAAGTAGCCGCCGTCGACCTCGATGATCACCATGCGCATCCCGCCGCCACTCTGCGGGATCTCGGTGGCCACCGCGGCCGCCAGGGACTGAAGACCCGCGCAGGCCGCGGCGAGACGGTCGGCGCCGTCGGGGTCACCGCCGTAGCGCGCGATGCGCAGGCCGTCCGCGGAGAGCACCACGATCTGCCGGGTCTGCGGCACCCCGTCGGCGAGTTCCTTGAGCATCCAGTCGAAATTGGCACGTTGCTGGATCACTTCCAGCCCCCCTCGTCGGCGTTGTCGGCGTTGCCGTGGTCGTTCTCGCTGTGCCCCTTGGGGAACAGCGGGTCATCGGTCGCGGAGTCGTCGCCGTTGACGCCTTTCATGAAGGCCTCGATCCAGAGACCGGGCTCCTTCTCCTCCTTCTTCGCCTGTTCGGGCACGACCGGCGCCGTCGGCTGCGGGGAGTACTGCGCGCGCTGCGCCGCGTACTTCTCGTCGGCGGCCTCCTGGGCGAGCCGCTCGCCCAGCGGGGTGCGGACCCGGCTGCGGCGCTGCGGAAGACCGTTCGACGTCCACTCGGTGACCTCCGGGATGTCGTCCTCCATGGCGGCGGTGAGCCCCTTGGAGATCGGCGGCCCTGCCGTCATCACGCGGGGCTTCTTGCGCCGGATGCCGTGGGCCTCCTGGATGGGCTGGCCCTCGGAGTTCACGCGGGGCACGGCGGAGGCGCCGATGCCGTGCGCGAGGCCGGGAGCGGGTCCGGTGGTGATCATCTCGCGCGGGACGATGAGCACCGCGCGGACACCGCCGTACGCGGACTGCCGCAGCGAGACCTGGAGGTTGTACATCTGCGAGAGCCGGCCCACGACGGCCATGCCGAGGCGGGGGCTCTCACCGAGGTCGTTCAGGTCGATGCCGGCCTGTGCCTGCGCGAGCATGCGCTCGGCCCGTGCCCGCGCCTCCTCGCTGAGGCTGACGCCGCCGTCCTCGATCTCGATGGCGATGCCTGTCTGCACCTCGACGGCGGTGACGTGCACGCGGGTCTGCGGCGGAGAGTAGCGGGTGGCGTTGTCGAGCAGCTCGGCACAGGCGTGGATGAGCGGTTCGACGGACGTGCCGCGGATGGCGACCTTGGCGATCGAGTGCAGGTCGACGCGCTGGTAATCCAGGATCCGGGACATGGCGCCGCGCAACACGCTGAACAGCGGTACGGGCTTGGGCCATTGGCGTCCCGGGCGGGCGCCGCCGAGCACGGTGATCGAGTCGGCGAGGCGGCCGATGAGGGCGGTGCCGTGGTCGATGCGGAGCAGGTCGTCGAAGACCTCGGGGTTACGGCCGTGGAACTCCTCCATCTCGCGCAGTTCCGCTGCCTGTTGGTGGACGATGGCCTGGACGCGCCGGGCGATGTTGACGAAGGAGCGCTGCGAGGACTCGCGCATCGCCTCTCCGGTGTCCAGGGTGTCCAGGACGTGGCGGAGCATCTGGCGCTGTGACTGCGGGAGTCCGGAGAAGGACTCGTCGCTGTCGACGAGGTTGCGGATCACTTCCGAGGGCGCCTCGCCCTGCCGGAGCCGGAAGACGGCCTCGGGAATGATCTCCCTGCCCAGGCGGATGGTCTCGTCGTCGTGGGACGCGATGCGCCGCTCCAGGAAGGCGATCCGTTGTGCGTACCGCGTGTGCGCCTCCCGGAGGGACCGGCCGCGGCGTACCGCTTCGGCGCCGACCGCGACGACCACGAGGGTCGCGATCGCGCCGCAACAGCCCACCGCGATGCGGGCGGGTTCCGTCACTGCCGCGACAGCGGCTCCGGTCGCCGCGGCCATCAGTATGGCGGGCAGCAACAGCACGCGTGCGTAAGGGACTTCTCGGCCACCGGGAGGCGATTGAACACTCACCATGTATGCCCTCTGAACACTTGTCTTGGGGGAAAGGAAGGGGGTTGATGCCGTGAAATGTGGGGATTGTAGGAAGGGTTGAGAGTGATGGACGTATCCGAACTTTCGAGAGATCTAGGAACAAACGCGCGAATCTATCGCAACTCGTTTCAACTCGCCGCGCTCCGGGCGAGCTTAGTCCGCCGAAAACAGCGCCGAGTCATATTCGGCAACCCTCTGCATCGGGCTCATCGACGGGCATACACTCGGCCCCATTTGCACGCCCGGCGACCAATCGAACACATGGAGTAATGACGTCGAACAGGCGGGAACAGCTGCGGGACGGCCGTGGTTGACGCCCTGTATGGACTGCTGTTCCACTGAGCGCATGCGCCCTCAGCTGCGTCTTGTCACCCGCGACCACATCGACTTCGGTCGCGTGTGGTCCGCGTCGTGTTGCTTCTGACTGCTTCCAAGTCAGCGCACACCACGACAAGTTGAGATGAGAATCCGCCATGCCCGTCGAGTTCCTCGGCATCGCCGCGACCAACGAAGGCTCCGAAGTCACCGCCCGCTCGGGCGTGTCCTTCGACAAGGACTACACACTCCGGCTCGCCCGGGCCCACGAGGATCACGGCTGGGACCGGGTCCTGTTCGCGTACGGATCGGGGTCCCCCGACCCCTCCCCCGCCGCCGCCTACATCGCGGCCCGCACGGACAAGCTCCAGATCCTGGTCGCGCACCGCCCGAACGTCTCGTACCCCACCTTCGCCGCGAAGACGTTCGCGACCCTGGACCGCATCAGCGACGGCCGGCTCGCGGTGCACTTCATCACGGGCGGCAACGACCACGAGCAGCAGCGCGAGGGTGACTTCCACACCAAGGACGAACGGTACGCGCGCACCCGCGAGGCCATCCAGATCATCAAGAAGGCGTGGACCTCGCACGAACCCTTCGACCACGAGGGTGCGCACTACCGCTTCAACGACTTCGTCAGCGACACCTTCCCGGTCCAACAGCCGCATCCGCGCGTCTCGTTCGGCGGCTCGTCACCCGCCGCGTACGCCGCCGGGGGCGCGGAGGCCGACATCTACTGCCTGTGGGGCGAGCCGCTCGCGCAGACCGCGGAGCAGATCGAGTCGGTGAAGGCGGCGGCGAAAGCGGCCGGGCGCACGGACGTCCCCAAGATCCAGGTGGCCTTCCGGCCGATCATCGCGCCGACCGAGGAACTGGCCTGGGAGAAGGCGCACGCGACGCTGGCCCGCATCAAGGCCCGCAAGGCGGGCGCGCCCCTGTCCCGCCGCCACCCGCTGACGAACCCCGAGAACTCAGGCTCCCAGCGCCTGCTCGCGGCGGCGGCCTCGGGAGAGCGCCACGACCGCGCGCTGTGGACCCCGACGGCCGCGGAAACGGGCGGCGCGGGCAACTCGACAGCCCTGGTGGGCACTCCGGAGACGGTCGCCCAGGCCCTCCTCGACTACTACGACCTGGGAGTGGAGATCCTCTCCGCCCGGGGCTACGACCTCCTGGACGACGCGATCGACTTCGGACGGCACGTGATCCCGATCGTGCGGGAAGAGGTCGCGAAGCGGGACGCCGAGCTGCCCAACCGGTCCGGCGCGTCTTTCAGCCCGTCCGCCGTCTGAGGACATGGGGTCTGAGGGCATGAGGTCTGAGGGCATGGGGTCTGAGGGCATGGGGTCTGAGGGCGTGGGGTCTCAGTAGTTCTCGCCGAAAAGGCAACGCCATGCCGTGCGGGAGGCACAGGGCGCGACGGTCGGCCTACCCGGCTCCGGGGACAAGCGCCTCGACCGGGGACTGGCCGCCGCTGTGTCCCGCCCCCCACGTCTTGATCCCCAGCGGACTCAGTCGCGGTAGTGGTCGGCGACCGCGGCGAAGGCGGCCTTGGGCTCCCAGGGCAGGTCGGGATAGGTGTCGCCGTGGCGGTCTTCGAGGATCTTGACGATGCCGAGGCTGGCGAGGTCGAGGTCGTCGCGAGGATCGCCGTCGGGGCGGTGGGGCAGGTTGTACAGCGCGAAGAGGAAC
Source organism: Streptomyces sp. NPDC031274 (assembly GCF_055570235.1). Classification (NCBI taxonomy): domain Bacteria; kingdom Bacillati; phylum Actinomycetota; class Actinomycetes; order Kitasatosporales; family Streptomycetaceae; genus Streptomyces; species Streptomyces sp. NPDC031274. The sequence goes on along the minus strand of NZ_JBVIHP010000004.1, from coordinate 117,316 downwards.
ACGAAGGCGCTGTCGACACCCTCGCTGTCGAAGATCTCCAGCAGTTCGCTCAGGTATGCCGCTTGGCCGGCCTCGTCGCGCTCGTATTCCCCGGTCAGCCGGAGCGGCGCCCCGGTGGCTTCGTCGGTTTCGAGGATTTCCATGCTGCGGGGTGCGACGTCACCCGCGCCGCGCCAGGTGGCGGTGCCGAAGCCAGTGATGGCAACCGGTTTGGGCTGTGCGACGAGGCTGCGCACGGCATCTCGGAATCGGTCGGCCACCTCCGCGGATCGGATGAGTTCGAAGGTCGTGAAGTCGAACAAGTCCCAGTCGACGGCTTCGAACTGGATGGCGGCGTAGGTGACCTTGCCGTGGAAGTGCTCGCGGACCACCGCCACGGCTTCGCGGAGGAAGATGTTGAGGCGGGTGCCGACTGCGGCGATTCTCTCGGGCCGAAGGGCCGGGTCGCTCAGCAGCCAGCCGATTCGCTCTTCGGTGCTTTCGCCTTCGAGGAACCCGTCGTTCATGACGCTCAGTTCAGCGCCGGTAACGAACACGACCTCGGCTCCCCGCGCCCGGAGCCGCTCGGCCCGCTCCGCGCAGTCAGCGATCAGGGTGAGGATCTCGTCGGTCGTCAGCTCCAGCGGGTACGGCGAGAACCAGATCTCCAGTCCGAGCTCGGCGGCGTGACGGGCGGCGAGCTCCAGACGGCCCGGGTCGCCGCCGGTGATGTGGACGGCGGTGCAGTGGAGATCATCGCGGATGATGGTCAGCTCCTTCTTGACCAGGTCGGGGTCGAAGTGCTCCCGGGAGCTGCTGCCGTCGCGGAGGAAGCCGGTGTCGTAGCAGATGCCTTTGGCTCGCATGGGTCTGACCTTTCTGTAGAGGGCCAGAGAGTAGAAGCAAATATTGCGTGCACGCAAGTTTTCGTGGAGGCAAGTTTGCGTGCACGCACTCAGGCTGGGACACTGCGAGGGTGACGACGAGGCGGACCGGGCTGCGCGAGGAGAAGAAGCAGGCCACCCGAGTGGCGTTGCGCGAGGCAGCACTTCGACTGGCCCTCAAGCACGGGCCCGACAACGTCCGCGTCGACGACATCGCCGAGGCGGCCGGGGTCTCGCCGAGGACCTACAACAACTACTTCTCCAGTCGCGAACAGGCGATCGTCGCCGCCGTCACCGCCGAACGGGAATCCCGGGTCGCCGCGGCCGTCGCAGCCGGGCCCGCCCACACTCGCCTCGCCGACGCCTTGGCCGAAGCGATCCTGGAGCAGTACACCGAACCGCGTGACCACGACGAGCTGCTGCTGATCACCGCCAGTCCCGCGCTGCGCGACACGTTCCTCAACACCGCGGCGGCGATCGAAGACCCCCTCGCCGCTGCGATCGACCAGCGCCTCGGCCGCACCGGCACGCTCGCCCCCCGCGTGCTCGCGGCGAGCGTGGCGGCTGCGGTTCGGGTCTCACTCCAGCAGTGGCTCCAACCTCCGGCCGCGCCCCTCACGACCGGCGGGCTCGTCGTGCCGTCCGGCTCGCTACCAGACCTGCTCCGCTCCGCGCTCGCCACACTCGAGCCCGCACTTGACGCCGCCGAGGAAGAGGCACAACAGCGCTTGCGCCAGTGAATCCGTTCCACCGGCGACTCCGACGCCGGGGCCGCCCCTCGGCCCGCCCCCACCCATCGTCACCCGACAGAGCTGTACGCCACCACACCCCGCAGCAGCTGATCCACGGCCTTGCGGGCGTTCTTGGCCACGGTCGACCCTTCGCGGGGAGCGGCGGCTGAGATCTGTCCAAGGACATCGATCACCTGCTTGCACCACCGGACGAAGTCCCCCGCAGGCATCTCGACCTCCCGAAGCACCTCGTCGAGGCCCTTGTCCGACGCCCACATGTACGCCGCCCAGGCGAAGCCGAGATCCGGCTCCCGCTGCCCGACCCCCTCGGCCTGGTTGATCTTGAACTCTTCCTCAAGGGCATCGAGCCGCCCCCAGATCCGCACCATCTCGCCGAGAGAGGCCTTCACCTTCCCCGAGGGCAGCTTGGGGGCGAGCGCGTCGTCAGCCATCCGGGCCTCGAACACCAACGCCGAGACACACGCGGCCAGTTCAGCCGGACTGAGCCCCTCCCACACGCCCTCCCGCAGGCATTCGCTCGCAAGGAGGTCCAGCTCTCCGTAGAGCCGGGCGAGCCGCTTGCCGTGCTCGGTGACCTCGTCGCCCCGCAGATAGTCCATCTCGGTCAGGAGCGCGACGATCCGGTCGAAGGTCCGCGCGATGGTGTTCGTGCGCCCCTCGATGCGCCGCTCCAGCTGCACGGTGTCCCGCCGCAGGCGGTAGTAGCGCTCGGCCCACCGGGCGTGGTCCTCCCGCTCGTCGCACCCGTGGCAGGGGTGCGCCCGCAACTCCGTACGGAGCCGGGCGATCTCGCGGTCGTCGGCGGCGACCGCGCGCCCCTTGCGGTGGCGCTCCGGCACGATGTGCCCGGCCTTCGTGCGCAGCGCGGACGCCAGGTCCCTGCGCGACTGCGGCGAGCGCGCGTTGAACGACTTCGGGATGCGCATCCGCTCCAGGGCCTCGACCGGCACCGGGAAGTCCATCGAGGCGAGCCGCTTGACCTGCCGCTCGGAGGTGAGGACAAGGGGGCGCGGCCCGTCCTGGTGCTCGAAGCCGCGGTGGCCGTTGACCCGCCCCGCGGGGATACCCGGATCCAGGACGAGCGCGAGGCCCGCGTACTTCCCGGTCGGCACGTGGATGACGTCACCGGGCTTGAGCTTCTCCAGGGCGGCGGCGGCCGCGGCCCTGCGCTGGTTGGCGCCCTGCTTGGCGAGCTCGGTCTCCCGGTCCTTCAGCTCGCGTCGCAGGCGTGCGTACTCGTCGAAGTCGCCCAAGTGGCAGGTCATCGAGGCCTTGTAGCCCTCAAGACCCTCTTCGTTCTTCTGAACCTGCCGGGAGATCCCGACGACCGACTTGTCGGCCTGGAACTGCGCGAAGGACGTCTCCAGGAGCTCCCGCGAGCGGTGCCGCCCGAACTGCTCGACCAGGTTCACCGCCATGTTGTACGACGGCTTGAAGCTGGACCGCAGCGGGTACGTACGCGTACCGGCGAGGCCCGCGAGGTGCTCCGGGCTCATGGCGCGCTGCCACAGGACCACCGCGTGGCCCTCGACGTCGATGCCGCGTCGCCCGGCACGGCCGGTCAGCTGGGTGTACTCACCGGGCGTGATGTCCGCGTGCTGCTCGCCGTTCCACTTGACGAGCTTCTCAAGCACCACGCTGCGCGCGGGCATGTTGATGCCCAGCGCGAGGGTCTCGGTGGCGAAGACCGCGCGCACGAGCCCGCGCACGAAGAGCTCCTCGACGACCTCCTTGAAGGTCGGCAGCATGCCCGCGTGGTGCGCGGCGATGCCGCGCTCAAGGCCTTCCAGCCATTCGTAGTAACCAAGGACGTGCAGGTCCTCGTCCGGGATGGCGGCCGTGCGCTCCTCGACGATCTCGCGGACCTGTGCCCGCGCGTCCTCGTCGTTCAGCCTCAGTCCCGCGTGCAGGCACTGCTGCACGGCGGCCTCGCAGGCCGCGCGGCTGAAGATGAACGTGATCGCGGGAAGGAGACCCTCGGAGTCGAGCCGGTCGATGACCTCGGGCCGGCCCGGCGTCCAGATCCGCGACCGCTGTCTGCGCTCGCGCTCGCGGTCGGCCTCGCGGATCATCTTGCCCTTGCGGCGATCACGCGGGTTGTACGAACGGCTGGCCTCCATCCGCGCCATGCGCGTGAGGTCGGGGTTGACGGCCTTGCGCTGGCCCTCCCCCTCCTCGAAGAGGTCGTACATCCGGCGTCCGGCCAGGACGTGCTGGAACAGCGGGACGGGCCGGTGCTCCGAGACGATCACCTGCGTGTCGCCGCGCACGGTGTCGAGCCAGTCGCCGAACTCCTCGGCGTTCGAGACGGTCGCCGACAGGGAGACCAGCGTCACCGACTCCTGGAGGTGGATGATCACCTCTTCCCAGACGGCGCCACGGAAGCGGTCGGAGAGGTAGTGCACCTCGTCCATCACCACATAGCCGAGGTTCAGCAGCGACTGCGAGCCCGAATACAGCATGTTCCGCAGCACCTCGGTGGTCATCACGACCACCGGGGCATCGGAGTTGACGCTGTTGTCGCCGGTCAGCAGACCGACCTTGTCCGCGCCGTATCTCCTGGAGAGGTCGGCGTACTTCTGGTTGGAGAGCGCCTTGATGGGCGTCGTGTAGAAGCACTTCTTGCCCTGCAACAGGGCAAGGTGCACGGCGAACTCGCCGACGATCGTCTTGCCCGAGCCCGTGGGGGCGGCCACGAGTACACCCTTGCCCGCCTCGAGCGCCCGACAGGCGTCGATCTGGAAGGGGTCGAGGCCGAATTCGTACATCTCGCGGAAGCCAGCGAGTGCGGTGGCCTGCTCGACAGCGCGCTCGCGCGCCGCCGCGTACCGCTCGGCCGGTGAGAGGTCCTCTGTCATCGTGCTTTCGAGACTACCGGCCACCACTGACAACGGACGATCATTATCCGTCTTGGGGTACCCGCGGCTCCTCGGGCCCGAGTATCCGCACGGCCCCCGGCACGCACTCCGCCGTCAGCGGCAGTCCCCCGAGCTGCTCCCCGTCCGCGTACCCGGTGACGCCCGACGCGGCGAGCTCCACCTTCGCGGCCCGGAACACGGTGACCTTGGGATGGTCGAGGTGTGTGCCCTTGTAGACCCGCGGGAAGACCTTGAGGAGTGTCGTACGGCTGCAGTCGCCGACGACCGTGACATCGAAGAGGCCGTCGCTCATGTCGGCCCGCGCGCAGATCTTCATGCCCCCGCCGTACGACGGTCCGTTCCCCACGGCGACGAGCGTCGCGTCGACCTCGTGGACCCGGCCGTCGTCCAGCGTGATCCGGTACGGGACGGGCCGGAAGGCGGCCAGCTCGACGGCCATCGCCAGGTCGTACTTGAAGCGTCCTGTGGGCCAGCGCATCCGGTTGCCCCGGTCGTTGACCCGCGAGTCGAAGCCGGAGGCGAGCACGGTGCCGAACCACGTCTTGCCCACCCGCCCCAGGTCGACGTCCCGCGCGCGCCCCGCGTCGAGCGCGTCGGCGACGGCCGCCCCCGCCGCGGCCGGGTCGCGCACCGGAAGCCCGAGGGCACGCGCGAAGTCGTTGCCGGTGCCCACGGCGATCACTCCCAACGGGGTGGGCGTCTGCGCGACCGCCTGCAGCGCGAGGCTCGCCATGCCGTCGCCGCCGACGGCTATCAGCGCGCCCGTACCGGCGTCGACGGCGTCACGGGCCCGGCGCAGCGCGTCGGCGGCGTCCTCGCCGATGACCGTGCGCACGGAGAAGCCCGCTGCCCGCAACGCGGAAGCGGCCGGCTGCGCCGCGTGGGCGCCCCGGCCGCGGCCCGCGGTGGGATTGACGAAGAGAGTGATCTCGCTGGTCACTGAGGGTCCCCCCGGACGGAGTGTGCGGGAGGACCTTACAAGATCAGGTCACGTCGTCGAAACCGTTTACCCGATCTCGGTTCGTGCTGTCGGCGCTCGCCTGCTCGGGCAGCGCACGGTTCGCGGACACGGGTTCGATCTCGTCGACGTCCTCAGGGGTGAGGTCCAGGTCGGAGGCCTCGTCGTCATCGGGTCCTGCCGCTTCGACCCTGGCCTTGCGCCGGTCGTTGAGGAGCGAGAAGGCGGTGGCCGCGAAGTAGAGCACCCAGATCGGTCCGGCGAGCATCATCATCGTCAGCGGGTCGGTGCTGGGCGTCGCCACGGCCGCGAAGACCGTGATGCCCATGATCATGCCGCGCCACCAGCCGAGCATCCGCTTGCCGGAGAGCACCCCGGTGAGGTTCAGCATCACCAGGAGCAGCGGAAGCTCGAAGGAGAGGCCGAAGACGATCACCATGCGGGTGACCAGGTCGAGCAGCTCGTCGAGGGGCAGCTGGTTGTCGACACCGCCCGGCGAGAAGTCGAGCAGCACGCGGGCCATCGTCGGCAGCGTCTTGTACGCGAAGAAGCCGCCGCCGAGGAACAGCGGGAAGCCCGCTCCCACGAACCCGTAGGCGTACTTCTTCTCGCTGCGGTGCAGACCGGGCGCGACGAACGCCCAGAGCTGGTAGAGCCAGACCGGCGCCGCGAGCACCATGCCTGCCATCAAGGACACCTTGAGGGCGAGCGTGAACGGCGTGAGCAGACCGTTCAGGACGATGCGCGCGCAGGTCTCGTGGCCGCCCGTCGCCGCCAGCTCGGCGAAGCTGGACTCGCATCCCACGGATTTCAGGATCGGGTCCGTGAAGAACTCGATGATGTCCTTGTAGAAGAACGCGGCGACGATCGCGACGACGATGATGGCCAGCACGGCCTTCGCGAGCCGATTGCGGAGCTCGCGCAAGTGCTCCGCAAGAGGCATCCGCCCCTCGGGATCCTGTTCCTTCTTGCGGGCAGACTTGAGCAACCCACGTCCTCATCTCGTGCGGCAGGCCGGCCGTCGCCGGCCTTGGATCAGCGCTTAGTCGTGCTGTCGGTGGGCTCGGTGACCGGACGGGAGCTGGTCACGTCGCCGGGCGCGGCCTGGATGGTGCGCGGCTGAGCGGCGGCGGGGTCGGTGGGCGGGTCGGCCGGGGCGGCCTCGTCCTTCTTCCCGTCCGACTTCATCGCCTTCGCCTCGCTCTTGAGGATGCGCGCGGACTTGCCGAGCGACCGGGCCATGTCGGGAAGCTTCTTCGCGCCGAACAGCAGAACGATGACGACGAGAATGAGAATGATCTCGGGGGCGCCGATCTTTCCGAACATAGGTCTTTACCTTCTCACCGAGGCGGCAGGGGCGGGGCTGCCGGACAGGCCGGACTTGGCTGTCCGGCCACCGTGCTGGCAGCGATCGTAACGCTCAGGGGTGAACGCAGGGCAATCCCTGTGCGTACTCCCAGTTGCGGCCCGCGCCTCGCACTCCGGGCCACTTCAGCAGCGTACCCGCCGGACAAGGGAAGTTGACAGGCCGCGGGGTCGATACGCGTCTCAGCCGCACCGTCAGGATTCACCGGCTCTAGAGGGTGTCCCGGCTCGCTCGGGCCACACCCGTCGCAGCTGCCTCAAGATCCTCCGCGGCGCGGTTGATCCGCTGTGTGGTCTGCGTCACTTGACTGCTGAGGCGCTGCGCCTCGATGAAGACCCGAATCGCCAGTACGCCGAGCACGGCGAGGCCACAGAACCCCGCGGCAATCGCCAGCATCGCCCAGAACATGCGCCGAGCCTAGACGGTCGAGTGCAGACGCAGCGTCCGCACCCCGCCGCCGGTGAGGAGTTCGACGATGCGTTCACCGGCGGGCTTGCGCACCGCGGTGCCGCACTCGGGGCACGTGAACGAGTAGAAGGTGGTGCGGGCCGAGGCGCCGATCGCCAGCCGCAGAGAGCCCGCGGAGAGTTCGAAGCGGGCTCGGCAGTCGGGGCAGGCGGCCTTGAAAAGCACGGGGGCAATTCTCGACATTCCGGGAATCTCGGACAAGATGCTGGTGTTCAACGCCCTTGCTCCTGCCTGTCGTACGACCCGCCGGGGTGCTTGTCGTGCTCGTCATAGGCCGCGAGCGCCTCGCGCGCCGCCTTGCGCGCGCTGTCCGCGAGATCCGCCGGGGAGACGATGTGCCCGTCCCCGCCGAGCCGCAGCGCGAGCCTGCGCAGCGAGGTGGGGTCCGGGGTGCGCAGCGTGATCCGCAGGCCCCCGTCGGGGAGTTCATCGGCGCTGTCGTGGGGGTAGTACTCGGCGACCCAGCGGCCGCCGGGCCCGACCTCGACGACCACCTCGGGGTCCTCGGCGGCGGGCTGCACGAGCCCCTCGGAGAGGTCCCGCAGTTCGACCTCGGGCGGCGAGGACGGCTCGTCCAGGATCTTGATCTCGGCCACCCGGTCGAGGCGGAAGGTGCGGCGCGCCTCGGAGAGGTAGCACCACGCCTCCATGTACGTGTGCCCGACGGCGAAGAGCCGGATCGGGTCGACCTCGCGCTCGGTGAGCTCGTCGCGCGCGGGCGAGTAGTAGCGCAGCCAGAGCCTGCGCCGCTCGGAGATGGCGCGGTCGACGTCGGCGAAGACACCGCCCTCGGACTCGAAGGTCACCGAGAGCCGCGCGCTCGCGCCCGCGTTCTCACCGGCCGCCGCCTCCAGCTTCGCGGTGGCGCGAAGGAGCGCCTGCCGGTCGCTCTCGCGCAGGCCGGGGAGGGTGGAGACCGCGCGGGCGGCCACCAGGAGCGCGGTGGCCTCGTCGGCGGCGAGCCGCAGGGGTGCCGCCACGTCGTCCGGGTTGTGCCACCAGATGCGGTCGCCGTCGGTGTCGATGTCGAGGAGATCGCCGCCGCGGAAACTGGTCCCGCACAGCGGCAGCACGTCCAGGTCCGAGATCAGTTCGTCCTCGGTGATCCCGAAGGCGCGGGCCACGTCACTGACGTGGGCGCCCGGGCGCTCGCGCAGGTAGGTGACCAGGGAGAGCATCCGGCGGGTCTGGTCGATGGCGTTCGAGGCCATGGTCGTACGTCCCCTCAGCCCTTGGCCACGGCGCGCAGCCGGTCCACTACGTCGGCCCGCAGCTCGGCGGGCTCAAGGACCACCACATCGGGCCCGAACTCCACCAGCCAGGCGTCGAGCCCGTGCCCGTACGGAATCTCCAACTCGTCCCATCCCTCGCCCACTTCGCGTATGCGGGCAGCCTTGGCGCGCAGCGGATAGCCCGCGCCCGTACGCAGTCTGATCAGGGCGGAGCGGTCGGCGCTCTCCCCCGCCCAGCTCGCGACGGTCTCACGCACCGTGACCACATCGGGGATGTCGGCGGTGAACTTCCCCGCGCGGGCGCGGACCTTTCCGGTGATGCGGGAGAGCCTGAAGACGCGCTCGGCGCCGCGGTCGCGGTCCCAGCCCGCGAGGTACCAGTGGCCGCGCCAGCACTCAAGGGCCCACGGCTCGACGTGGCGGGGCTCGGGGCGGGCCGCGGTGGCCTTGCGGTAGTCGAAGACGACCGGCCGCCGGTCGCGGCAGGCCAGCATCAGCGGCTCGAAGGACGCCTCGTGCACGGGGATGCGCGGCTCGAGGGCGCTGTGCGCCTCGTACGGGTCGACGTCCTCGGGCAGTCCGGCGGCGCGCAGCTTCTGCAGGGCGCCGCTGGCGGCTCCGGCGAGCCGGGCCTGCTGCCAGACCTTGGCCGCGAGGCCGAGCGCGGCGGCTTCCTCGGCGTCGATGGTGATGGGCGGCAGGCGGTTGCTGTCGCGGCGCGCGAGATAGCCCACCTCGCCGTCGAGGTTCTCCACCGTCTCGATGACCAGGCCGAGTTCGCGCAGATCGTCCTTGTCGCGCTCGAACATCCGGTTGAAGGAGTCGTCGGACCCCGCCTCCAGATAGGCCTCGATGGACTCGCGCAGCTCGCGCTTGCTGAGCGGCCGCCGGGTCCCGAGCAGACACAGCGCCAGGTTCATCAGCCGCTCGGCCTTGGCAATGGCCATCGACGCCCTTTCTCCACATGACTTCCGACCGCCGACCGTACCGCCCCGGGGTGTCTTGGTGAAAGCTCAGAGGAAGGGGGGGCATCCCGAAGGGAATCCGTTGAGGGTGGTGGTGGGAGACGGAAGGGCCCATGCCGGAACAGGCATGGGCCCTCAGTGGGCAGGTCTGATCAGACCCTGACCTCAGTCGTCGCTCAGGCGCCGACGAGGTCGCAGACGAAGATCAGCGACTCGCCGGGCGCGATACGGCCGCCACCGGCGCCGCGGTCGCCGTACGCCAGGTGCGCGGGGATGGTCAGCCGGCGGCGTCCGCCGACCTTCATGCCCTGGACACCCTGGTCCCAGCCGGCGATGACCTGGCCGGCGCCGAGCTGGAACTGGAGCGGCGTGCCGCGGTTCCAGGAGGCGTCGAACTCTTCACCGGTGGAGAAAGCCACACCCACGTAGTGGACGGAGACGGTGGCGCCCGCCTTGGCCTCCGGACCTTCGCCCTCCCAGATCTCCACGATCTCGAGGTCGGTGGGGGCCGGACCGTCGGGGAAGTCGATCTCGGGCTTCTCGATGCTCACGTTTAATGCTCCTGCTTGATACGAATGACCGGCCGGGACAGTCTTACATCTTCGCGAGGATGTCCACGGTGAAGACCAGCGTGGAGTCCTTCTTGATGGTGCTGCCCTGCGGCGGCTTGTCACCGTAACCGAGCTTCGGCGGGACGACGACCAGGACGCGGCTGCCGACCTTCTTGCCGGTCAGACCCTGCGCCCAGCCCTTGACGACCTGCGCCAGCTGGAACGAGGCGAGCTGGCCGCTCTTGTACGAGGAGTCGAACTCCTTGCCGTCGGCCCACAGCACGCCCTTGTACTGGCACAGGAGGCTGTCGGTCTCCTTGATCTCGTCGCCGTCGCCCTCGAGGATGTACGTCGCGACGAGCTTCTCGGGGGCGTCCTTCTTCTTCGGGACCTCGACCGAGGGGGCCTTGCCGTCCGTGTTCGTACCGACCTTGGGGAGGTCGATGTTGGACTGCGCGACCTCCTTGCCCTTGGCCGAGCTCTTGTTGCTGAAGGTGCCCACGAGGTCCACGACGAACACCAGCGTGTCCGTGCCCTTGATGCCCGCCTGCTTGTTGCCCTCGGTGCCGTAACCCATCTTCGGCGGGATCGCGAGCTGCACGCGGCTGTCGAGCTTCTTGCCGACCAGGGCCTGGTCCCAGCCGGGGATGACCTGACCGACGCCGATCGGGAAGACCGTGGGGTTGCCGCGGTCGTACGAGTTGTCGAAGACCTTGGCCGTGGCCCAGATCTGGCCGAGGTAGTTCGCCTGGAGGTAGTCGCCCTTCTTGACCACGTCGCCCTTGCCCTCGACCAGGGTCTTCACCGCGAGGTCGGAGGACGCCTTGCCGGGCCCCTTGGCGACGGTCGGCTTCTGCCCGAACTTCGTCCCCTTCGTGATCTCGGGCAGCGGCCCGTCCACGATCTTCGCCGTCGGCGCGGCCGACGACGAGTTGGAAGGGGATGGACTGTCACTGGACTTGGCCTTGTCGGCCTTTTTGTCGTCACCACAGCCGGCCAGCGTGAGCAGGCCTGCCGGAACAGCAAGGAGAAGTGAGCGTCGGCGCACGGTGGGGGCCTCGTATCGGTCGATCTTGTCGGTTGGCGTGCGCGCAACTCTACGCATGGAGAAGGGCGCCGTACGAGGAACGTACGGCGCCCCGCGTTGCGTTCCCGCAACGCATCTCCTGCATCTGGGCTTACATACCGGCGATCAGTTTCTCCACCCGGTCGTCCACCGACCGGAAGGGGTCCTTGCACAACACGGTGCGTTGTGCCTGGTCGTTGAGCTTCAGGTGCACCCAGTCGACCGTGAAGTCGCGGCGCTGCTCCTGGGCCCTGCGGATGAAGTCGCCGCGCAGCCGCGCGCGGGTCGTCTGCGGCGGCACCGACTTGCCTTCGAAGATCTTCAAGTCGTTGCAGATGCGGGCGGCTTGTCCCTTCCTCTCCAGGAGGTAGTACAGCCCGCGGCGGCGGTGGATGTCGTGGTACGCGAGGTCTATCTGCGCGACCCGCGGATGCGACATGGTCATGTTGTTCTTCGCCCGGTACCGCTCGATGAGCTTGTACTTCATGACCCAGTCGATCTCGGTGCCGATGCGGTCGAGGTCCTCGGCCTCGATCGCGTCGAGCGTGCGGCCCCACAGCTCGAGGACCTGCTCGACGGTGCCCGTGCGGATGCCGCGGCGGTCCACGAAGTCCACGGCTTTCTCGTAGTACTCGCGCTGTACTTCGAGGGCGGAGGCCTCGCGGCCGCTGGCCAGGCGCACCTTGCGGCGGCCCGTGATGTCGTGACTGACCTCGCGGATCGCCCGGATCGGGTTCTCCAAGGTCAGGTCCCGCATCACCGTGCCCGCTTCGATCATGCGCAGGACGAGGTCGGTGGCGCCGACCTTCAGGAGCATGGTCGTCTCGGACATGTTCGAGTCGCCGACGATGACGTGCAGCCGGCGGTAGCGCTCGGCGTCCGCGTGGGGTTCGTCGCGGGTGTTGATGATCGGCCGGGAGCGGGTGGTCGCGGAGGAGACCCCTTCCCAGATGTGCTCGGCACGCTGACTGACGCAGTACACGGCGCCGCGCGGAGTCTGCAGCACCTTGCCCGCGCCGCACAGCAGCTGTCGCGTGACGAGGAAGGGAATGAGGATGTCCGCGAGCCGCGAGAACTCCCCGTGCCGGGCCACCAGATAGTTCTCGTGGCAGCCGTAGGAGTTTCCCGCCGAGTCGGTGTTGTTCTTGAAGAGATAGACGTCGCCCGCGATTCCCTCCTCGTGCAGGCGGCGTTCGGCGTCGACGAGCAGGCCTTCCAGAATGCGCTCGCCCGCTTTGTCGTGGGTGACCAGCTCGGTCACGTTGTCACATTCCGGTGTCGCGTATTCCGGATGTGACCCGACGTCAAGATAGAGGCGGGCGCCGTTCCGCAGAAAGACGTTGCTGCTGCGGCCCCATGAGACAACACGGCGGAAGAGGTAGCGCGCCACCTCGTCAGGCGACAGACGGCGCTGTCCCCTAAACGTGCACGTGACGCCGTACTCATTCTCCAGCCCGAAAATGCGGCGGTCCATGACTGAACATTACGCCTGATGCCCTGCCCTGAAACCGGGTTCGACGGCACCGTTTCGATCATTTTCGGATGAACCCGCAACCACCGCCGTTTCAGCGGGGAGTACGAGCGTCCGCGCCGTGGCCAGCAGAACCAGCAGAGCGGCCACCCCGGCGACCCCGGGGATGACGAAGCCCGCCGTGGTCCCGCCCCACTCGACGACGGGGCCCGCGCCCGCCGTCCCCAGGGACGCGCCGACCATGAAGGTGGTCACCAGCCAGGAGAACGCCTCCGTGACCGTGCCCGCCGGAGCGTGCCGGTCGACGACGATGAACGCGCATGCCAGGGAGGGCGCGAGGAAGACCCCGGCGAGAGCCGCGAGCAGCGTCATCGCGACCGCGCCGGGCGTGAGCATCAGGGGCAGGTAGCCGACGGCGAGCAGCGCGACGAGCACGGTGAGCCGCTTCTCCGGTACGCCCTTCCATTCCCGCGCCCCGTACACCACACCGCCGACGAGCCCGCCGAACCCCACCGCCGCGATGAGCCACCCGTACACGGCGTCACCGCCGTTCCCGTCGGCGTACGACGAACCGGCGACGTTGATGGATCCGAGCGCCACGCCGACGAAGAGATACGCGCCGAGGAGCGCGAGGAGCCCGGGTGAGCGCAGCGCCCCGAGCCAGTGCGCCTCGCGGTCGGCCGAGCGCCACGCGCGCGAGGGCTTGGAGACCACCACGGAGAGGGCACCCAGGATTCCGACGGCGTTGACGACGAGCAGCGCGGCCTGCTCCGACCAGAGCGCAACGCATCCGGTGACCAGGAGCGGCCCCACGGTGAACATGATCTCCTGCGCCACCGCGTCCATGGCGTACGCGACGTGCACCTGCTTCTCCTCGCGAAGGACGCTCGGCCACAGCGCCCGCAGACCGCCCTCCAGGGGTGGCGTGGTCAGACCCGCCGCGGCGACCGAAGCGTAGGCGAGGGCGAGCGCGTCGGGGCCGGTGAAGGCGAAGGCCGCCATGCCGAGGGCGGAGAGCAGCGCCGCGGGCAGCTGCACGCGCGGCTGGCCGTAGAGGTCCACCAGGCGTCCGAGGAGCGGCTGTCCGACGGCGTTGGCCACCCCGTAGACCGCGGCGAGCGCTCCCGCCAGGCTGTACGACCCTCCCTCGGCGCGGATGAAGAGCACGATGGCGATCGGCGCGGTCGCGTTCGGCAGCCGCCCCACCAAGGTGCCCGCGAGCAGCCGCGTCACGTACCGCGCACGGAGGATCTCCGCGTATCCGGAAGCCATGTGATGCTCCCTCCCCCGCGCTGACGCGCCTAGGTGTTACGTATAACTTCGAGCGTCATACGTACCATGTGCGCTGTCCACGGGTCCACCGCTGCCCCGTCCCGCGGGCACGATCTGGGAGGTGCCGGTGGCCGGACCGCAGCAAGAAGCCGGGGGCCCACGCCCCACGAGCCGCGACGTCGCACGCGCCGCCGGGGTGTCCCAGGCCACCGTCTCCCTGGTGTTCGGCGAGAAGTGGCGCGGCCGCGTCGCCGAGCGCACCGCCGAGCGCGTCAGGGCCACCGCGCGCGAGCTGGGATACCGCCCCAACCTCGCCGCCCGCAACCTCCGCCTCGGCCGCACCAGGACAGCGCTCCTCGTCGTCCCCGCCCTCACGAACGAGTTCTTCGCCCGCGTCTACACCGGAGCCGCCCGCGTCGCCGCCGAGCACGGCGTCGGAGTCGTCCTCTATCCCTCCCCCGAAGGCGTCGGCCCCGCCCGCGATCCCTTCGACTCCAGCCGGGCCGCCCTCGACGGCGTCCTCGCGTCCTCCATGGCCTCCGACGCCCTCGCCACCATCCAGGGCGACGCGCTGCCCCTTGTCATGCTCGACAGCGACCCGGCGGACAGCCTCGGCGCGGCCACCGTCAACCTCGACATCGGCGACGGCATGCGCCAGGTGACCGAGCATCTGCTCGCCCTGGGCCACCGCGACTTCCTGCACCTCGCCGCGGGCGTCGACTCCTGGACCTTCGACGTACGCTCCGACGCCCTCGCAGCGGCGCTGAGGGGCACCGGAGCGGCCGTACGCACCGCCCGGGCACGCCTCACCGTCGACGAGGCCCGCACGGCCGCTGAGGCCGCCCTGCGCGCCCCCGGGCCCCGGCCCACCGCACTCGTCTGCGACGACGACATCCTCGCCGCGGGTGCCTGCAAGGCGGCCCGCCGCCTCGGCCTGCGCGTACCCGAGGACCTCTCGGTGACCGGCTTCGACGACCTCACCCTGGCGACCGCCGTGGAACCCGAACTCACCACCGTGCGGCTGCCCGCGGAGCAGTTCGGCGAACGCGGCATGACGTCCCTGCTCGCCGTCCTCGACGGCCGTACGCCACGGACCGACACCCTTCCCGTCGAACTGGTGACCCGCGGCTCGACGGCCCCCGCCGCCCGCTAGGGCCGCACACGCGTACGCCCCGCACCCCGGCCGCAGGGCCGGAACACGGGGCGTACGCCACACCGAACTACTTGCTTCTCGGCTTACTGCTCGTCGGAGTCGGCATCCGGCTCTTCGTTGTCGGACTCGGCGTCCGTGGGGGCCGATGCGCCGCCTTCGAGCAGCCGCGCGAGCTGACGCCCGACGATCCGCTTGAACTTCCGCTGCTGCGGCCTCGTACGGTCGAGCACCGCCACTTCGAGCCGCTCCGCGGGGATCTCCCGGTCGCTGCCGTTCGTGTCGCGGGAGAGCGACTGCACGGCCAGCTTCAGCGCCTCGGCGAGCGACATCCCGTCACGATGCCGCTGATCGAGATACGTGCTGATCTGTTCGGCGTTGCCGCCGACCGCGACCGAGCCGTGCTCGTCCACGATCGAACCGTCGTGCGGCAGCCGGTAGATCTGATCGGAGTCAGCCGTGGCGCCCACCTCGGCGACGACCAGCTCGACCTCGTACGGCTTCTCCGCCTGGCTCGAGAAGATCGTGCCCAGCGTCTGGGCGTAGACGTTCGCGAGCCCACGGGCCGTCACGTCGTCACGGTCGTAGGTGTATCCACGGAGATCGGCGTACCGCACGCCGCCGATCCGCAGGTTCTCGTACTCGTTGTACTTGCCGGCGGCCGCGAAGCCGATCCGGTCATAGATCTCGCTGAACTTGTGCAGCGCACGGGACGGGTTCTCGCCGACGAACACGATGCCATCGGCGAACTGCAGCACTACAAGGCTGCGACCACGGGCGATGCCCTTGCGGGCGTATTCCGCCCGGTCGGCCATGGCCTGCTGGGGTGAGACATAGAACGGCGTCGACACCGGCTATCCGTCCCTTTCTGTCAGTGACTCAGTCAGTGGCGAATACGGATCGATCAGAGCAGCGCGGCCCGCGGGCCGTCGGGCTGCTCCAGGCGCCGCTCAAGGATCGAGCGGGCGATCTCGGAAGACTCCTCATCTCCCAGCCTCCGGAAACCCTCGTCGGAGATCACAGTGACGATCGGATAGATGCGGCGAGCGACATCCGGACCACCCGTCGCCGAGTCGTCGTCCGCGGCGTCGTACAACGCCTGGACGACGAGCGTCGTGGCTTCCTGTTCCGACAGGTCGTTGCGGTAGAGCTTCTTCATCGCACCGCGCGCGAAGACCGAACCGGAGCCGGTGGCCGCGAAGCCGTGCTCCTCGGAGCGGCCGCCCGTGACGTCGTACGAGAAGATGCGGCCCTTCTCGCGGTCCACGTCGTACCCCGCGAAGAGCGGGACGACGGCCAGGCCCTGCATGGCCATCCCCAGGTTCGACCGGATCATCGTCGAAAGACGGTTCGCCTTGCCCTCCAGGGAGAGCGTGGCACCCTCGACCTTCTCGAAGTGCTCGAGCTCCAGCTGGAAGAGCTTGACCATCTCCACGGCGAGACCGGCGGTGCCCGCGATACCGACCGCTGAGTACTCGTCGGCCGGGAAGACCTTCTCGATGTCGCGCTGCGCGATGACATTGCCCATGGTCGCCCGCCGGTCACCGGCGAGCACCACTCCGCCGGGGAACGTCGTCGCCACGATCGTCGTGCCGTGCGGCGCCTCGATCACGCCCTGCGTGGGCGGCAACTGCCGGTTGCCCGGCAGGATGTCGGGCTGGTGCTCGGACAGAAAGTCCATGAAGGACGAGGAACCAGGCGTCAGGAAGGCAGCCGGTAGACGCCCGGTGCTACGAGTGTTGGCTTCCACGCGTTTCCTTCCAGGTAAGTGACGGCCCGCCGCAAAGTGTCGGGATCATCCCCCAACTTGCCGATGGCCGAATTGCAGTTGAAGCACAGTACGCCTCGGACCTTACCCGTCTCGTGGCAGTGATCCACATGAACGGCCGGGGCATTGAGGCAGATCACGCAGATCCCCATCTGGGAGGCGATCATCTCTTCGCGGTCGGCTTCGGTCATGCCGTACTGGCGCTTCAGATGGCCGACCCGTCCCTTGGTGGCTCGACAGGTCTTGCAGCTTGTCGAAAGCCCGTCAGAAGCGGTCGCATTGCGGTGCCATTCACTGTGGGGCTTCGTCACACCGCAACTACGGCAGTACTTGTGCCCCTCTGGCGTTGCCACCCGCGGTCGCACATTCTTACCCCTGGCCACCTGACGCTTCTGATGGTAGGCCGCCCAGCACTCTCGGCAGTACGCCTGAAGGCCATCGCGGGCCGACTTGTTTCGTGCGAAGGCCGCTCGCGGCCTGTCGTCCTGACACCGCGAGCAACGCTTCGTCTCCGGGCCCTCAGTCACTCAGGCACCCCCACCACCGAACCATTGATTCGAAGGCGAAGCCGGTCACTGCCCGCCCTTCTGAACGAAACTTCGCACGAAGTCCTCAGCATTCTCCTCGAGGACGTCGTCAATCTCATCCAGGACGGAGTCCACGTCGTCGCTCAACTTCTCCTGGCGCTCCTTGAGGTCTTCGGAGCCCTGTGCTTCCTCTGTCTGCTCCTCGACCTCCTCGGTGGAACGCGTCGCCTTCTGCTGTCCGCCGCCGGTGTCCTTGGTCGCCATCTACCTCACCCCGCTCGTTCGGTTCGATGCACTTGATCAGACCCTATAAGCCAGGTCTGACATCGGCCCCGTAGTTACTGCAACGTCCGGGGACCACCTCGATGATTCCCACACGCCGGGTCTTTCAGCCTCCGGTGAGCACTCGTACCAGATCCTCCGCCGTACGGCAGCGGTCGAGGAGCTCCTTGACGTGATTCCGCGTCCCGCGCAGTGGTTCCAGTGTGGGCACACGCTGGAGCGAGTCGCGGCCCGGCAGGTCGAAGATGACCGAATCCCAGGAGGCCGCGGCCACGTCGTCCGCGTACTGCTCCAGACAGCGGCCGCGGAAGTACGCACGGGTGTCCTCCGGGGGCTTCGTCTGGGCGCGCTCGACCTGAGGCTCCTCCAGGAGGCGCTTCATCTTGCCGCGGGCCACCAGGCGGTTGTAGAGGCCCTTGTCGGGCCGTACGTCCGCGTACTGAAGGTCGACGAGGTGCAGCCGCGCCGCGTCCCAGTCGAGGCTGTCACGGCGGCGGTAGCCCTCCATGAGTTCTCGCTTGGCGACCCAGTCGAGCTCTCCGGAGAGGCTCATCGGGTCGCTCTCCAGACGGCCGAGGACGTCTTCCCAACGGCTGAGAACGTCCTTGGTCTGCTCGTCGGCATCGGAGCCGTACCGCTCCTCCACATACTTGCGGGCCAGTTCGAAGTACTCCATCTGGAGCTGCACGGCGGTGAGTGTGCGGCCGCTACGGAGCGTGATGAGGCGCTCCAGCGTCGGGTCGTGGGAGACCTGGTGCAGGGTGCGCACGGGCTGGTCGACGGCGAGGTCCACCGCGATGAAGCCGTCCTCGATCATGGCGAGGACCAGGGACGTGGTGCCGAGCTTGAGATAGGTCGAGATCTCGGAGAGGTTCGCGTCGCCGATGATGACGTGCAGGCGGCGGTACTTCTCCGCGTCGGAGTGCGGCTCGTCCCGGGTGTTGATGATGGGCCGCTTGAGGGTGGTCTCCAGCCCCACCTCGACCTCGAAGTAGTCGGAGCGCTGGCTGAGCTGGAAGCCGTGTTCGTGCCCGTCCTGGCCGATGCCGACGCGTCCCGCGCCCGTGACGACCTGCCGGGAGACGAAGAACGGCGTCAGGTGGCGCACGATGTCCGAGAAGGGGGTTTCCCTTTTCATCAGATAGTTCTCGTGCGTGCCGTACGACGCGCCCTTGTTGTCGGTGTTGTTCTTGTAGAGGTGGATCGGCTGGGCACCCGGCAGCTGCGCGGCCCGCTCGGCCGCCTCCGCCATGATGCGTTCGCCGGCCTTGTCCCACAGGACGGCGTCCCAGGGATTGGTGACCTCGGGTGAGCTGTACTCGGGGTGCGCGTGGTCCACGTAGAGGCGCGCCCCATTGGTGAGGATCACATTGGCGAGACCGATGTCCTCGTCCGTGAGCTGACTGGCATCGGCGGTCTCACGTGCGAGGTCGAAGCCCCGTGCGTCCCGCAGCGGATTCTCCTCCTCGAAGTCCCAGCGGGCGCGTCGCGCCCGGTGCATCGCCGCGGCATAGGCGTTGACGATCTGGGACGAGGTGAGCATGGCATTGGCGTTCGGGTGGCCAGGGACGGAGATGCCGTACTCCGTCTCGATGCCCATTACTCGCCGTACGGTCATGCGGCCCTCCTTGCCCGGCGGCGCTCCCCTTCGGGAACAGCGCTCAAGTACCGCTGGTTCTCCGGTGCGTGTGCGGTGCCCGTCCCCGCACTGCGCGACTCGGCGGTACCGAAGAGCCTAGAGCGCCTTTGCGCTGGTGGGCAGATCATTGCGTCCATTGAAAAACAGACAGCTGCGGGTACCCACGAAGGACACCCGCAGCCGCCCTGTCTTCTACAGGTACTGACCGGTGTTCGCCACCGTGTCGATGGAGCGTCCGGTGTCCGCGCCCTGCTTTCCGGTGACGAGCGTACGGATGTACACGATCCGTTCGCCCTTCTTGCCGGAGATGCGGGCCCAGTCGTCCGGGTTGGTGGTGTTGGGCAGGTCCTCGTTCTCCTTGAACTCGTCGATGCAAGCCTGCAGGAGGTGAGAGACCCTGATGCCCTTCTGGTTGGCGTCGAGGAAGGCCTTGATGGCCATCTTCTTGGCGCGTCCGACGATGTTCTCGATCATGGCGCCCGAGTTGAAGTCCTTGAAGTACAGGACTTCCTTGTCCCCGTTGGCGTACGTCACCTCGAGGAAGCGGTTCTCCTCGGACTCCGCGTACATCTGCTCCACGACCGACTGGATCATGCCGTCCACAGTGGTGCGCCGGTCGGCGCTGTGCTCGGCGAGGTCGTCCGCGTGCAGCGGGAGCCGCTCGGTGAGGTACTTGGCGAAGATGTCCTTCGCCGCCTGGGCGTCGGGGCGCTCGATCTTGATCTTCACGTCGAGTCGTCCGGGCCGCAGGATCGCGGGGTCGATCATGTCCTCGCGGTTGGAGGCGCCGATGACGATGACGTTCTCCAGGCCTTCCACGCCGTCGATCTCGGCGAGCAGCTGCGGGACGATGGTGTTCTCCACGTCCGAGCTGACTCCGGATCCGCGGGTGCGGAAGAGGGATTCCATCTCGTCGAAGAAGACGATGACGGGGGTCCCCTCGCTCGCCTTCTCCCGCGCACGCTGGAAGACCAGGCGGATGTGACGCTCGGTCTCGCCGACGTACTTGTTGAGGAGCTCGGGGCCCTTGATGTTGAGGAAGAAGCTCTTCCCCGCTGCCGCTCCGGTCACCTCGGCGACCTTCTTGGCAAGGGAGTTGGCGACGGCCTTCGCGATCAGTGTCTTGCCGCAGCCGGGAGGCCCGTACAGCAGGACGCCCTTGGGCGGCCGCAGTTCGTGCTCCCTGAAGAGGTCCGGGTAGAGGTAGGGCAGTTCGACCGCGTCGCGGATCAGTTCGATCTGGTTGCCCAGACCGCCGATCTGCTCGTAGCCGATGTCCGGTACCTCTTCGAGGACGAGCTCTTCGACCTCGCTCTTGGGAACCACTTCGTAGACGTACCCGGAGCGGGGTTCGAGCAGGAGTGCGTCGCCGGGGCGGATGGTGACGTCGAGGAGTGGTTCGGCGAGCCGCACCACCCGCTCCTCGTCGGTGTGCCCGACCACCAGGGCACGCTCGCCGTCCTCAAGGATCTCCTTGAGGGTGACGATGTCCCCCACGCTCTCGTACTCCATGGCCTCGACCACGTTGAGCGCTTCGTTCAACATGAGTTCCTGGCCGCGCCTGAGCTCTTCGAGCTCGACGCTGGGGCTGACGTTCACCCGGAGCTTGCGGCCCCCGGTGAAGATGTCGGCCGTGCCGTCCTCGTTCGCCATGAGGAAGACTCCGAAGCCGGCCGGCGGCTGCGCGAGCCGGTCGACTTCCTCCTTGAGGGCCACGATCTGGTCGCGGGCCTCACGGAGCGTGTTGGCGAGCCGCTCGTTCTGTGCGGATACGCCGGCCAGATTTGTCTGCAGCTCGACGATCCGCTCTTCGAGAATCCTCGTATGACGCGGAGAGTCGGCGAGCTTACGTCGCAGGACGGCGATTTCCTGCTCGAGATAGGCAACCTGGCCGGCGGGGTCCTCAGACCCTCGCCCCGGCCGGATGCCGCGGTTGATGTCGTCGTCGTGGGCTGCCACGGTCCTCACCTCCTCCAAGGGGAGCTGGACGCTTCCAGACCCTACCTGGGTGGGTGTCGATTGAAACCCCTAGATCACAAAGACGGTCGAGGTGTGTCCGATCTTCACCCTTGCGCTCTCCCTCACACCAGAGGGATACCCACCCAACAACATCGGAAAGCGGCCGGTTGTATCGTCGAAGTGTTCAACACCCGTCAGGGCTGGCCCGACTTGTCCTCAAGTCGGTTCGCTCGACGCAGCGATCGGCAGGAGAGATGACCGTGCAGAACGAGTCTGGGACCGGCCCTGAGGGGCGCGATCTCCTGGAGGTCTGGATCGACCAGGACCTCTGTACCGGCGACGGCATCTGCGCCCAGTACGCGCCCGAGGTCTTCGAGCTGGACATCGACGGTCTGGCCTATGTGAAGAGCGGTGACGACGAACTCCTGCAGACGCCGGGCGCCACAACGCCCGTTCCGCCGACGCTTCTGCGTGACGTCGCGGACTCGGCGAAGGAGTGCCCCGGCGACTGCATCCACGTGCGTCGTGTTTCGGACAGCGTGGAGGTCTACGGCCCCGACGCGGCGTGAGGTCGCGAACGCATCGACAACTCATCCATGAAGAAGGGGCTGGGGGGGGGGGGGGACGGAGGGCACAAGCCGCTTCTTCCGGCGCTGTCTTCCCCCTCCTCGAGCCCCCCCTGAGGTTAGACAGGCGAACAAACCACGCTTCCCT
>NZ_JBVIHP010000004.1:48896-95424 GCF_055570235.1 Streptomyces sp. NPDC031274 | reverse complement strand
CCCACCCCCCGCCCCCCCCCCCCCCCCCCCCCCCCCCCCCCCCCCCCCCCCCCCCCCCCCCCCCCCCCCCCCCCCCCCCCCCCCCCCCCAGCCCCTTCTTCATGGCGCTGTCGTCACACGCTGTGAGCCCCGGCGGGCGTGGACCGGGCGAACGTGCCGTCTTTCCATTGCCACTTGGCCTCGTCCTTGAGGTCCGGGCAGCAGCTGGGCACGTCCGGTGTCGAGTAGCCGTGGAGCGTGGCGGTGATCACACCGGCACGCAGGGCGAAGTCGCTGACGTTCTGGCGGTCCTTCGGATCGACGAGCGTGGCGACGACCCGGGGTTTGCCTCCGGTGGCACGGGTGACGACGTACACGCCGTCGGGCGGAGTGCCCGATCCGGCGGCGCAGTGCACCACGGCGACGGTCTCGGGGCTGCCGTCCCCGTCGAGGTCCCCGGATGCCTTCTTCTTGACGACGGGTTTTACGTTGCCGCAGGTGATGGGGTACGTGACGGTGGCCGGATCCGGGGCGGGCGCGGGGGCCGCCGCGGTCTTGCCCGACGGCTTGGGGACCGGCTGGGCGGCGTTCGCGGGGTCGGGCTGCAGGAAGGACGAGCCCGCGATGACGGCGGCGAGCGCGGCCGCGGTGGCCAGCCAGTGGACGGGGCGGGTGGTGTTGTGTGCCAGTTCCGGGACGGCGGGGTGCTGCACTAGGAGTGTCTCCTGTGAGGGCTGTGCCGGTGGGGGAGGTGGCCAGCATCGTGCCATACCTCACAGTGCGGCGGAACACCGGGGTCGGTGAAGGGACCGGAATGAACGGACCGGCACGAACGAAACCGGCATGAACGAGAAGGCGCCGCCGCCGAGTTCCCCGGGCGAAGGGGGAACTCGGCGGCGGCGCCAGTGCGTTCAACGGTGGTGCGCGGGTGTCGGCACCCGCGGGGTTCTCAGCGCTCCGCGCGGGGTGTGCCGCCGTCGGCGTTCGGGCCTGTGTAGTCGTCGCCGTAGGCGCCCTTGGAGGGGCGGCGGCGGCGCATGGGCGGCTCGACGCCGTCCGCGAGGCGGCGGGCGGTGAGCAGGAAGCCGGTGTGCCCGATCATGCGGTGGTCGGGGCGGACGGCGAGGCCCTCGACGTGCCAGTTGCGGATCATCGATTCCCAGGCCGTCGGCTCGTTGAAGCCGCCGATCTCACGGATGGACTCGACGGTCCTCGCGAGCTGGGTGGTGGTCGCCACGTAGCAGCAGAGGATGCCGCCGGGGACGAGCGCCTTGGAGACGACGTCCAGGCACTCCCAGGGAGCGAGCATGTCGAGGATGACGCGGTCGACGTCGGTGTCGCTCAGGTTGTCCTGGAGGTCTCCGACGGTGAGCTGCCAGGCGGGGTGCGGGGCGCCGAAGTAGCGCTCCACGTTCTGCTGGGCGATCTCGGCGAAGTCCTCGCGGCGCTCGTACGAGTGCAGCATTCCCTGGTCGCCGATGGCGCGCAGGAGGAAGCTGCTGAGCGAGCCGGAGCCCACACCCGCCTCCACGACGCGTGCGCCGGGGAAGATGTCGGCGAAGGCCAGGATCTGCCCCGCGTCCTTGGGGTAGACCACGGCGGCGCCGCGGGGCATGGACAGGACATAGTCGGGGAGCAGGGGGCGCAGCGCGAGGTAGGCGACGTTTCCCGTGGTGCGGACAACGCTGCCCTCGGGAGCACCGATCAGCTCGTCGTGGGGGAAGGAACCCTTGTGGGTGTGGAAGTTCTTCCCGGCCTCGAGCGTGAACGTGTAGTGGCGGCCCTTGGGGTCGGTGAGCTGAACCTGGTCCCCGACCTTGAAGGGCCCGCGTCGGCGGGCGGCACCGGTCGGTTCGGACATGTGACCAGCCTACCGGCCCCCGCGGGGGCCGAGGACCAGGGTGGGCGTCAGCTGGGGCGGGCCATCGCCTTGACGAAGGCGCGCTCCACGTCGGCGGCGGAGAGCACTCCGTAGATCTCGCCGGAGGCCTCGACCACGAGGTACTCCGTGGCGGGCGTCGCCCGGAGGGTGTCGAGGAGTTCCTCGCCGGCGAGCTCGGCGGAGATCCGCATGCCCTCGGTGATGTCCTGGGCGAGGCCGCTGACGGTGACCCAGGGGCGGCGGTGCTCGGGCACGCCGACGATGGCCGCCTCGCGGACCACCGACATGGGGTCGCCGTCGGCGTCGACCACGACGAGGGCCCTTGCCCCGGCGTCGTTGGCGCGGCGCAGCGCTTCGGAGAGCGGAGTGCTCGTCTCCACGGGCACCGCGCGACGGGTCAGCGCACGGGCGCGAAGCTCGGGCAGGTGTTCGCGCAGGCGGGCCATGCGGAGGCTGTTGCCCGCGCCGGTCCAGATGATCGCGGCGAGGATCGCGGCGAGCAGGGCGTCC
The DNA here is from genome assembly GCF_055570235.1 of Streptomyces sp. NPDC031274. NCBI lineage: Bacteria > Bacillati > Actinomycetota > Actinomycetes > Kitasatosporales > Streptomycetaceae > Streptomyces > Streptomyces sp. NPDC031274. Next base: position 93,053 of record NZ_JBVIHP010000004.1, on the reverse strand, counting down.
ATCACGGTGTCCATGCCGCCGATGTCCTGGGTCTCACCGCCGAGCGCGCCGGACTGGTTGAGGAGGGGCAGGCCGATCAGGACGGAGATGGCGAGCGCGCGGCCGACCCAGGCGGCGGCGATCGTGCCGCTCATGGGCTTGCCGGTGATCTTCCAGACGACGGCGCGGAGCATCCGGCCGCCGTCCAGCGGCAGGCCCGGCAGGAGGTTGAAGGCGGCGACGATGAGGTTCGAGATCATCAGTCCCGCGAGCAGGACGCCGGGCACGGTGCCGGGCTCGACGGCGCGCATGCCCGCGTAGAAGACACCCGCGAGGACGAGGGAGAGCAGCGGGCCCACGAACGCGAGGACGAACTCGCGTCCCGGCGTCTCCGACTCCTTCTCGATCTCCGACACGCCGCCGAAGAACTGCAGCTGGATGCGGCGCACCGGCAGCTTGTAGCGCAGGGCGACGACGGTGTGGGCCAGTTCGTGGACGAGCACGGAGGCGTAGAAGGCGACGGCGAAGAAGAGCGAGACGAGATAGCGGGCGGCGCCGAGTTCGGGCAGGACGCGGTCGAGCTGGCCGCCGAAGACCCAGGTGATGAGGGCGGCCACGAGGAACCAGCTCGGCGCCACGTACACGGGCACGCCGAACGGCCGCCCCATGAGCAGCCCTCCCCCGGGTCCCTTCTTCCCCTTGGGCGGGGTCTTCTTGGGCGCGGGGCCGTGGCTGGCGTGCGCGAACTCGGGATGAGTGTCGTGCGAGTTCTTCCCGGGCGTGTCGTGCGGGGCCTTCGCGAGGCGGTCGCCGGGGCGCGCGGGCTCCTCCGCGGGGCGCCCCGGCTCCTCGGGCGCCTGCCGGGGTGCTTCCTCAGGGGCCTGCGGCCGGGCGCCCTCCGCGCTCTCCCCGCTCTCTGATCCGCCCTGCGCGGGCCTCGCGGAGTCGGCCGTGTCCACCGGTCGTGACGATTCCGAGTGGCCGGAGCCGTCTGGGGCCTCCGGCCGCCGACCGTCCGTCCCGTCGGGCTGCGGCCTGCCGCTCCCGGCGCTCTCGTCCACGATGTCCCCTTGTTCGAAGCGTCCCTCGCCCCTGTCCGGCGCGGTACACGCACGATCATGCAGGGCGAGAGGGTCTGCCGTCGATGGTATGCGGCCGTTGTCAGTGGCGGGTCGTAGGGTCTGTCCTCATGGAAACCAGCACCGAGGGTGCCGCGAAGGCCGTGCGCCCGGCGTCCCTGTCGCCCTCGCGCGCCAGTGACTTCATGCAGTGCCCGTTGCTCTACAGGTTCCGGGTGATCGACAAGCTGCCGGAGAAGCCGAGCGAGGCGGCGACCCGCGGCACGCTGGTGCACGCCGTCCTGGAGCGGCTCTTCGACGCGCCCGCGGGCGAGCGGACGGCGCCGCGCGCCAAGGCCCTGATCCCGGGTCAGTGGGACCGCCTGCGCGAGGCGAGGCCTGAGCTGACGGAGCTGTTCGCCGACGACGAGCAGGGTGAGCGGCTCACGCGCTGGCTCGCGGACGCGGAGAAGCTCGTCGAGCGATGGTTCACCCTGGAGGACCCGACCCGGCTGGAGCCAGCCGAGCGCGAGCTGTTCGTGCAGGCGGAGCTGGACTCGGGCCTGAAGCTGCGCGGCATCATCGACCGCGTGGACGTGGCGCCCACCGGCGAGGTGCGGATCGTCGACTACAAGACGGGCAAGGCTCCCCGCCCCGAGTACTCCGAGGGCGCGCTCTTCCAGATGAAGTTCTACGCCCTGGTGGTGTGGCGCCTGAAGGGCGTGGTCCCGCGCCGCCTCCAGCTCGTCTATCTGGGCAGCGGGGACGTCATCACGTACGACCCAAGGACCGAGGACCTCGAGCAGGTCGAGCGGAAGCTGCACGCGCTGTGGGAGGCGATCACGCTCGCCACCGAGAGCGGTGACTGGCGGCCCCGGCCGACGAAACTCTGCGGTTGGTGCGACCATCAGGCCGTTTGTCCCGAATTCGGTGGGACTCCCCCGCCGTACCCCCTTGCTACGAGGGTGCCCGAGTCCGAAGAGGACGCGCAGGGCAGAATGGCCCCGGGCTAGCGAAGGAGAGTTACGTGGCGATCCGTGTCCTACTGGTCGACGACCAGCCACTGCTGCGCACGGGGTTCCGGATGATTCTGGAGGCCGAGCAGGATGTCGCGGTCGTCGGCGAGGCCGGGGACGGCCTGCAGGCTCTCGACCAGGTGCGGGCGCTGCAGCCGGATGTGGTCCTGATGGACATCCGTATGCCGAGGATGGACGGCGTCGAGGCGACCCGGCAGATCACCGGGCCTGGCCGGGACGGACCGGCGAAGGTCCTGGTCCTGACCACTTTCGACCTCGACGAGTATGTGGTGGAGGCGCTGCGCGCGGGTGCCAGTGGCTTCCTGCTCAAGGACGCCCCCGCGGTCGAGCTGGTCCAGGCGATCCGTGTGGTCGCCTCGGGCGAGGCGATGCTCGCGCCGAGCATCACGCGCAGGCTCCTCGACAAGTACGCCGGTCATCTCCCCTCGGGCGACGAGCCGGTGCCGGACACCTTGCACACGCTCACCGAGCGGGAGGTCGAGGTCCTCAAGCTGGTGGCGCGCGGCCTGTCGAACGCGGAGATCGCGGCGGACCTGTTCGTGAGCGAGACGACCGTCAAGACGCATGTGGGCCATGTGCTCACGAAGCTCGGTCTCCGCGACCGGGTGCAGGCCGCCGTGTACGCGTACGAGAGCGGTCTGGTGCGACCCGGCGCGCAGTGACAGCAGTACAGCGTCGCTACGACACATGAGAAGGCGGCCACCCCTCCCGGGGTGGCCGCCTTCTCATGTGTCCGTGCGATCAGGACTTGCTGAGTTCCCAGAAGCGGAACACCGTCGACGCGTCGAGGCACGACTCCACGCCGTACACGTCGTCGCGGATGACCGCGTACTGCTTGGCCTGCCAGACGGGCAGGATCGGCAGTTCGTCGGCGACGGTGTCCTGGAGCCGCGCGTACTCGTCGTCGGTCTTGGTGCGGTCGGTCTCGGCCGCGGTGCCGGGGATGATCTTCCCGGTGATGTCGCTGTTCCGGTAGTCGTTGCCAAGGACGTTGCCCTTGCCGAAGAACGGCTGCGTGAAGTTGTCCGGATCCGGGTAGTCCGGCACCCAGCCCTTGACGTACACGCCGTACTTGCCGGACTTGATGTCCTGCTCGTACTGGGTGAACGGGATCGACTTCACGTCGGCGTCGAAGAGTCCGCTCGCGTTGAGCTGCTTGGCTATCGTCTTCAGCTCCTGGTCGGTGGCGGGGCCGTAACGCGAGGGCGTGGACCAGAGGGTGAGCTCGACCTTGCCGCTCAGGCCCTCGTCGCGCAGGGCCGCCGCGGCCTTGGAGCGCTGCGGGCGGGCGCCGTAGGTGTCGAAGAAGGCGGTGTCGTGACCGCCGATCCCGGCCGGGACGATCGAGTACAGCGGCGTCGCCGTGTCCCGGTAGACGTCTTGGACCAGGGCGTCACGGTCGAGCAGGTACGCCATGGCCTTGCGGACGCCCAGCTTGCCGGCGACCGGGTCCTTCATGTTGAAGACCAGGTGCTGCACCTCGGCGCTCGTGCCCTCGACGACGTCGATGTTCTGGCTCGCGTCGGAGGTGTCCTGCTCGATGTCCGCGACGTCGTCGGAGGCGAGGCCCCGGTACGCGATGTCGATCTTGTCGTCCAGGAGTGCCTTCTTCAGGCCCTTCTGGTCGTCGTGGAAGAACTTGAGGGTGACGCCCTTGTTCTTCACCCTGGCGGTGCCCTTGTACTCGGGGTTGACCGAGAACACCGCCTGATCCTCGTTGAAGGAGTCGAGCTTGTACGGTCCCGAACCCGTGGCCTGGCCGTCGCCGCGCAGCCGGTCCATGTCGTACGAGGCGTGGTCGACGATGGATCCGGCACCGGACGCGATCTTGCTGGGGAAGGTGGCGTCGGCGTACTTGAGCTTGAAGACGACCTTCTTGGCGTTCGGGGTCTCGACGCGGTCGAGCATCGGGAACATGATCGCCGGACCGGCCCGGTCGTTCATCTTCATCATGCGGTCGAAGGAGAATTTGACGTCCTTCGAGGTCAGCGCGTTGCCGTTGCTGAACTTCAGGCCGTCGCGCAGCGTGCACTCGAAGACCTTGGTCCCCGAGCCGGTGAAGCCGCACTCCTTGGCGGCCTCGGGCTCCGGCTCCGTGGCACCGCTCGGGAAGCTCATCAGGGACTGGAAGACGTTGTTGAACAGGAGCCAGGACCCGGGGTCGTAGCCCGATGCCGGGTCGGTGGCCACGACGTCGTCCGACATCCCCATCACCACCGCGTCACCGTCCGCCCCCGCTCCCCCGGATTCCGTTCCGCAGCCGGTCAGCAGGGCGGCGGCCAGCCCTCCCGTGAGGGGGAGGGTCAGCCACTGGTTGCGCAAATTCACGAACGTGCCTTGTCGTTGATGTCAATCGGTAAAGCGAAGCCCGGCGAGGCGTGTGCCGGTGTGCGCGAGGACTAGTCGCTCACACCGCGGCCGAGCTCCCACAGCTGCAGGCTCGATGCGGAGTTCAGGGCCCACTCGACGCCCGTGATGTCGTCGCGGGCGGCGATGTACTGCTTACCCTGCCAGAGCGGGATGAACGGCACGTCCTCGGCGACGATGTCCTGGATCTTCTGGATGCTCTTGGCGGCGGAGAGGCGGTCCGCCTCACGGCGCGAGTGCGGGATCAGCTCGTCGATGATGGTGGGGTTCGCGTACGGCGAGTTGAGGAAGTTGCCCTTGTCGAGGAACGGCGCGACGAAGCTGTCGGGGTCCGGGAAGTCGGGGAACCAGCCCATTCCGTAGACGTCGTACGCGCCCTTCTGCTCGGCGGGGCGGAAGGTGGTCCAGCCCTCGCCCTTGATCGACACGTCGAACAGGCCACTGTCGTTGAGCTGCTTCTGAAGGACCTGGAACTCCTTCTTGGTGCCCGGTCCGTAGTGGTCCGTCGTGTAGTGCAGGGTGAGCTTCACCGGCGTGCTGATGTCGGCCTTCTGCAGCAGTTCGCGGGCCTTGGCCGTGCTCGGGTTGCCGTACTTGTTGAAGAACGAGTTGGTGTGGCCCACGACCGTGGCCGGCACCAGCGAGTAGAGCGGCTCGGCCGCGTCGCCGTAGACGCCGGCCGCGAGGGCGCCGCGGTCGACGACCTGCGCCATGGCCTGCCGGACCGCCTTGGACTTGACGGTGGTGGCGTCCGTGTTGAAGCCGATGTAGCGGATCTCGAGGCCCGGCGTCTCGACCAGGTCGATGTTGTTGCCCGGGTTCGCGTCGAGCTGCTTGATCTGCTCCGGCGACATGGTGCGCGTCATCATGTCGATGTCGCCGTCCTTGAGGGCCTTGCCCATGGCCTCGGTGGAGGCGTAGTCGACCAGCTCGATCTTGTCGCTCTTGGGCTTGAACGCGCCCTTGTAGTTGGGGTTCTTGGAGAACACCGTCTTGAGGAGGGTGTCGCCCTTGACCTCTTGCTTGGCGGTGTAGGGGCCCGAGCCGTCGATGGCGAAGCCGTCGCGCAGCTTCCTCTTCGCGTAGTGCTCCGAGCTGACGACGCCCGCGACGGGCGTGGCCAGCTTGTACGGGAACGTCGCGTCGGCGCTCTTGAGGTGGAAGACGATGCCCCGGTCGCCCTCAGTCTCGATCGCGTCGACGTTGGCCATCAGGCTGGAGGAGCCGGTGGAGTCCTTGATCTTCATGTCGCGCACGCGCTCGATGGAGAACTTCACATCTTTGACGGTCAGCGGCTTGCCGTCGGCGAACGTCAGGCCCTTGCGGAGCGTGCACTCGTAGCGCTCGTTGCCGGTGTCGGTGAAGCCGCACTTCTGGGCGGCGTCGGGCTCCGGCTCTCCGTCGCCACGCGGCGACGCCATCAGCGTCTGGACCGTCTGGCGCAGGATGTTCCAGGAGCCCGCGTCATAGGCGAACGCCGGGTCGAAGGGGGCAGGGACCTCCGGCGAGGTGGAGAACACGTCCGTGGTGCCGACAGCGATCGCGTCGTCTCCCCCACCGTCGCCTGCCCCGCCGCACGCCGCGAGCGCGGGAGCGAGCAGACCTACCAAGGCAGGCAGCACCAAAGTCTTACGGTTCATGCTCGACGTTCTCCAGAGCTGTTGGTCCCGTGCGGACCGACAACGAGGGGTGGGGTCAGTCGGACCGTGGGGTGTGGCGTTGTTCTCGCGAAGACATTAGTCCGCGCCGTCAGGAGGGCCGGAAGGTACCGGAGTTGCCCACCAATCACGCAGCGAAACCGGGCGCGGACACACCGATAACCCGACACGGGAAGGTTTCGTCAGGTTCCCCTCAATCGGGACACAACGCCACTCCGCAACTCGCGCAAATCGGCACTCCGACACAGCCCGGACCGACTGTCGACCCCCTGCGGAGTGGGAAAGGTCACACCTTCAACCGCTCAGCGCTTTCCGGCCATCAGACCTTGCAGAAAAGGCAGGTTGACGTGTTCGAGGGACGGGACGACGGTCCTGCCGGTCGCCGCCGCGATGGGCGCGACGGACGGCACGGCCACCACTCGGCAGCCCGCCGCCTCGGCCGCCGCGACGCCGGTCGCGGTGTCCTCGATGACGGCACATCTGGCCGGTTCTGCCCCAACCCCCGCCGCCGCGAGGAGATAGGGATCGGGGTGCGGCTTGGTCCGGGTCACCTCGTCGCCCGCGATCGTCAGCGTGAAGTGGTGGGATCCGATCGAGTCGAGCACGCGGTCGATGATGCGCCGGTGCGACGCGGAGACCAGTGCCATCGGCACCTCGTGCGCGGCGAGTTCGGCGAGCAGCCTGGCGGCTCCCGGCATCATCGGCAGGGCACGGCCGATACGGTCCTCGAAGCCGTCGTTGAGCAGCACGGTCAGCTCGGGCACCGTGATGTCGGCCCCGGTGGACGCGATGAGGAATCCGGCGCTGCGGGTCATCGGCCCGCCGACGACGACGTCGCGCCAGGCCTCCTCGAGCGTGTGTCCGAGTGAGGCGAACACCGCGACCTCGGCGTCCCACCAGAACCCCTCGGTGTCCACGAGTGTTCCGTCCATGTCGAGGAGCACCGCCTGGAGGTCGGAGCCTTCGGCCGTTCGGGTATCGAGCGCGGGAACCGTACTGGTCATCCGGGCACACCTCCGTGAGGGACGAGAAGGCCGGTTGCTCCCTTCTGACGGGTGAGCAACCGGCCTGCACTGGGCCGACAAGTGTACGACTTGTCGGCTTAGCGCGCGTTGAAGTATTTCGCCTCGGGATGGTGGATGACGATGGCGTCCGTGGACTGCTCCGGGTGGAGCTGGAACTCCTCGGAGAGCTGCACTCCGATCCGCTCCGGCTCCAGGAGCTCGGCGATCTTCGCGCGGTCCTCCAGGTCGGGGCAGGCGCCGTAGCCGAGGGAGAAGCGCGCGCCGCGGTACTTCAGGTCGAACATGTCCTCGACGTCGGCGGGGTCCTCGCCGCCGAAACCGAGCTCGGCGCGCACGCGTGCGTGCCAGTACTCGGCGAGGGCCTCGGCCAACTGGACGGACAGGCCGTGCAGTTCGAGGTAGTCGCGGTAGGAGTCGGCCTCGAAGAGCTTCGCGGTGGCCTCGCCGATCTTCGAGCCGACGGTGACGACCTGGAGGCCGACCACGTCGGTCTCGCCGGACTCCTCGGGGCGGAAGAAGTCCGCCAGGCACAGGCGCCGTCCGCGGCGCTGGCGCGGGAAGGTGAAGCGGGTGCGCTCGTTGCCCTCGTCGTCCAGGATGATCAGGTCGTCGCCCTTGGAGACACAGGGGAAGTAGCCGTAGACGACGGCCGCCTCCAGCATGTTCTTGGTGTGCAGTTCGTCCAGCCAGCCGCGCAGGTGGGGGCGCCCCTCCGTCTCGACGAGCTCCTCGTAGGTGGGCCCGTCGCCCTTCCTGGCCTGCTTGAGGCCCCACTGGCCCTTGAACAGGGCGCCCTCGTCCAGCCAGGAGGCGTACTCCTTGAGCTGGATGCCCTTGACGACGCGGGTGCCCCAGAACGGCGGGGTGGGCACGGGGTTGTCGACGGAGGTGTCCGAGCGGGCGGGGCCCTCGTCCTCGCCGACCTCCAGGACGGGGGTGTCCTTCTTGGGCACGCGGCGTTGCTTGAGCTCGGGCAGGGTGGCGCCGGGGACGCCGCGCTTGACCGCGATGAGGGCGTCCATCAGGCGCAGGCCCTCGAAGGCGTCGCGGGCGTAGCGGACCTCGCCCTCGTAGATTTCGTGGAGGTCCTGCTCGACGTAGGCACGGGTGAGTGCGGCGCCGCCCAGGATGACGGGGAAGTCCGCGGCCATCTTGCGCTGGTTGAGCTCCTCCAGGTTCTCCTTCATGATCACGGTCGACTTCACCAGCAGGCCCGACATGCCGATCACGTCCGCGCGGTGCTCGGCCGCCGCGTCCAGGATCGCCGCGACGGGCTGCTTGATGCCCAGGTTGACCACGTTGTAGCCGTTGTTGGACAGGATGATGTCGACGAGGTTCTTGCCGATGTCGTGCACATCGCCGCGCACGGTGGCCAGGACGATCGTGCCCTTGCCCTCGGAGTCGGACTTCTCCATGTGCGGTTCCAGATGGGCGACCGCGGTCTTCATCACCTCGGCGGACTGCAGCACGAAGGGCAGCTGCATCTGGCCGGAACCGAACAGCTCACCGACGACCTTCATGCCCTCCAGGAGGGTGTCATTGACGATGTCCAGCGCCGGGCGGGACTCCAGGGCCTCATCCAGATCGGCCTCCAGGCCCTTCTTCTCACCGTCGATGATGCGCCGCTGCAAGCGCTCGTCCAGCGGCAGGGCCAAGAGCTCCTCGGCCTTGCCCTCCTTCATCGACTTCATGTTGACGCCCTCGAAAAGCTCCATGAGCTTCTGCAAGGGGTCATAGCCCTCCTCGCGGCGGTCGTAGATCAGGTCGTGGGCCGCCTTGACCTGCTCCTCGTCCAGGCGCGCGATCGGCAGGATCTTCGAGGCGTGCACGATCGCCGAATCCAGGCCCGCCTTGACGCACTCATCGAGGAAGACGGAGTTCAGGACCACACGGGCAGCCGGGTTGAGGCCGAAGGAAATGTTCGACAACCCCAGGGTGGTCTGCACGTCCGGATGGCGGCGCTTGAGCTCACGAATCGCCCCGATCGTGGCGATGCCATCCCCCCGGGACTCCTCCTGACCGGTGCAGATGGTGAAGGTCAGAGTGTCGATGAGGATGTCCGACTCATGGATACCCCAGGTGCCGGTCAGATCCTCGATCAGGCGCTCGGCGATGGCGACCTTGTGCTCGACGGTACGGGCCTGGCCCTCCTCGTCGATGGTCAGCGCGATCAGCGCCGCACCGTGCTCCCGGGCAAGGGCGGTCACCTTCGCAAAACGCGACTCGGGGCCGTCCCCGTCCTCGTAGTTGACGGAGTTGATGACCGCCCTACCGCCCAGCTTCTCCAGACCGGCCTGGATGACGGGCAGTTCGGTGGAGTCCAGCACGATGGGCAGCGTGGAGGCGGTCGCGAAACGCCCCGCCAGCTCCGCCATGTCCGCCACACCGTCCCGGCCCACATAATCCACACACAGGTCGAGCATGTGGGCGCCCTCGCGGATCTGATCGCGGGCCATCTCCACACAGTCGTCCCAGCGGCCCTCCAGCATCGCCTCGCGGAACTTCTTCGACCCGTTGGCGTTCGTGCGCTCACCGATCGCCATGTAGGCGGTGTCCTGGCGGAAGGGCACGCTCTGGTAGAGCGAGGCCGCGCCCGGCTCGGGGTGCGGCTCACGGCGCACCGTCTCCACACCGCGCACCCGCTCCACGACCTGGCGCAGGTGCTCGGGGGTCGTACCGCAGCAGCCGCCGACCAGGGAAAGCCCGTACTCGCGGACGAAGGTCTCCTGGGCGTCGGCCAGCTCCGCCTCGGTCAGCGGATAGTGGGCGCCGTTCTTGCCAAGCACCGGCAGGCCCGCATTGGGCATGCAGGAGATCGGGACACGCGAATGGCGGGCCAGATAGCGCAGGTGCTCGCTCATCTCGGCCGGACCCGTCGCACAGTTCAGGCCGATCATGTCGATGCCCAGCGGCTCAAGCGCGGTCAGCGCCGCCCCGATCTCCGAACCCAGCAGCATCGTGCCGGTCGTCTCGACCGTCACCGAGCAGATCAGCGGCAGGTTCACGCCGGTGGCATCCAGCGCGCGGCGGGCACCGAGGATCGCGGACTTGGTCTGCAGCAGGTCCTGGGTGGTCTCCACCAGCAGCGCGTCCGCGCCGCCCGCGATCATGCCTTCGGCGTTGGTCTGATACGCATCCCGCAGCACCGTGTACGGGGCGTGGCCCAGGGTCGGCAGCTTCGTGCCCGGGCCCATCGAGCCCAGAACCCAGCGCTGCTGGCCGGTGGACGCGGTGAACTCGTCGGCGACCTCGCGGGCGATCCGGGCACCCGCCTCGGAAAGCTCGAAGTTCCGCTCCGGGATGTCGTACTCGCTCAAGGCCGCGAAGTTCGTGCCGAACGTATTGGTCTCCACACAGTCCACACCGACCGCGAAGTACTCCTCATGGACCGAGCGGACGATGTCCGGGCGCGTCACGTTCAGGATCTCGTTACAGCCCTCAAGGTTCTGGAAGTCCTCAAGGGTGGGGTCCTGCGCCTGGAGCATGGTGCCCATCGCACCATCGGCCACCACCACACGAGTGGCGAGCGCTTCGCGGAGGGCGTCGGCCCGGGTTCCGTTCGAGGAACCGGACGAGGGGGTCGGCAACGAGGCCATGAAAGAGCTCCCTGAGGTGCGACGGCTGTCGGCTTTGCGCTTCGGTGGAAGGCGCACCCGGTCAGGGTAGCCGGACGAAGGTCCAGAGCGCTGGAGTGTTCACGGGGCGGACGCGTGGCCGGTCCGTCGCCGCCAGGAGGTGTAGCGCGCAGCCCGGCGGGAAACGGCGGGAACTCGCGACAAACACGGCTTGCCGCGCTGTCGCGTGAGGTCGGCAACGACCGATAGTGTTCAGCATTGTCGAACGTGGAGTCAGAGGGGACGGAGGAAGGGGCTGCGATGGCACGGAACATCCAGTCGCTCGAACGGGCGGCCGCGATGCTGCGGCTGCTCGCGGGCGGCGAGCGACGGCTCGGCCTCTCGGAGATCGCTTCCGCCCTCGGTCTCGCCAAGGGCACGGCTCACGGCATTCTGCGCACCTTGCAGGCGGAGGGCTTCGTCGAGCAGGAGTCCGCGTCGGGCCGCTATCAGCTCGGCGCCGAGCTCCTGCGCCTGGGCAACAGCTATCTGGACGTGCACGAGTTGCGGGCCCGCGCCCTGGTCTGGACCGACGACCTGGCCCGGTCCAGCGGCGAGAGCGTCTACCTCGGCGTCCTGCACCAGCAGGGCGTCCTGATCGTGCACCACGTCTTCAGGCCCGACGACAGCCGCCAGGTCCTGGAAGTGGGCGCGATGCATCCGCTGCACTCCACGGCCCTGGGCAAGGTGCTCGCCGCCTACGACCCCGTGGCGCACAGTGAGGCCGCTGAGGCCGACTGGCAGGGCTTCACCTCGCGCACCGTCGTGGACCCCGGGGAATTCGAGGGCGTCCTCGACGTGACCCGCGCGCGCGGGTACGCAGCCGACGTCGAGGAGACCTGGGAGGGCATCGCCTCCGTGGCCGCCCCCATCCACGACCGGCGCCGCATGCCGGTCGGCGCGGTCGGCATCACCGGTGCGGTGGAGCGCGTCCAGAAGGACGGGGAACTGCGCCCCGATCTGATCGCGGCGGTACGGGACTGCGCCCGCGCCGTGTCGCGGGACCTGGGCGCCGGGCGCTTCTGAGTGTCCCTCGCGCCCTTCACGGGGCACGCTCCCCGCGGCTCGACATGCAGCGGACGCCCTTCCGCGCGATCATCGTGTGACGGTGTTTCGCCCGGTGGCGACCCCTGCCGCGACCGATAACCCGAAACGATCAATAACGATCGTATTTTCAATTACAGAACTCTTGACGGGCAAGTAACCCCGGGGTGAGACTCGCGTCCATCGGTCGGCATTGTCGAACACCTACCGGCATTACGCGTTAGAGTGTGACAAGGCCAAGGGCCGGCAAGACCTCACCTGAGGTCGCGGACCACCGGAGGGACCCGGGGTTCGCCTTCCCCTGGACGAAGGACAAAGGAGTCGCGGGTGTCCAGCTCCGACATCTTCATCGGCGAGACCATCGGTACCGCCATTCTCGTACTGCTCGGCGGCGGTGTCTGTGCCGCCGTCACGCTCAAGGCCTCCAAGGCCAAGGACGCCGGCTGGCTCGCGGTCACCTTCGGGTGGGGCTTCGCGGTACTCACCGGCGCCTACCTGGCAGGTGGCGTGTCAGGCGCCCACCTCAACCCGGCGGTCACCGTCGGCCTGGCCATCGAGGGCGGCACGAAGTGGAGCGATGTTCCGCTCTACCTCGGCTCGCAGCTGCTCGGCGCGATCATCGGCGCCGTCCTGGTCTGGCTCGCCTACCTGGGTCAGTTCAAGGCCCACCTCACCGACCCGGAGATCCTCGCGGCGCAGCCGATGGAGGAGGGGCTCGTCGATCAGAAGGCGGCGCCCAAGGCCGGCCCGGTGCTCGGCGTCTTCGCCACGGGACCCGAGATCCGCAACTACGCGCAGAACGTGCTCACCGAGATCATCGCGACGGTCGTACTGGTCCTCGCGATCCTCACCCAGGGCCTGAACGACGGCGGCAACGGCATCGGCACTCTCGGCGCGCTGATCACCGCCCTCGTCGTGGTGAGCATCGGCCTCTCGCTCGGTGGCCCCACGGGCTACGCGATCAACCCGGTCCGTGACCTGGGTCCGCGCATCGTGCACTCCCTCCTCCCGCTGCCGAACAAGGGCAGCTCGGACTGGGCGTACGCATGGGTGCCGATCGTCGGTCCGCTGATCGGTGGCGCCATCGCCGGAGGCATCTACAACCTCGCGTTCAAGTAGGACCGCGAGCGCCGCCGATGACCGCCCCAGGAAGACCGCCGAGAGCAAAGAAGACCAGGAGTACACCGTGAGCACCGACGCACACACCGCAGGCCCCTTCATCGCGGCCATCGACCAGGGCACCACTTCGAGCCGCTGCATCGTCTTCGACAAGGACGGCCGGATCGTCTCGGTCGACCAGAAGGAGCACGAGCAGATCTTCCCGAAGCCGGGCTGGGTCGAGCACGACGCGAGCGAGATCTGGACGAACGTCCAGGAAGTCGTCGCGAGCGCCGTCTCCAAGGCGGGCATCACCCACGAGGACATCAAGGCGATCGGCATCACCAACCAGCGTGAGACCACGCTGCTCTGGGACAAGAACACCGGCGAGCCGGTACACAACGCCATCGTCTGGCAGGACACCCGTACCGACACTCTGTGCAAGGAGCTCGGCCGCAACGTCGGCAAGGACCGCTTCCGCCGTCAGACGGGCCTGCCCCTCGCCAGCTACTTCGCCGGCCCCAAGGCCCGCTGGCTGCTCGACAACGTCGACGGTCTGCGTGAGCGCGCCGAGGCGGGCGACATCCTCTTCGGCACCATGGACTCCTGGGTCATCTGGAACCTGACGGGCGGTGTCAACGGCGGCAAGCACGTCACCGACGTCACCAACGCCTCGCGCACCATGCTGATGAACCTGCACACCATGGAGTGGGACGAGTCGATCGCCGATTCCATCGGCGTCCCGATGTCGATGCTCCCCGAGATCCGCTCATCCGCCGAGGTCTACGGCGAGGTCACCGGCGGCAAGCTCGGCGACGTCCTGCCCGGCATCCCCGTCGCCTCCGCGCTCGGCGACCAGCAGGCTGCCCTCTTCGGCCAGACCTGTTTCGCCAAGGGCGAGGCCAAGTCGACGTACGGCACCGGCACCTTCATGCTGATGAACACCGGCGAGTCGGCCATCAACTCCTACTCGGGCCTGCTGACCACCGTCGGCTACCAGATCGGCGACCAGAAGCCGGTCTACGCGCTCGAGGGTTCCATCGCGGTCACCGGTTCGCTCGTGCAGTGGATGCGCGACCAGATGGGCCTGATCAACTCCGCCGCCGAGATCGAGACGCTCGCGTCGTCGGTCGAGGACAACGGCGGCGCCTACTTCGTACCGGCCTTCTCCGGCCTCTTCGCCCCGTACTGGCGTTCCGACGCCCGCGGTGTGATCACCGGTCTCACCCGGTACGTCACCAAGGCGCACATCGCGCGCGCCGTCCTGGAGGCCACGGCCTGGCAGACCCGTGAGATCACCGACGCCATGACGAAGGACTCCGGCGTCGAGCTCACGGCCCTCAAGGTCGACGGCGGCATGACCTCCAACAACCTGCTGATGCAGACGCTCTCGAACTTCCTCGACGCACCGGTGGTGCGCCCGATGGTGGCCGAGACGACCTGCCTCGGCGCCGCCTATGCCGCCGGTCTCGCCGTCGGCTTCTGGTCCGGCACCGACGAGCTGCGCGCCAACTGGCGCAGGGCGGCGGAGTGGACCCCCTCCATGGACGCGGACACCCGTGCCCGTGAGTACAAGAGCTGGCTCAAGGCCGTGGAACGGTCCATGGGCTGGCTCGACGAAAGTGGCGAGGAGTAATCAACATGACCACCCTGCAGAGCGTCCCTGCCCTCGGGACGCATCCGGCTGCCGGTTCCAACCCGAGCCGCGCCGAGACCCGGGAGCAGCTTTCCAAGGCGACGTACGACCTCCTGGTGATCGGCGGCGGGATCCTGGGCATCTCCACCGCCTGGCATGCCGCGCAGTCGGGACTGCGGGTGGCCCTGGTGGACGCCGGTGACTTCGCCGGCGCCACCTCCTCCGCCTCCTCCAAGCTGCTCCACGGCGGTCTGCGCTACCTGCAGACCGGCGCGGTGAAGCTGGTCGCGGAGAACCACTTCGAGCGTCGCGCGGTGTCGCGTCAGGTGGCCCCCCACCTGGCGAACCCGCTCACCTTCTACCTGCCCGTCTACAAGGGCGGCCCGCACGGCGCCGCCAAGCTGGGCGCGGGCGTCTTCGCCTACTCGGCGCTCTCCGCCTTCGGCGACGGCGTCGGTCACCTGCTCAGCCCCTCGAAGGCCTCGCAGGACGTGCCGGAGCTGCGCACGGACAACCTGAAGGCCGTCGCCGTGTACGGCGACGACCAGATGAACGACTCCCGCATGGCCCTGATGACGGTCCGCGCGGCCGTCGAGGCCGGCGCCGTCGTCCTCAACCACGCCGAGGTCACGGGCCTTCGCTTCACCACGGGCCGGGTCACGGGCGCGGAGCTCAAGGACCGCATGAGCGGCGACGAGTTCGGCGTCAACGCCCGCCTCGTGCTCAACGCGACGGGCCCCTGGGTCGACCACCTGCGCAAGATGGAGAACCCGGACGCGGCGCCCTCCATCCGCCTCTCCAAGGGCGCGCACCTGGTCCTCAAGCGCACCGCCCCCTGGAAGGCCGCGCTGGCCACGCCGATCGACAAGTACCGCATCACGTTCGCCCTGCCGTGGGAGGACATGCTCCTTCTCGGCACGACGGACGAGGAGTTCGAGGGCGACCCGGCCGACGTGAGCGTCACCGAGGCCGACACCGCGCAGATCCTGGACGAGGCCGCTTTCTCCATCCGCGACCAGCAGCTGTCCCGCGACCTGATCACGTACTCCTTCGCGGGTCTGCGGGTGCTGCCCGGCGGCCCCGGCGACACGTCGAAGGCCAAGCGCGAGACGGTCGTCACCGAGGGCGCGCGCGGCATGCTCTCCGTCGCGGGCGGCAAGTGGACGACCTTCCGCCACATCGGCCGTACGGTGATGAAGAAGCTGGAGTCGCTGCCGGGCCACCCGCTCGGCGACGACTACGAGCCGATCTCGCAGCTGCAGAAGCGCCTTCCGCTGCCCGGCATCGCCAACCCGCGCGCGGTCGCGCACCGTCTCTTGGTCGACGGTCCGGCGCCCGGCCCGCGCATGGCCGCCGACACCGCCAAGCACCTGGCGACGCACTACGGCTCGCTCTCCTTCGACATCGCCCGTATCGCGAACGAGAACCCGGAGCTCGCCGAGCGCGTCTCGCCGGACGCCCCGGAGATCTGGGCGCAGGTCGTCTACGCCCGTGACCACGAGTGGGCCGAGACGGCGGACGACGTCCTGCGTCGCCGTACGACGCTGACGATCCGCGGCCTCGCCACGGACGAGGTCCGCGGCAAGGTCCAGGACGTGCTGGACAACAAGTAGGACGGCAGGAACCGAAGGGCGGCTCCCCCGGCGGGAGCCGCCCTTCGGCGTGTCCGGGCGGCTCCGCCGTGGCCGCCATGCCGCGTACATACGCGTGCAACAGGCCGCGGGGAGAGTGAATCCATGAAGTTCCAGGTCCTTTCGATCATCGGTCATGTCCCGCACCCGCTGACCGGCCACCTCTCCTCGTCCGCCGACCGCTTGGCGGACGTGATCGAGGTCGGTGTGGCCGCAGAGCGGCTCGGCTATGACGCGTACGCCGTGGGAGAGCGGCACGCGGGCGCCTTCCTGTCGTCGAGCCCCACCGTCGTGCTCGGCGCACTCGCCGCGCGGACCACCCGGATCAAACTGCTCACCGGCGTCACCGTCGTGGCGATCCTCGACCCGGTCCGGGTCGCCGAGGACTACGCGACCCTCGATCAGATCTCGCGCGGCCGCATCGAGTTGGTGATCGGGAAGGGCGCGGAGGCCGGGCACTTCGATCTCTTCGGGCTCGACGAGGAGCGGCAGTGGGATCTGCAGAAGGAGAAGTACGAACTGCTCCGCCGCCTGTGGAGCGAGGAGAACGTCGACTGGGAGGGCGAGTTCAGGCCCGCCCTGAAGGACGTGACCACGGTGCCGCGCCCGTACGCGGGCCTGCCGCGCATCTGGCACGGCTCGGCGACGTCCCTCAACTCCCCCGATCTGGCCGCCAAGCACGGGGATCCGCTCTTCACCGCCAACGCCATCCAGCCGCGCGCCGCGTACGCGAAGCTGATCGCGCACTACCGCGCGCGGTTCGAGGAGTACGGGCACGATCCGGTGCGCGCCCGGGTGGCGGCGGGCTCCGGCGGGCTGCTCATCGCGGACTCCGCGGAGCAGGCGGCCTCGCGCTACCGCGAGCTGTACGAGGCGAAGGTGCGCCAGACCTTCAAGCCGCATCTGGAGGGAAAGGCGGGCTACAACACCCCCTTCCGCACCATCGAGGACGCGATCGCCGACGGGCCGCAGCTCATCGGCTCGCCGCAGCAGATCATCGACAAGATCCTCGGCTACCACGAGGTGTACGGGCACGACCTGCAGTCCATCACCGTGGACGGATTCGGTCTGGAGCGCGGCGAGCAGATCGAGACGCTGCAGCGGTTCGCCGAGGAGGTCGCGCCAGTGGTCCGCAGGGCCGCGCCGTCCACGCTGTGGGACGCCGAGTGAGCGCGGCTGACGTCGGCTGACCTGGGAGTTACGATCCCCCGTACCCACCTTGTCCCCTTCTGGAGCGAGCCATGACCCTCCTGACGACCTGGCCGGAGTCCGGCACCGAGACCGTCATACGCCGCACCGCGGACCCGGCCGAGATCGCCGCCGCGCTCGCCCCGGTCGGCGTGCGCTACGAGCAGTGGCCGGTGCGCGAGGACGTACCCGCCGACGCCGACAGCGACACGGTCTTCGCCGCGTACCGCGCGGAGATCGACAGGCTCAATGCCGAGGAGGGCTTCCAGACGGTCGACGTGGTCGCGCTGCACCCCAGCGACGACCCCGAGTGGCCCGAGAAGGCGAAGGCGGCCCGGCAGAAGTTCCTCGCCGAGCACACGCACGACGACGATGACGAGGTGCGGTTCTTCGTCGCGGGCGCCGGGATCTTCTATCTGCACGTGGCCGGCGAAGTGCACGCGGTCTACTGCGAGAAGGGCGATCTGCTCGGGGTGCCGCGCGGCACGACGCACTGGTTCGACATGGGCACGTCGCCCGCGTTCACGGCGATCCGCTTCTTCCACGAGGAGGACGGCTGGATCGGCACGTTCACGGGCAGCCCGATCGCGGACCGCTTCCCGGACTTCGACGCGATTCACGCGGGATACACCGCGTGACTTCGGGTTCGGGGTTCGACGTCGACGCCGTCGTGCTCGACATCGAGGGCACCACGAGCGCCACGGGGTTCGTGGTGGATGTGCTGTATCCCTACGCGCGCGAGCGCTTCGGGACGCTGCTCGACTCGCGGGGCGAGGAGCCGGAGGTGGCGCGGGCCGTCGCCCAGGTGCGGGAACTGGCCGGTGAGCCGGACGCGGACGCCGGGCGGGTGGAGAAGATCCTGGGCGAATGGGTCGACGCGGACCGCAAGGCGACGCCTCTGAAGACGCTCCAGGGCATCCTCTGGGCGGAGGGCTTCGCGCGGGGTGAGCTGGTCTCGCACTTCTACCCCGAGGTGATCGACGTGCTGCGCGGCTGGGCGGCGGACGGGGTACGCCTCTACGTGTACTCGTCCGGGTCCGTCGGGGCGCAGCGGGCGTGGTTCACGTACTCGCCCGAGGGCTCCCTGATGGAGCTCGTGAGCGGTTTCTACGACACCGAGAACGCGGGCCCGAAGCAGGAGCCGGGTTCTTACCGCGCGATTTCGGCCGCTGTCGGGGTGGACCACGGCCGCACGCTCTTCCTCTCCGACCGGCTCGGGGAGCTTGACGCGGCGCGGGACGCCGGGTGGCGGACCGTGGGTGTGCGGCGGGCCGGGGAGCCGTACTTCGCCGCCGGGGTCGGCGGGCATGCGGAGGTTTCGGCCTTCGACGAGATCAGCCTTGCGAGGAGCGTTCGATGAGTTCGACGAGTGGGACCACTGCTGTTCTCGACCTGGAGGAGGCGGGTGCCGTCCTCGCTGCCGAGGCCGCGCGGTTCGCGTCGTTCGGGTGGATGCGGGGTACGTCCGGGAACCTGTCCGTGGTCCTCTCGCGTACGCCGCTTCAGCTCGCGGTGACGGCGAGCGGGCGGGACAAGGGTGAACTCACTTCCGCGGACGTGGTGTTGACGGACGCGTCCGGTGCGGCGCTGGGCGCGGGGCGGCCTTCGGCGGAGGCCGCGCTGCATGCGCGGGTCGCCGCGCTCACCGGGGCCGGGGCCGTGGTGCACGTCCACACCGTGGCGTCGGTGGCCATGGGGCACCGGAAGCCGGGGGGTGTGGCCTTCCGGGACCTGGAGATGCTGAAGGGGCTCGGGCATGCGACGCACGAGGTCGCCGTGACGCTGCCGGTGATCGAGAACAGCCAGGACATGGGTGTGCTGGGGGATCGTCTTGAGGCCGCGCTTGAGCCGGGGATGCCGGCGGTGGTTGTCGCCGGGCACGGGCTGTACGTGTGGGGGGCGGATCCTCGGGAGGCGCGGCACCGCACGGAGGTCGTGGAGTGGTTGCTGGAGCTTGAGCTGACGCGGGGCTGATCTTCCCCGGCCCCGCCCCTTCCCGGCTGTACCGATCAGCGGCTCCGCCGCGTGGCGTGCCCGCGCCCCGGGCCTATCTGGGGGTCCGACCCAGACCCCGCTCCTCAAACGCCGGTGGGGCTGCATCTCTCAGTCCCACCGTCGGCAACTCCCCCGCCCCCACCTCCAGCACACCCCGCTCCGTCACGAGCCCCGTCACCAAGGAACCCGGCGTCACGTCGAAGGCGGGGTTGTGGCCCCGCGACCCCGCCGGAGCGGTCCGCACCCCACCCCACTCCAGGACCTCCTCCTCGCCCCGCAGTTCGATGTGGATGTCAGAGCCCGTCGCCGTGGCGAGATCCACCGTCGTGGTGGGCGCGGCCACCACGAACGGGATCCCCGCGTACGCGCACGCGAGGGCGATCCCCACCGTGCCCACCTTGTTCGCCGTGTCCCCGTTCGCGGCGATCCGGTCGGCGCCGACGATCGCCGCGTCCACCTCACCCCGCAGGATCGTGCCCGCGGCCGCCCCGTCCGCCTGGACGAAGTGCGGTATCCCCTCCTGCACCAGCTCCCACGCGGTGAGCCGCGCACCCTGGAGCAGGGGGCGGGTCTCATCGGCGTACACGGTCTCCAGGCGTCCGCGGCCGTGCAGTTCGCGTATGACGCCCAGCGCCGTGCCCCACCCCGCCGTGGCGAGCGCACCCGTGTTGCAGTGGGTGAGGATCCGCAACGGCCGGTCCGCGGACACGCGCTTCAGGAGCCAGTCCGCCCCGAACGCGCCCATCGCGTGGTTCGCTTCCAGGTCCTCGCGCACGATCGCGTCCGCCTCCGCGAGCACCGCGGACAGACCGGCGTCGATGAGCGGGGCGACCCGGTCCACGCACACCATGAGGTTCACCGCGGTGGGCCGCGCCGCACGCACCCGCGCGACCTCCGCGTCGAGGCGTGCCCGGCCCCAACCCTCGCGCTCGCCCTGCGCCATGGCGAGTGCGACGCCGTATCCGCCGGCCGCACCGATCGCGGGGGCGCCACGGACCACCAAGCGCACGATCGCGTCGATCAGCTGGTCGACGGTCGTGACGTCGAGACGCTCCAAGGCGTGCGGGAGCGCGGTCTGGTCGATGAGGGAGAGGGACGGCGCGCCACCCTCCACGGCCGCCGTCCACGTGACGGCTCGCAGGTCCTGGCTGCTCATGTGCTTGCTCAACTCCGGGAGAACGGGGGCGTTCGCGGCCATGCGGGGAGGGGTGCCGCCACCGTACCTGACCTGCTCGAACCATATTTCGAGACGTTCGTGCAGCCGTCCGAAATCCGGTGCTACCCTCACCGCCACCCAGGACGGATCGACCCACGGTGCGAGGAGGACGGCCATGAAATCCCAGCGGACCGCTGGCTCCATGCGCTGCCCCGCCGTGACCGACGGCCGCCGCATGTGCCGCTGTCGCCGCTGTTGTCGCTGAGCGACTCCGGCCCTCCAGCTCTCAAGCCCCGCACGTCCGACCTCCCCGCCACCGCCTGGGCTACCAGGCTCCTTCGAGAAGGCGCTCCCGTATGTCCATGCCCCTGCGCAAGTCGCTTCGCGTATCCCGTCGTACGTCCCTTCGGCTGTCCTCGATCGTCGTCGGCGCCGCTCTTCTCGCCACCGGCTGCAACGCCGCGGCGAAGAAGGGCGGTTCGGACGGCGGCGGAGCCGATGGAGCCAAGGCGTTCACGCTCGTCACGCCCGACCCGGTGGCCCAGAACGAGTTCCTCAAGCTGGCCGTCAGCGGGGTGAAGTCGGCGGCGAAGGCGCAGGACGCCGGGGCCCCGAAGGTCTTCCAGAGCAGTGACCCGGCCTCGCGGCAGCAGAACGTGCAGTCGGCCGTGGACTCCGCGCCCGACGTCATCGCACTCGTCGGGTTCGAGTTCGCCGACATCGCGGCACAGCAGGCCGAGGCACATCCCGACCAGCAGTTCCTGCTCGTCGACGCGTGCACGAAGAAGACGTACGAGAACGTCACCTGTGCGGTCTTCCGCGAGCACGAGGCGGTGTACCTCGCGGGCGCCGAGGCCGGGCTGCTCACCAGGAGCAAGAAGGTCGGAGCCGTCGTCGTCCTCGACTCTGTGCAGTTCCGGCGCTACAGCGAGCCGTTCGCGGCCGGTGCGAAGAAGGTGGAGGCGGCGGCCAGGTCCCGCACGCTCTTCGTCGGCGGGCAGTCCCCGTTCAGTGACGCGGCGCGTGCCAAGGACCAGGCCTCGACGCTCGGTTCGGGCGGGGCCGACCAGGTGATGGCGGCCGCCGCGGGCGGCAACACCGGTGTGTTCCAGGCCGCGAAGGCCAAGGGCTTCGAGGCGTACGGCGTCGACGCGAACCAGTGCCTCACAAGTCCGGGGGCCGTCGTCGACAACGTACTGAAGAAGACCGATGTCGCCGTCGAGAAGGGCATCGCGCAGATCCTGAAGGGCAAGGGCGGCACCACGGTGTCGTACGGCCTCAAGGAGGGCGGCATGTCACTGACCGGTCTTGAGCCCGGGCTCGCGGACTCCAAGTGCCTGATCGCCGACCACAAGGACGTGTTGAAGCGCGTCGAGTCGCTGCGGGACGACATCGTCGCGGGGAAGCTGAAGGTCAATGACCCCGCGGCCTGAGTCCAGCACCGCCGCCCCCGCGGTGGAGCTGCGGGGCATCACCAAGGAGTACCCCGGCACCCTCGCCAACGACCGGGTGGATCTGACCGTCGCGCGCGGTGAGATCCACGCCCTGATGGGCGAGAACGGCGCGGGCAAGTCGACGCTGATGTCCGTGCTCTACGGTCTTCAGCGGCCGGACGCCGGGCAGATCCTGCTCGACGGTCGCGAGCGCACGTTCGCCAGTCCGAGCGAGGCGATCGCGGCGGGCCTCGGCATGGTGCACCAGAGCTTCAAGCTGTTCCCGTCCTTCACGGTCGCCGAGAACGTCGTGTACGCCGCCGAGCCGCGCCGATTCGGTCTGACGGACCGGCGGGAGGCCGTGCGCCGGGTGGGTGCGCTCGCGGAGGAGCACGGGCTCACCGTGGACCCGGCGGCGAAAGTCGGGGACCTGCCGGTGGGCGTGCGCCAGCGCGTGGAGATCCTCAAACTTCTCTACCGCGGCGCTCGTACGCTGATCCTCGACGAGCCGACCGCCGTCCTGACCCCGGCGGAGGCCGACGCCCTGTTCGGCGTCCTTCGCTCCCTGGCCGACGACGGGCGCACGGTCCTCCTCGTCACGCACAAACTGCGTGAGGTGATCGAGGGCAGCGACGCGGTGACCGTCCTGCGGGACGGTCGAGTCGCGGCGCGGATGCGGACCGCCGACACCAGCGCGGACGGGATCGCCGCGGCGATGACGGGGCGCGCGGTGGAGCTCGACCGCGCGCATCCGCCGGGTGCGCCGGGCGGCGAGGTCCTGTCGGTCGAATCCGTTTCGACGGACGCGGTGCGCGAGGTGACGCTCTCCGTCCGGGCGGGCGAGATCGTGGGCATCGCGGGAGTGGCGGGCAACGGTCAGAGTGAACTCGTCGAGGCCATCGCCGGGTTGCGCCCGGTGTCCGGCGGCCGGGTCACGCTCTCCGGCCGGGACATCACGGACGCCTCGGCTGCGGGGCGCCGGGCGGCGGGTATCTCGTACGTCCCCGAGGACCGCGTGGCGGTCGGCACGGCGCCGGGGGCGACGATCGCCGAGAACCTGGCGATGGGCCACCACCGGGGGCACGGCCTCCTGCGCCCCGCCTGGTTCCGTGAGCACGCGCGCGTGCTGATCGACCGCTTCGGCATCAAGACGGCCTCGTCCCGCCACACGGCGGGCTCGCTGTCCGGGGGCAATCTGCAGAAGCTAGTGATCGGCCGTGAACTCGCCCACCAATCACCCCTGTTGATCGTCGAGCAGCCCACCCGAGGCGTCGACATCGGCGCCATCCAGACGATCCACGACCAGCTGATCGCGCACCGCGACGCGGGCCACGCGATCCTGATGGTCTCGGCCGAACTGAGCGAGATCCGGGGCCTGTCCGACCGTGTCCTGGTGATGTACGAGGGCCGGGTGGCCGCGGAGTACGCGCGTGCGGAAGCGGACGAGCGCACCCTCGGGCTCGCGATGGCGGGCGGGGCCGGTTCGGGCCGCAGCGCCGAAGGAACCGCGGGAACCGGCTCGCACACCGCGCCCGGCACTGTCGCCGCCGGTGCACCGGGCGCTTCCTCCGCCCCGCCCGAGCCTGACAGCGGTCCCGCGTCCGGCCCGGACCTTCCGCCTCCCCGCGACAGCGGTCGGCCCGTCCCGTCGAAGGAGGCTCCCTGACATGGGCGCCACGATCCGCTCCCTCGGCGGCCGGAGCCTGCGCTCCCCCGCTCTGCACTCCGTCGTCGCCGCTGTCCTCGTCGGCGCACTCTTCCTGATCGGGACGGGCGCCGATCCCGTCGGGGCGTACGGCTCCGTCGTCAGTGGCGCGCTCGGGCCCGACGGCATCGGGTCCACGCTCACCACCGGGACCAGCGTCATCGGCCTCGCCGTCGCGCTCGCGATCCCCATGCGGGCGGGGCTGCTCAACCTCGGCGGGGACGGGCAGTTGGTGCTGGGCGGGATCGCCGCCGCTGCCACCGGGCTCTACTCGCCGTTGCCCGCGCCGCTGACCGTCGTCGCCTCGCTGCTCGCGGGGATGGCGGCAGGCGCCGCCTACGCCGCGCTCGCCGCCGTGTGCCAGAACCGGTTCGGGGTGCCGCTGCTCGTCAGCAGTCTGCTGCTCGGGTATCCGGCGATGTCCTTCGCCTCCTACCTCGCGCGTTTTCCGCTCAAGGAGGAGGGGTCGAGCCTTCCGCAGACCCGGCGGCTGCCGGACGGGGTCGAGCTGCCCGCGTTCGGGTCGTCGACCGTCACCGTCGGACTGCTCCTCGTGGCGGTCGCGGTCGCCGTCTTCCTGTTCGCCGACGCCCGTACCGCCACCGGCTACGAGATCCGCATGACGGGTCTCAATCCGCGCTTCGCCGCGTACGCGGGGGTCGACAGGCCCCGGCTCACGCTGCGGCTCATGGCGCTCTCCGGCGCCGTCGCGGGCCTGGTGGGCGCCGTCGGCGTGCTCAGCTTCCCCTACCGCTTCATCGACGGTTCGCTGACCGCGGCCGGGCACACCTGGACCGGCCTCACGGCCGCGCTCCTGGCCGCAGCCGCGCCCATCGGGACCGCCGTCGCCGCCCTGTTCTTCGCGGCGCTCGAAGTGGGCGGGCTCGCCATGGAGCGGACCACCGAGGTGCCGCGCGAGCTGACCCAGGTCCTGCAAGCCGTCGTCATCGTCTTTCTGGCGGCCCGGCTGAACCTGACGTGGCGACGGGCGAGGAAGAAGCCCGACGGCGCGCCGGAGCCCACCGACACCAAGGAAGTGAGCGTGCGATGAGCATCGACTCCGCGCTGTTCCACTCGGCGCTCCTGGCCCTCACCCCGATCCTCCTCGCCGCACTCGGCGGCGCGATCTGCGAGCGCGCGGGCGTCTTCAACATCGGCCTCGAAGGCATGATGCTGATCGGCTGCTTCAGCGGCGTCGCGGGCAGCTGGTTCACCGGGAGCGCCTGGCTCGGTGTCGTGTTCGCCGCCCTCGCGTCGGCCGCGTACTCGATGATCCTGGCCGTCGGGACGATCTCGCTGCGCGGGGACGCCGTCGTCCTCGGCGTCGCGCTCAACCTCCTCGCGGTCGGCCTGACCGGCTTCCTGCTGCGTACGGTCTTCGGCGTCCAGGGCACCTTCTCCGATCCGGGTCTTGCCGGGCTCGACGGCATCGACGTCCCGTTCGTCGGGGCGGCCTTGTCCGGGCACTCCGCACTCGTGTACCTCTCGTGGGCCGCCGTCGCGGTGGCGGCGCTCTTCCTCGCCCGCCACCCCTGGGGCCTTCGTCTGCGCGGCGTCGGCGAGGCGCCCGACGCGGCGGCGACGCTGGGTGTGAGCCCGGCGAAGTACCAGTACGCCGCCGTTCTGACGTCCGGTGTCCTGTGCGGTCTCGCGGGCGCCCAACTCGCTCTCGGCAACGTCACGTTGTTCTCCGAGAACATGACGGCCGGGCGTGGTTGGATCGCCGTGGTGGCCGTGATGCTGGGCCGCGCCCTGCCGCTCGGCGTCCTGCTCGCCGGGCTGCTCTTCGGCATCGCGGAGGCCGTCGGCTTCCGTCTCCAGGGGCTCGGCATGCCGCAACAGGCGACCGACGCGGCCCCGTACGTGGTGACCCTGGCCGCCCTCTTCCTGTCCACGGCGCGCAGGCGCCGCCGCAAGACGCCCCTGGTAGGAGCACCTTCATGACGACCGACGCCCGCACACTCACCGACGCGCTGCCCATCACCCGCGTTCCCCGCACCGGCCTGCCCACCCGCGCGGTCGTCGTCGGCGACCCGGCGCGCGCCGGCGCCGTCGCCGATCTCCTGGACGACGCGAAGGAGGTGTCGTACCACCGCGAGTACCGCACCTTCACCGGCACCTGGCAGGGCATCCCGGTCGTCGTCGCCTCGCACGGCGTCGGCGCCCCCGGCGCGATCCTGCTCTTCCAGGAGCTCGCGGAGGCGGGCGTCACCACCATCCTGCGGCTCGGCACCGCGGGCGCGATCCGCCCCGGCATCCGCGACGGCGACCTGGTCATCGCGGACGCGGCGGTGCGCGACGACGGCGTGACGCAGCAGCTGATCCCCGCCGAGTACCCGGCCTTCGCGGCTCCCGAGGCGGTCATCGCGCTCCAGCGTGCGGCCCGCGCTGCCGACGCCCCCCACCACCGCGGCGTGGTGTGGACGCGGGCCGCGTTCCAGCCGGGCTTCCTGCCGCTGTCCGGCGAGGTCTACGCGGCCGCCGGGATCGCGGCCATCGAGATGGAGCTCTCAGCGCTGTACGTCTTCGCCTCCACGCACGGCCTCACGGCGGGCGGCGCGCTCGTCGTGGACGGCGCCAACGCCGACGAACTCGTCGACGAGGAAGCCACCGGTGGCTACAACCCGCACCGGGACGTGGTGGCCGAGGGAGTCGACCGTGGCGCCCGGATAGCCTTGGACGCCCTGCGCCTGCTGGCCTCCACGGAGCACTGAGCGAAGCCCTGAGCGGAGCCCTGAGCCGTACGCGAACCGACCGCCTCGAACCACCTCACGGAGCACTGAAGCGATGCACCCCACTGACCTGCCGGCCCAGGACCGGGGCGGCTCCATAGATCTCCTGGTCCACGGCGGCGACGTCCTCACCGTCGACGCGTCAGGCACCGTCGTGGAGCACGGGGCCGTCGCCGTGCGCGACGGGCGGATCGTCGAGGTCGGCCCGGCCGAGCGGCTGCGCTCCGCCTATGAGGCGGCCGACGAGTTGGACGCCCGCGGCTGCCTCGTCCTGCCCGGCCTCATCAACACGCACACCCACCTGGCGATGACCCTCTTCCGCGGCATCGCGGACGACGTCACGCTCCAGGGCTTCCTGGCCCGCGTGATCCCGGCCGAGGCGGAGCAGCTCTCCCCTCGGACGGTGACGGCGGGCATCCGGGGCGCGATCGCCGAGTCCGTGCGCGGCGGGGTCACCACCGCGCTCGACATGTACTGGTTCCACGAGGCGGCCGAGGCCGTGGCCCGCGACGCGGGGTGGCGCCTCCTGACGGGCCCCACGTTCATGGACGTACCGGGCCCGCCGGACGGCCGCGCCTACGCCGACCGGCTCGGCTGGGCCGCGGCCGACCTGGCCGCCCGCACCCCGGCGCCGGGCACGCGCCCGGTCCTCTTCGCCCACTCGGCGTACACCCTGGGTCCCGAGCAGCTGACGGCGATCAGCGCGCTGGCCCGCGAGCACGGCGCCCTGCTGCACCTGCACGCCGCCGAGAACGCGGGCGAGGTGGAGATGGTCACCGAGCAGCACGGGATGCGGCCCGTGGAGCTGCTCGACTCGCTCGGTGTGCTCGGCCCCGACACGCTGCTCGCACACGCGGTCGACCTCACGGACGCCGAGATCGAGACCATCGCCCGCACCGGCACGGCGATCGCGCACTGCCCGGTGTCGAACCTGAAACTGGGCTGCGGCATCGCGCGCGTCCCCGACCTGCTCGACGCGGGCGTCACGGTGGGCCTGGGCACGGACGGCGCGGTGAGTTCCAACACGCTCGACCTGCTCGGCGCGGTGAAGCTCGCGGCGCTCGTGCACAAGGCGGGCGGCGACCCTACGGCGGTCGGTGCCGAGCAGGCCGTACGGATGGCGACCATCGAATCCGCGCGGGCCCTCGGCCTCGGCGACCAGCTGGGTTCCCTGGAGGCGGGCAAGCGCGCGGACCTGATCGTCCTCGACCTCTCCCGGCCGCATCTCACACCGCGGCACGACCCGTGGTCGATGCTGGCGTACGCGGCGGCGTCCTCTGACGTCAGGGACACGGTCGTCGACGGTCGTGTCCTGATGCGGGACCGTACGCTGGAGACAGTGGACGAGCAGCGCGCGCTGCGAGCCCTGCGGGACGCGGCGGCCGCCGCGGCACCGAGCGCGTCCGAAACGGAATCAAGCACCTCAAGCACCTCCGAAGTGGCAAGCACCGTATGACCATCGAACCCACCCCCATGACCGTCGAGCCCACGCGCGGCTTCACCGGCCGCGCCCGGGCCGCCGACCGCGACCCGCGGCTGCCTCCCGGGCAGTACGACGCGGCGGACGGCTGGCCCGTCCTGTCCGCCGAGGTGACGCCCGAGCTCACGTCCGCGGACTGGACGTTCCGCGTGGACGGTCTCGTCACGTCCCCGCGGACCTGGACGTGGGACGAGGCGCACGCGCTGCCCGCGTCCGAGTACCGCGGCGACATCCACTGCGTGACCAGCTGGTCCAAGTTCGGGGTGCGCTTCGGCGGGGTGAGCCTGGACGCGTTCCTGACCGCCGCGGGGCCGCGCCCGGAGGCCACACACGTCGTCGCGTACTCGTACACGGGCTACACCACGAGCCTCCCGCTCTGCGATGTGACGGACGGGAAGGCGTGGATCGTCTGGGAGTACGGGGACGGCCCGCTGCCTCCCGAGCACGGTGGCCCGGCGCGCCTGATCGTCCCCCACCTCTACTTCTGGAAGAGCGCGAAGTGGGTCGCGGGCCTGCGGCTCCTGGACCACGACGAGCCGGGCTTCTGGGAGCAGAACGGCTACCACCCCCGGGGAAATCCCTGGCGGGAGGAGCGTTACTCCGGTGACTGAGACTGGGACTGGGACTGTGGCTAGGACTGAGACTGGGACTGTGGCTGGGACTTTCGTGCCCCCGACGCGGTTCGCCGTGCCCGGGCGGATCGCGGTGAGCAATCGCGCGGCGGCGGAGTGGCAGCGGGCCGTGGTGGTGGCCGTCCGGCGCGAGAACGCGGCCGGCACGGTGTCGAGCTTCCGCCTGAAGGTGCCCGACTGGCAGGGGCATCTGCCGGGCCAGCACCTGATGCTGCGACTCACCGCGCCGGACGGATACGTGGCCCAGCGCCACTACTCGATCGCTTCAGCTCCTGACGAGGGCGGCGAGATCGAGCTGACCCTGGACCACGTGCCGGGCGGCGAGGTCTCCGGCCATCTGCACACGGTCGCCCGCGTAGGCGACGTGGTGGAGGTGCGGGGTCCGCTGTCCGGGTTCTTCGCCTGGCCCGGGGACCGTCCCGCGCTGCTCCTCGGGGCGGGCTCCGGTGTGGTGCCGCTGATGTCGATGCTGCGGCAGTGGCGGGGGGCCGGGCGTCCGGTGCCGCTGCGGCTCGTCGTCTCCGCGCGTACGCCGGAGGATCTGATCTACCCGGACGAGTACGGCGACGAGACCACGGTCGTGTTCACGCGCAGGGAGGGCAGGCTGAGCGCCGAGCACCTGGCGCCGCTGCTCGGCGCGGCTCAGCCCGAGGGGGGCTGGGAGGCGTACATCTGCGGGTCGAACGGGTTCGCCGAGCACGCGTCGCGCCTGCTGGTCGCCGGGGGCCAGCCGGTTGACCGGATCCGCATCGAGCGGTTCGGGTAGGGGATGCCTCGAACGTGTCACAGCCGGGAAGGGGCGGGGGCGGAGTCGGGGAGATGAAGCCCGCTGCGGGCGCCCCCGCCCACCCCGCCTACGGCGAAACCTCCTCCAACCGCCGCCCCGCCGTCTCCTCCGCCCCGAGGGCAGCCACGACACAACCGGCCACGGCAACCGCCCCCAGCATCACGAACACCGTGGGCACACTCCCGCCCGCGTACACGGCCCCCACCACGATCGGGCCGAGAATGACGCCGAGCCGGTTCATCGCCCCGCCCACGCTGCTCCCCAACGCCCGCATCCGCGTCGGAAAGAGCTCCGGCGTGTACAGGTACAGGCAGATGTTGGAGCCGAAGAAGAAGACCGCCGCCAGTGAGGTCCACACCAGGACCTGAACCGGCGTACCCGCACCCACCGCCGCGAGCCCCACCAGCATCACCGCCGCCCCTCCCAGACACCCGGCGATGACCTTCCGCCGCCCCACGCGGTCGACCGTGAGCGCGGCGACGAGGCAGCCGAGCAGGCCCGCGCAGGACGTGACCGTCGAGTAGAGGAGCGCGTCCGAGAGGGAGAGGTCGTAGCGGTTCTGGTAGATCGTCGGGAGCCAGGACGTGATGCCGTAGTTGACGAAGTAGCCGGTGAACCAGAGCACGCCGATCACCAGCGTCCGGCGCCGGTAGCGGCCGGTGAAGAGGCCGCGCAGTCCGGACGCGGCTTCCCCGGGGGCCGCGACGGGCAGCGCCTCCGGAACGGGCGGCAAGGGTTTCCCCGTGATCCGTTCGACCTCTGCCTCGATCCCGCTCATCACCTCGGCCGCCTCATCGGACCTGCCGTGGTCCGCCAGCCACCGCGGCGACTCGGGGACCTTCCGCTGTACGAGGATGCAGAGCAGACCCGGCAGCGCGGCAAGGGCGTACATCCAGCGCCAGCCGAGAATCGGCACCACCCAGGCCGCGACCAGCGCGCCCACGGTGAGACCCGCCGGGAACACCAGCTCGTAGAGGAGGACGAAGCGGCCACGCTGGTGGCTGCGGGTGATCTCGGCGATGAAGGTCGCCGCCACCGGCACCTCACCCCCGATCGCCAGGCCCTGGACGAACCTCAGGGCCATGAAGGATTCGGGCGACGTGGCGAAGGAGAGGGCCAGGTTGGCGACGCTGGACACCGCCACGCACAGCGCGATGACCTTCACCCGGCCGATCCGGTCCGCGAGCCGCCCGGAGAGCAACGCGCCGATCAGCATGCCGATCGAGCCGACGGTGAGCAGCAGCGTCGCGGCGGACGTGCTGAGGTCCCACTCCTGGCGCAGTCCGGGCAGGGCGTAGGCGATCAGGAGCTGGTCGAAGGCCTCGAAGAAGGTGACCGCGCCCACGATGAGCCGGACGGTGACGTGCCAGCGGCACAGAGGGAGCCGTTCGAAGCGGGCGGCAATGGCGGCCCGGACCGCTCGGTCCGGGGAAGCATCGATCGTCATGCGGGAACTCCGCTGCTGAGGGGGCGGGGGCGGACGAGCGGGGGATGCGACCGGCCACGGCGTCTGGGGAAACCCGGGCCAAGAAGCGGGTAAGCGCAAAGTTTCTAAGGGCTTAAGTTGTACCGCCCCGGCACCGGAGCACGTCAAGAGCCTGCGCAGGGGAAATCGATGAAGAGTGCTCCTCCTCCGGGTCTTGCGCTCCAGATATTTAAGCCCTTAGATTTCTAGCGCTTACCGAAGAACGTCGGGCGACCGCCTCGGTCCGGGGCTCAAGTCCCGCCCAGCCACGGCTAAGCCACGCTCGGCCACGCCCAAGCCACGCCCGGCCGCGGTCAAGTCCCGTCCGGCCACGCCCGGCCACGCCCAAGTTCCGTCCCGTCCCATCCCGTCCCGCCAGGAGGCCTCCATGCTCCGCATCCCAGCCGACGAAGCACTCATCGCGGGCGAGTGGCGACGCGGCGCGGGCGCCCCCGCAGACACCGTCGACCCGGCCACGGGGCACGTCATCGCCACCGTCCACGCGGTCTCCCTCGACGAGGTCGCCGAAGCGGCGCGGGGAGCGGCCGCCGCCGCGGCGGACCCGCGCTGGCGCGGCCTCCTGCCCCACCGGCGCGCCCTGCTCCTGCACCGCGTCGCCGAGTTGATCGAGGCGTCCACGGACGAGCTCGCCGCCCTGCAGACCGCCGACACCGGCAAGGCGCTCACCGAGACCCGCGCCCTGGTGGGCAGCGCGGCGGCCACCTTCCGCTACACGGCCGCCGCCCTGGAGACCACCGAGGAGGCGATCACTCCCTCGCGCGGCGACTACGTGACGCTGAGCGTCTACGAGCCGATCGGCGTCGTCGGCGCGATCAACCCCTGGAACTCACCGGTCGCCAGCGACGCCCAGAAGCTCGCCCCCGCGCTCGCGGGCGGCAACGCGGTCCTGCTCAAGCCCGCCGAGTGGACCCCGCTCGTCTCCCTCGCGCTCGGCCGCCTCATCACCCGCGCCCTGGACGAACTCGACCTTCCCGCGGGCCTGTTGTCCGTCCTCACCGGGCGCGGCAGCCTCGTCGGGGACGCGATCGTCCGCGATCCGCACGTCGGCAAGGTCACCTTCACCGGGGGCACGAGCACGGGCCGCACGCTCGCGCACGCGGCCGCCGAGAAGCTGATGCCCCTCTCGCTCGAACTGGGCGGCAAGTCACCGACGGTCGTCCTCGCCGACGCCGACGTGGAACAGGCCCTGGCCGGAGTGATGTTCGGCGTCTTCTCCTCCAGCGGGCAGTCCTGCGTCGCGGGGTCACGGCTCTTCGTCGCGCGTGAGCTCTACGAGGAGTTCGTGGGTGAACTGGTCCGGCGTGTGCGGAAGTTGCGGGTCGGGCCCGGCACCTCCCCCGACACCCAGGTAGCCCCGCTCGTCCACCACACGCACCGGGACTCCGTCGCCTCGTACGTCGATCTCGCCCGCGAGGAAGGGGCACGGGTGCTGTGCGGTGGCGGCGTACCGGAGGGCTCGGAGTACCGGGACGGGGCGTACTACCTGCCCACCGTCCTGGACGGGCTCCCGAACGCATCGCGGACCTGCCAGGAGGAGATCTTCGGGCCCGTCCTCGTCGCGCTGCCCTTCGACGACGAGGACGATCTCGTGCGCCAGGCCAACTCCAGTGTCTACGGCCTCGCCTGCGGCATCTGGACCCGTGACCACCGCGCCGCCTGGCGGATCGCGCGGCGCGTCGACGCGGGCACCGTCTGGATCAACACCTACAAGCAGTTCAGCATCGCCACGCCCTTCGGCGGCATGAAGGAGAGCGGCCTCGGCCGCGAGAAGGGCCGCGACGGCATCCGCGCCCATCAGCGCCAGAAGTCCCTGTACTGGGGCACCTCCGACGCGCCTCTCCCCTGGGCCAACTGAACCCCGTACCTCAGGAGCTCTGCTGCAGGCCATGTCCCACCCCCTCATCACCCGAGCCGGTCCCACCACTCCACCCCCCGTCGCCCGACCCCCGATCGCCCGCCTCCGCGCCCTGCGCTCCGTCGAACTCCTCACCCCCTCCTTCACCGAGGCGGCCGACTTCTACCAGGAGGTCTGGGGCCTGGAGACCGTCGAGGCCGAGCGCGGCACCGCCGCGTGGCTGCGCGGCACCGGCGCCGAGCACCACGCCCTCCAGCTCACCCGCGCCGACCGCACGGGCCTCGGCAAGCTCTCCTTCGCGGTGGGCACACCCGCCGAGGTCGACGAGGCCGCCCGCAGGCTCCTCGCGCGCGGCATCACGCCGGTCGCCGGGCCGGGACCGCTCGACCAGGTCGGCGGCGGCTACGGCCTGCGCTTCACCGACCCCGAGCACCGTCTGATCGAGATCAGCGCCGAGGTCCACGCGGTGGCGCCGCGCGGCCGGGACGGCGCCGTACCGGTCGGCGTCACGCACGCGGTGCTCAACACGGCGGACATCGACGCCTCCGTCGCCTTCTACCGCGAGATGCTCGGCCTTCGCGTCTCCGACTGGTCCGAGCACCAGATGGCGTTCCTGCGCTGCAACGCCGATCACCACTGCATCGCCTTCAACCAGGCCCCGTGGGCCTCGCTCAACCACGTGGCGTACGAGATGAGTTCGGTCGACCACTTCATGCGGGGCCTCGGCCGGCTCAGGCACCACGGCATCGATCCGCAGTGGGGCCCTGGACGGCACGGCCCCGGCAACAACACCTTCTCCTACTTCACCGACCCCTCCGGGCTCGTCTGCGAGTACACGTCCGAGGTCGCGCAGATCGTCGAGGACGCGTGGATCGCCCGCGTCTGGCGGCGGATCCCCGAGCTGTCCGACCTGTGGGGCACGGCCGGGCCGCCCTCGAAGGAGATCCGCTGCCACATGGCGGGATCGCCCGATCCCGGCCCGCTGTCCCCCCGGAACGAACTGGAGGTCCAGGCATGAGCGCCGTACGCAAGGTCGGCATCGTCGGCTGGGGGGCGATCGGCCGTGTCGTCGGAACCGCACTCGCCGAACACCGGTTCACCGGGGCCGAGTTGACGTGCCTCGTCGACAACCGTGCGCTCGGTGACAGCGCTCCCGCGCCGCAGGTCTCCTTCGACGAGGCCATGGAGCGCTGCGATCTCATCGTGGAGGCGGCGGGCCAAGGGGTCGTACGGGAATGGGGCGAGCGCGTCCTCACCTCCGGGACCGATCTGCTGATCGCCTCGACCGGCGCGCTCACCGACGAGGAGCTCGCCGAACGGCTCCTGTCCGCGGGGCCCGGCCGGGTCTACTTCACCGCAGGCGCGGTCGGCGGCCTCGATCTGCTCCAGGCGGTGCGCTCGCTCGGCCCGCTCGACGAGGTGCGCCTCACCACCACGAAGCTGCCGTCCACGCTCGAACAGCCCTGGATGGGCGAGGAGTTGCTGTCCCGGATGCGGACGGCGACCGGCCCGGTCGAGGTCCTGTCCGGGACCGCGCGCGACGTCCCCGTGAAGTTCCCGAGGTCGACGAACGTCGCGGCGTCGGTCGCCCTCGCCGTCGGCGACCTGGACGCTGTGCGGGTCCAGGTCGTCGCCGATCCCGGCGCCCACCACACCCGGCATGTCGTCGAGGCGTCCGGCGCGCACGGCACGTACCGCTTCGAGGTCGCGCATCTGCCCGACCCGGACAACCCGGCGACCAGCCAGGTCGTGCCGTACGCGGTCCTGCGCAGCCTCGCGGCGCTCGCGGGACGGTCGGGGCAGATCCTGTGACCGCCGCCGTCCACGTCGAGGAGGCGGGATCCGCCGGGCCGCTCCTGCTCTGCCTGCACGGCATCGGCTCCTCGTCCGCGGCCTTCGCACCGCAGCTCGCCGAGCTGTCCGCGTACGTGAGAGTCGTGGCCTGGGACGCTCCCGGATACGCCAAGTCAGCTGACCCGGAAGGGCCGTTGGACCTGGACGGCTTCGCGGACGCGGCGGCCGCCCTCATCCGGGAGCGCGGCACGAGCGCCCACGTCCTCGGTGTCTCGTGGGGCGGGGTGATCGCGCTGCGGCTGGCGGCCCGGCACCCCGAGCTGGTCGACTCGCTGATCGTCGCGGACTCCAGCGCCGGCTCAGGCACCGACCCCGCGAAGGCCGACGCCATGCGGCAGCGGGCCGCCGACCTTGCGGAACTCGGGCCGCGGGCGTTCGCCGAACGGCGCGGGCCCCGGCTCGTCTCGCCGGACGCGCCCCCTCAGCTCGTCCAGCGGGTCGTCGACACCATGGCCGCGTCCGTGCGCCTGCCCGGATACGCGTACGCCGCCGAGTCCATGGCCGCCGCCGATCTGCGCCCCGAGATCCCCTCCCTCACCGCTCCCGCCCTCGTCCTCTGCGGCGACCAGGACCGGGTCACCGGCGTCGAGGCCTCACAGGCCATCGCCGGAGCCCTGCACAGAACCGCCTACGTGATCGTCAAGGACGCCGGTCACCTGGCCAACCAGGAGCGGCCCGAGGCCTTCAACGCCTGGGTCCTCTCCCACCTCCGCATCACCGCCCGCATCCCCGAACACCTCTGAGAAGGAGCCCCTCCATGCCTCTGACCACCACCGAGTACGACAACGGCGGCGACCTCGGCAAGTACACCGACTCGCTGATCGCCACCAAGGAGTCCCGTGTCGCGGACTTCAGCACGCTGTCCTTCCAGGAGAAGGCGGGCCCGCAGTACCGCCGCGGGCAGATCCGTTACGTCGGCTCCGGCGCGACCGGCAACCACGAGAACGACAGCCGCATCCTGCCGTCCGGCGGCTTCACCTTCTCCAACATGCTGCTCCCGCCGGGCGCCGAGGGCCCCGAGCACACCCACCACGACGTCGAGGAGGCCTTCTTCGTCCTGGAGGGGCAGGTCAGGGTGGGCATCCACCGGGGCTCCGGCGAGGCCGAGTACCGCACGCTCGGCTACCGCGACATGATCGTCGTCCCGGCGGGCGTGGCGCGCTCCCTGAAGAACGAGGGCGACACCGACGCGCTCTTCTGCGTCGTCATCGGCACGCGGAAGCCGCAGGTGCCGACGTACCCCGAGCACTCGCCGATGCACGGCGTCACCCGTGACTGACGACCGCACCGTCGTCATCACCGGCGCGGGCCGTGGCCTGGGACTCGCCATGGCCCGCCGGGTGGGCGAGGACGGCTTCCGGGTCGTCGTCGCGGAGGTGGACGAGGCGCGGGGCGGTGAGGCCGCCGCCGAGCTTCGCGCGGAGGGCCTGGACGCCCACTTCGTACGGTGCGATGTGGCGGACCCGGCGTCGGTCGATGAACTGGCGCGCGCCGTGGGCGACTTGGGACCGCTGTACGGCCTGGTCAACAATGCCGCGCTCGCCAACGGCGTCGGCGGCAAGGAGTTCCAGGACATCGACGTCGAGGTGTGGGACCGCTTGATGGCGGTCAACGCCCGCAGCCCGTGGCTGGTCGCCAAGGCCCTCCACCCGCTCTTCCACGCGCCGGGGCGGATCGTCAACATCGCCTCGGACGCGGCCCTTTACGGATCGCCGCGCCTGGCCCACTACATCGCCTCCAAGGGCGCGGTCATCGCGCTGACCCGGGCGATGGCGCGCGAGCTCGGCGAGAAGGGCATCACCGTGAACGCGGTGGCGCCCGGCCTGACCGAGGTCGAGGCCACCGAGACGGTGCCTGTCGAGCGGCACGCGCTCTACCGGGACAACCGGGCGATCTCGCGCCCGCAGCAGCCGGACGACCTCGTCGGGCTCGTCTCCTTCCTCCTCTCCGAGGAGTCCCGCTATCTGACCGGACAGGTGATCGCCGTCAACGGCGGCTTCACCATGAACTGACGTAACGGAGCTTCTAGTTATGGATCTGGGTCTCTCCGGCCGGACCGTCCTGGTCACCGGCGGCAGCTCGGGCGTCGGCCTGGCCACGGTCCGCGCCCTGCTCGACGAGGGCGCGCGCGTCGCGACCTGCGGGCGTGACGCCGGCCGCCTCGCGAAGGCGGCGGCAGGACTCGGCGGCGGCGACCGCCTCCTCACCGGCGTGTGCGACGTACGCGACGCGGACGCCGTGCGGGAGTTCACCGAGCGCGCGGCCGACACCTTCGGCTCGGTCGACGGGCTCGTCAACAACGCGGGGCAGTCCCGTATGAAGGGCCTGGACGACTCGACCGCGGAGGACTGGCGCGACGAGCTGGAACTGAAGTTCGCCGGCGTCCTCAACCCCCTGCACGCCGCACGGCCGCACCTGGCGGCTTCCGACGCGGCGAGCGTCGTCAACGTCAACGCGGTCCTCGCCAAGCAGCCCGAACCCCGGCTCATCACCACGAGCGCGGCCCGCGCGGGCATCCTCAACCTCTCCAAGTCCCTGGCCACGGAGCTCGCCCCGCAAGGCATCCGCGTCAACTCGGTCTGCCTGGGCCTGATCGACACCGGCCAGTGGACCCGCCGTTACGCGGCTGCCGGGTCCGGTCTCGGTTACGAGGAGTGGCAGGCCGCTCTCGCGGCGGACCGCGGCATCGCCCTCGGGCGGCTCGGCCGCGCGGAGGAGGTCGCGTACGCGATCGTCGCGCTGCTCTCGCCCCGCGCCTCGTACACCACCGGCACCAGCATCGACGTCTGCGGCGGCGTCGGCCGCGGCATCCTCTGAGGAGCTCACCCCATGCCACCCACGCCATCCATGCCACCCATGCCACCCATGCCGTCCACGCCCTACGCCACCGGCGGCGATCTCCTCGTCGCCGTCCTGCGGGAACTCGGCATCGACACGGTCTTCGGGATCGTCAGCGTGCACAATCTGCCGCTGGTCGAGGCGGTCGACCGGGAGCTGCGCTTCGTGCCGGTACGCCACGAGGCGACCGCCGTGAACGCCGCCGACGCCTACGGCCGTGCGCGCGGCTCCCTGGGCTGCGCGCTCACCTCGACGGGCACCGGCGCGGGCAACGCGGCGGGTTCCCTGGTCGAGGCGCTGAGCGCGGGCACGTCCGTCCTGCACGTCACCGGTCAGGTGGAGGCCGAGTTCCTGGGCAGCGGCCGGGGCTTCATCCACGAGACGAAGGACCAGCTGGGCATGCTCGGGGCGGTGTCCAAGTACGCCGCGACGGTGCCGTCCACCGACGCGGCGGGCCGGATCCTGCGCGAGGCGGCGCGGGCGGCGCTGACGGATCCGGGCGGCCCGGCGAGCGTGGAGTGGCCGGTGGATCTGCAGTACGCGGCCCAGACTGACCCGGAGAGCCCTGCGAGCGCACCCCCGGCCGACCCGACCGGCGCGGAACCGGCGCGCGCACCGGCCGCTGACGCGGCCACGCGGGATCGCGTGCGGGCGGAAGGCGAACCGGCGACCACCGCAACACCCCGGCCCACCGCTGCGGACCACACGGCGGACGCGGGCCGGGAGGCCACCGGCTCCCCCGCGACGCCTGGGTCCTCCGATGCGCCCTTCCCGGCACTCGCGGACCGCAGCCCAGTGGCCGCTCCGGCGCCGTTCGGGGCCCAGCGCTCCAGTCACCCGCTTCCCGCCGAAGGTGAACTGGCCTCCGCTCAAATCCTTCTGGCCGCCGCTCGGCGCCCCGTCATCTGGGCCGGTGGCGGCGCCACCCGTGCGCGCGGCGAGCTGGCCGAGCTGCTCCACGCCACCGGCGCGGGGCTGCTCACCTCCAACTCCGGCCGTGGCTCGGTGCCCGAGGACCACCCGCAGGTGATCGGAAACTTCGCCACCACCCCGGCCGTCCGGGCCCTCCTCGCGGACGCGGACCTGCTCCTGACCGTCGGCACGCACTTCCGGTCCAACGAGACCGCCGACTACGGACTCACGCTCCCCGATGCACACATCCAGGTCGACATCGACGCCGCCGCCCTCGGCCGCGTCTACCCGGCCCTCCACGCCCTGCACGGTCACGCGCCCGACGTGCTCGCGGCTCTGCTGCCGCACGCCCGCCGGGCCGACGAGAGCTGGACGCGACGTGTCGCGGCCGTCCGCGAGGACGTCCGTGCCACCCTGCACGACAACATCGGCCCCCAGGCCGCGATCTGCGACGCCATCCGTGCCGCGCTGCCCCGCGAGGCGGTCGTCGCCCGCGACGTGACCATCCCGTCAAGCAGCTGGGGCAACCGGCTCCTGGAGATGTACGACCCCCGCGACAACGTCTTTCCGCGCGGCGGCGGCATCGGGCAGGGGCTCGGCATGGGCATCGGCGCGGCGCTCGCGCGGCCGGACGCGCCCACCGTCGTCCTCGCGGGGGACGGCGGGCTCGCCGTCCACCTGGGGGAACTCCTCACGCTCGCCCAGGAGCGGCCCCGGCTGACCCTGATCGTCTTCAACGACGGGGGGTACGGGGTGCTCCGCAACATGCAGGACCGCTACAGCGAGCGCCGCTCCGGAGTCGATCTCGCCACGCCCGACTTCGAACTCCTGGCCGGGGCGTGCGGTCTCGCCTACGCCAGGATCGCCGCCGAGGAGCACGCCCACCCCGTGATCAGCCACGCCGTCGCCTCCGACGGGCCGACCCTCGTCGAGGTCGACCTGGCCCGGCTCGGACCGATGAAGAACCCGTTCACCCCGCCCGTCAAGATCCCCGGCCAGTGAGGAGGACCCCACCATGAACGACCCCACTACGGACGAGAGCGAACTCACGCTCCTTGTGCGCCGCATGACCTGGGAGGCGGACGGAGTCCTCTCCGTCGAGCTCGCCCACCCGGACGGCAAGCCGCTGCCCGCGTGGACCCCCGGCGCGCACCTCGACCTCCACACCGGCGGTCACGTACGCCAGTACAGCCTGTGCGGCGACCCGCGGAACGTGTCCACGTACCGCATCGGGGTCCTCAACGAGGCTTCCTCGCGCGGCGGTTCACGGCACGTGCACACCACGCTACGGCCCGGCCAGACGGTCACCGCGTCCGAGCCGCGCAACCACTTCGCGCTGGAGGACGCGCCCGGCTACCTCTTCGTCGCGGGCGGCATCGGTGTCACTCCGCTCCTCGCGATGGCGCGCGACGCGGCACGGCGCGGGGCCGACTGGCGCATGGTGTACGGCGGGCGCACCCGGGGATCGATGGCGTTCACCGACGAGCTGGGCGAACTGGCCGAATCGGGCGGTGACGTGACCGTCGTACCGCAGGACGAGCACGGCCACATCGACCTCGCGACGGCGCTCGACGGACTGCCCGACGGCGCGCTCGTGTACTGCTGCGGCCCTGAACCGCTGCTCGCCGCCGTGGAGGCGCTCTGCCCGGCCGAACGGCTGCGCGTGGAGCGGTTCGCCGCGCCCGTCGTGGAGCGGGCCGGGGACGACTCCGCGTTCGAGGTGGAGTGCCGCCGCTCCGGCGTGACCCTCTCCGTCGACGCCGACACGTCCATCCTGCGGGCCGCCGAGACCGCGGGCCTGAGTGTCACCAGCTCCTGCCAGGAAGGCATCTGCGGCAGCTGCGAGACCCGCGTGCTCGGCGGCACGCCCGACCACCGCGACTTCCTGCTCAGCGAGGCCGAGCACGCCGCGAACGCCTCGATGATGATCTGCGTATCGCGCTGCGCGTCCGGCCCTCTCGTCCTCGACCTGTGATCCCCCACCGGAGGCAACAAGTGACCACCACCTGGCCGTACCTGCACGTCCACCAGTCCCGGACACACGAGCCGACCCCCTACGAGTACAAGCTCGCCGCCACCCTCGAAGAGGTGTTCACCAAGGAAGGCCATGAACTTCCCGATGTCGTACGCGGCTTGAACGCCCGTCAGGTTCCCGCGCCCGGCGGCGACCAGTGGACCGAAGAGTCCTTCCGTGCCGAGATGACCCGACTGGGAGCGTGACCCCGATGACCACCCTTACCGCGAGCGCCGACCACATCTACGCCACCGGCCTGCGCAACCAATGGCACCCCGTCGTCCCCTCGGACTTCGTCGCCCCCGGCGCCATGCGCAAGGTCACCGCCCTCGGCGAGCAGTGGCTGCTCTTCCGCCGCTCGGACGGCGCCCTGTCGATGCTGGCCGACCGCTGCCCGCACCGCGGCGCGCCGC
This sequence comes from Streptomyces sp. NPDC031274, assembly GCF_055570235.1. Taxonomy (NCBI): domain Bacteria; kingdom Bacillati; phylum Actinomycetota; class Actinomycetes; order Kitasatosporales; family Streptomycetaceae; genus Streptomyces; species Streptomyces sp. NPDC031274. The sequence goes on along the minus strand of NZ_JBVIHP010000004.1, from coordinate 52,426 downwards.
TGTCCCTGGGGAAGCACCTGGGCGACCGGGTGGCCTGCTGGTACCACGGCGTGGAGATCGAGACCGACGGCACCGTCTCCTCCGTACCGGGACTGCCGGGGTGCAATCTGGAGGGCAAGAAACTCGTCGCGTCGCTGCCCGTACGGGAGATCGGCGGCGCGATCCTCGCCTACTTCGGCGACGAGCGGCACCCGGAGCCCGCCGAACTCGTGCTGCCCGAGCCGCTCACCGACCCCGACGTCGACGCGATCCTCTGTTACGCGGAGTGGAACGGCCCCTGGCGGTTCGCGGTGGAGAACCTCCTCGACCCGATGCACGGCGCCTTCCTGCACCACGAGTCGCACACGATGTTCGACGGCGACACCACCGCCAAGTTCCGCATCAGGGAGACGGACCGCGGCTACTTCTTCGAGAAGACCGACCAGCGGGGCGTCAACTTCGACTGGGTGGAGCTGTGCCGCACCGGTGTCGACTGGGTGGACCTGACCATTCCGTACCCGCCGTCGGCAGGCCCCGGGGGCCCGTTCGGGATCGTCGGCATGGTCTGCCCTGTCGACGAGAACCGCACCGGCGTCTTCTTCTGGCGCTACCGGCGCGTCCAGGGCTGGCAGCGCGACACCTGGCGCTTCCTCTACAAGACCCTCATCGAGGAACGCCACTGGCAGGTGCTCGAACAGGACCGGGTGATGCTGGAGGCGATGCCCGCCGACGCCGACCAGCGCGAGAACCTCTACCAGCACGACCTGGGTGTGGTCCGGCTGCGCCGGATGTACCGCGCGGAGGCTCAGGCTCAGGCCTCCGGCTCGTGAGGTTCGTCGGAGTCGGTGATGGACCGCTCCAGCTTGGACATCAGACGGGCCAGCTGGCGGCACTCGGCCGGGGTGAGTCCGCCGAGCATCCGGCGTTCGTTGTCGAGATGCTCGGTGAACACCTCGTCGATCTTGGCGAGGCCCGTGTCGGTGAGCCGTGAGTAGACGACGCGGCGGTCCTCCGCGTCGCGCTCGCGCACGATGAGACCGTCCTTCTCCAGGCGGTCGATGCGCAGCGTCACCCCCGCCGACGAGACGAGGCCGGAGTCGGCGAGCTGGCCCGCCGTGAGCCGGTAGGGCGCCCCGGCCCTGCGCAGCGCGGTCAGCACGTCGAACCCCGCGACCGCGAGGCCGTGCCGCTCGATCGCGGTGGTGAGCCTGGTGTTGTAGCGCAGGAAGGTCCGGTGCAGCCGCGCCAGGACCTCGAGCGGCGCGGTGTCGAGCTCCGGCCGCTCTCTCGCCCAGTCCTCGATGATCGATGCGACCGCGTCCCGCTGGGCCCCCGCCGACTTCTTACCCGTCATGTGCCGTAGCCTCCCTCTCGCCCGCGCCGTGGTCAGTAAGGAAATCTTAGCGCTGAGAGAAATACGTATTCGGCGGACCCACGTGCACGACAGTCCAGGAACACGCCATAATCATCCGATACATCGGATGTCTTCTGTCTTGCGAGGCGAGGTCCCATGGCTGTCACCGACGAGGCCATCGAAAAGATCAAGGGCATGATCGTCTCCGGCGCCCTGCGCCCCGGCGACCGGCTCCCCAAAGAGAGTGAACTCGCCGCCGACCTGGGCCTTTCACGCAACTCGCTGCGCGAGGCGGTGCGCGCCCTCTCCCTGATCCGCATCCTCGACGTACGGCAGGGCGACGGCACGTACGTCACGAGCCTGGACCCGCAGCTGCTTCTCGAAGCCCTGAGCTTCGTCGTCGACTTCCACCGCGACGACACGGTCCTGGAGTTCCTCGCGGTGCGCCGCATCCTGGAGCCGGCCGCCACGGCCATGGCCAGCGTCCACATCACCGAGGCCGAACTCGACGTGCTGACGGCGCAGTTGGACGCCCTGGGGGCGGCACCCTCAGTGGAGGAACTGGTCGCCTGCGACCTGGAGTTCCACCGCGGCATCGTGCAGTCGTCCGGCAACTCGGTGCTCTGCTCGCTCCTCGACGGCCTCTCCGGACCCACCACACGGGCCCGTGTCTGGCGCGGGCTCACCCAGGAGGACGCGGTCAGCCGCACCCTGCACGAGCACCGCGCGATCCTCACCGCCCTGCGCGACCGCGACGCCGAAGCGGCCAGGTCGTGGGCGACGGTGCACATCGCGAGCGTGGAGCAGTGGCTGCGCTCGACGCTGTGAAGCACCCCCTCCGTGGGAGTGCGCGGGCCTCTCGCGGGGCAGTGATCCGGTCATTGAAGCCCACGCGAGGGGGCTGCGGAGGGCCCCGCCGGAAGCCGTAAGGTTGGGTCGTACATAAAGGACGTCGGAAGGAGGCCTGGGTGATCGAGCTCGAGGGAGTTCCCGAGCTGGTCGACCCGGTCATGGTGGCCGCGTTCGAGGGCTGGAACGACGCCGGCGACGCCGCCTCCACCGCGGTCGCGCATCTCGACAAGGAGTGGAAGGGCGAGGTATTCGCGGCGCTGGACGCCGAGGACTACTACGACTTCCAGGTCAACCGCCCCACGGTCTTCCTGGAAGGCGGCGTCCGCAAGATCACCTGGCCGACGACCCGGCTCTCGGTGGTCCGCGTGGGCGGTGACAAGCCGCGCGACCTCGTACTGGTCCGCGGGATCGAGCCGTCGATGCGCTGGCGCTCGTTCTGCAACGAGATCCTCGGCTTCGCGCACGAGCTGGGCGTGGAGCTGGTGGTGATCCTGGGCGCGCTGCTCGGTGACACCCCGCACACGCGCCCCGTCCCGGTCAGCGGCGTCACCTCCGACCCGGATCTGGCCCGCACCATGGACCTGGAGGAGACGAAGTACGAAGGCCCGACGGGAATCGTCGGCATTCTCCAGGAGGCGTGCACGCACGCGGGCGTCCCCGCGGTGAGCCTGTGGGCGGCCGTCCCGCACTACGTGTCGCAGCCGCCGAACCCGAAGGCCACGCTCGCGCTCCTGAACCGCCTCGAAGACCTCATCGGCCTGCGGATCCCCCTCGGCGATCTCGCCGAGGACGCGCGCGCCTGGCAGGTGGGCGTGGACCAGCTGGCGGCCGAGGACAGCGAGGTCGCCGAGTACGTCCAGTCCCTTGAGGAGGCGCGGGACACGGCCGAGCTGCCCGAGGCGACCGGTGAGGCGATCGCCCGTGAGTTCGAGCGTTATCTGCGGCGGCGCGACGGCGGCGGTCCTCCGCAGCCCGGTGGCCACGCCACGGAGGGCGGTGACGCGACCTCGTACCTGCGCGACAGCCAGGGCGGCGACCGCACACGGCCGCCGAAGCCGCAGGCGCGCCCGGACGCGGAGCCGGGGACGGGTCCGGGATCGGGGACTGGCCCGGGATCGGGGACGGGTCCCGGATCGAGCCCGGGAACAGGGACGGGAACAGGTCCGGACGAGGAGAACAGCGGCGATTCCGGACCGTCTGATTCCTCCGAGGACTGACTGGAGCGAAGAGCGGAACACCACGTGGGGGGGGGGGGGGGGAGGGGGGGGCTCGCCCACCTGTTGGTATATCTTTTCGTTCCTCTTCTTGTGTTTTATCTCTGTCCGATCCTCCTGACGTAGCGGCG
>NZ_JBVIHP010000004.1:45739-48886 GCF_055570235.1 Streptomyces sp. NPDC031274 | reverse complement strand
AAGGACGGACGGGAGAGAAGGGAGAAACACCACTGGGGGGCGACACCCAAAGGGCTGCCGCCCCCATTGTCGTGCGTCTGTCCCGCGTCTGTCGTGCGTCTGTCCCGCGTCCGGCACATGGCCGGATTGAGGCGTGACATCGCCTTCCGGACGAATTGCACGGGGTTCCCCGATCCCCTTGATTTCAAACCCAGTTGGGGCAAAGGGGGTGGACGGCTGCGCCCGGCAGTAGCAGGGTGTGCCCCGGAATGCGCGGCCACAGCGCACAGCACGGCACCCGCAGGACCGAAGGGAGCGGTGAAGCGATGACCGACCAGGTAGAGCCGGCAGAGGGCCCGGGAGCCAGTGGCCCCGGACCCGACGGGGCGGGATTCACCTACCGGGCGTCCGAGCAGGAACTGATCGTCGTCGCACGGCCCGAGGCCCGGCTCCGTGCCGTGACCGAGGGCGTCCGCTCGGCGGCGGGCTCCGACGTGTCGGCCCTGAACATGTTCCTCAGCGATGAACAGCTCGCTCTGGAGCCGCTGTTCGGCAACGAGGAGCGCGTACAGTCCGCGGTTCAACAGCACACGGCCACGGACGGCGGCGACGGCGTGCCGGACCTGGCACTCTTCTACCGCGTGCGCGGCGGCGAGAGCAGGGCACAGGAGCTGCGCTCGCGGATGGCGGCGCTGCCGGGGATCGACACGGCGTACGTCAAGCCGGGCGCCGTACCGGCGTCGCTCGGCCCGGATCCCTCGCGGCCCGCGTCCCAAGGCCGGTCGGGCCAGTCCGGGGAACCCGGCATGAGCAGGCCCGGCATGAGCGGGCCCGGCATGAGCGGGCCCGGCATGAGCGGACCCGGCACCGGTGAGTCCGGCATCGGTGAGTCCGGGCGCCGTAAGGAAGGCGCCCCCGTCACCCCCGACTTCACCGGCCGCCAGGGCTATCTGCGCCCGGCGCCCGAGGGCGTCGACGCGCACTGGGCGTGGCAGCGGCTCGGCGGATCGGGCGAGGGCATCACGGTGATCGACATCGAGGGCGCCTGGCAGCTGAGCCACGAGGATCTGACCGGCAAGCTCGCCGGCGTGGTCATCGGCACCCCCATCCAGGACGTGGCCTGGCGCAACCACGGCACCGCGGTGATCGGCGTGATAGGCGGCGACCGCAACTACGTGGGCATCAACGGCATCGCGCCCGAGGCCACGACCGCGGCGGCCTCCTTCCAGCCTCTGGGCACCGCGGCCACGATCCACGCGGCGGCGGACCGGCTCGGCCCCGGCGACATCGTGCTGATCGAACTGCACAGGCCGGGACCGCGGTTCGAATTCGAACCGCGCGACGACCAGCGCGGCTACATCGCCCTGGAATGGTGGCCCGACGACTACGCGGCGATCCGGTACGCCTGCGCGAAGGGCGTCATCGTCGTCGCCGCCGCGGGCAACGGCGCGGAGTCCCTGGACGACGCGGTGTACGAGCGCAGGCCGGACGAGTTCCCCGAGTCGTGGCGCAACCCCTTCAACCCCTCCAACCGGCCCTCGGGCGCCATCCTGGTCGGCGCGGGCGCACCGCCGCCCGGCACGCACGGCCGTGATCACGGCCCGGACCGCTCCCGCCTGGGGTTCTCCAACTACGGCGCCCGCCTGGACGCGCAGGGCTGGGGCCGCGAGACCACCACGACCGGTGGCTCCTGGAACCAGCCGGGCGATCTGCAGGGCGGCACGGAGGAGATCGCCTGGTACACGGACACGTTCTCCGGCACCTCGTCCGCGTCACCGGTCGTCGTCGGCGCCCTGGCCTGTCTGCAGGGCATGCTGAAGGCCGCGGGCCAGCAGCTGATGACGCCGGAGCGCGCGCGTGCCATGCTGCGCTCGACGGGCTCGCCGCAGCAGGACGCACCGGGCCGCCCCGCATCGCAGCGGATCGGCAACCGCCCCGACATCAAGTCGGCGGTCACGAACCTGCTGCCGTCCGCGGTCGGCTCGGGCCAGGCCGAGCGCTACTGGGACGAGCTGCTCCCCTATCCCCCCGAACTCCCGCCGCGTCTGCGGCTCTTCGTCGCCGGCGAGTGGCGGAACCTGAACCATCCGGCCCCCGACATCCGCCAGGCGGTGCACGCCGCCTTCGCGGGCGGGCACCCCGACGTACGCGTCTGGTTCTCGGACGACGAGGTCGTCGGCCTTGTCGTCACGGGCTGAGACACCCGCGCGTCGCCGGAGCAACACGCTCAATCACCACGCTCATCGCTGAAGCACCACAACCACTGAGGGAAGGTGGCACCCGCATGAGCACCACCCCGTACATGAGTCCGATGCAGCAGCAAGGCCAGCAGTACGGACCACAACAGCAGTACGGACCGCAGCAGTTCGGCTCCCAGCAGGGCCAGCACCAGGGCCAGCCGCAGAGCCAGCAGCAGGGCCCGAGCACCGCGCCCCCGCAGCAGTTCGGCGGCCAGCAACAGCAGCCGTTCGGTCAGCAACAGCAGCAGCCGTTCGGTCAGCACTCCTCCGGCCAGAGTCAGTTCGGCCCGCAGGGCATGCGCGGCATGCAGGGAATGCAGGGTCCGCAGGGAATGCAGGGATCGCAGCAGCAGATCCCGCCGCACCTCCAGGAGCAGCTCCACCAGCAGCTGCAACAGCTCGGCCAGCAGCAGCCCTACCAGGAGCTGCTCCAGCAGCTCGGCGGCCAGCAGTCCGGCGGGCAGCAATTCGGCGGCGGCCAGCAGTACGGCGGCCAGCAGCAGCTCGGTCAGGAGAGCGTCCCGCAGGCGCAGGCGCCCCAGGTCTCCACACAGGCGCTCGCCTCGAACGTCGCGACGTCGTTCTGGGACATCGTCCAGCCCCTCCCCGGCCAGGCATCGACCATCTACCTGTTCGTCGACAACGCCTGGAGGGTGTTCATCAACCCCAGCCCGCAGACGCACGACGAGGTCCAGGAGGCGTTCGCCTTCGGGCAGCGGGTGATCGGCTACTACGACACCAGCAACCCCGCGTACCTGCTGGCCATCGTGGTCACCAAGTGACGGTCACCACCGTCACGTGAGAAGACGGCGGCGGGGGGGGGGGGGGGGGCCCCCCCCCCGCCCCTCCCCCTGCCGGGACGCGTGTACTCCAACCGCCCCCCGCTGCGGGCGCGCCCCACGAAACCTAAACGTCCCCCCGCTCCCAC
>NZ_JBVIHP010000004.1:0-45729 GCF_055570235.1 Streptomyces sp. NPDC031274 | reverse complement strand
GTCGCAAACGGCTGCCAACCACCCCGCGGGAGAAAAAAACCGCCGCCCCCCCCCCCCCCCCCCCCCCCCCCCCCCCCGCTCTCCTGCGCGGACCGTCTGCACGCAGACCGTCCTCCGCGCGGACCGTCCTACACGCAGCTGAACTTCGCCGCCGCCCAGTCCCCGTGGTCCCCGCTCTTGGAGCCGTTGGTGTCGGTCACCTTCAGCTCCACGTGCCGCGCCCCGCTCACATCGACGTCCACCGGCACGGTCGCCGAGGCCCCCGTCACCTTCGGTGAGGTCCACAGCACCTTGCCGTCGGCCTCGACCGAGAAGGCCACCTCTCCGTAGCCGTTGATCTCGTCGTCGATGCCCACGTCAGCGGTGAACCTCGCGCACTGCCCGCCCGCGTAGACCTCGACGGCGGAGTCAGCGTGGGTGCCGATCCCCTTCTCGTACGTCTTTCCGGCGAGAGTCAGCGGGTGACCGTCCGCGGCGCCCGACTCCCCGTTGCTGCGGTCGCGTTCGGCGGGGCCGTAGCCGTTCGCCGACTTGAGCCACACCATGTCGCTCGCCCAGGTGTCGCCCTTCGGCGCCGGAGGCATGACGGCGACCGCGATCCGCTGGGTCGCGGTGCGGTCCTGGCCCGCCGAGCGGTGCCGGGCCGTCGCCGTCAGCGGCTGCTCGCCGGGCTCCGCGTCCTTGGGCGGGGTGACGGTGACCTCGACGCGGCGCGTGGTGCCCGCCGGGACGCGGTCGGCGTGCGCACTCCCCGCGGTCCAGCCCTTCGGCACGTCCAGGGTGACGTCGACTCCGGTGGCGTCCCGCGTCCCGGCCGTGACGTCGACGGCGACCTTGCCCGCCGCTCCCGCGCCGAGTTCCTGTCCGACGGGGGCGCTCAGCGCGGCGCTCGCGCCGGGCACCGCGCCACCGACCGCGCTGGTGTCGTCGAGATCGAGGTCGAACGCCCGGTCCGTACGGAGCGCCGCCGTCTTCACCTTGACGACACCGCCCCGGTCGTCCCGGTCGTAGAACCAGCCCTGCGAAGCCTGCTCGTACGCCTCCTTCGACGCGAGCCGCGGCAGCTTGTGGCCGCCGAGTTCCACGCGGCTCGGCGCGTCACCGGTGTGCAGCGTGAACGCGTACGGCCGCTCGGTCTGCTTGCCGGCGAACTTCCCCTTGCTCGCGCCGATCCGCACCCGTACGTCGCCCGCGCCGGAGCGGGGCGCCTCGACGTCGGCACGCTGGGTGGCGTACTCGCCGTCGCGGTGCTGCCGGGTCACGCCGTCGTCCTCGTACAGCTCGAAGGAGGTCTTCCCCTGCGGGTAGATGTCCCAGGCGAGCGGCGATTCGGCGGTGCGGTCCTTGTAGGACCTGATGCCGCCGGGCCACATCGGCACGGTGGCGCCGCCCTTGACGAAGAGCGGCAGGGTGTCCAGGGGCGCGCTGTAGCCGTCGACGGTCGTCGGCCCCTTGTAGGTGCGCCCGCTCCAGTAGTCGGTCCATGTCCCCTTGGGGAGGTAGATGCCGTCGCGGACGGTCGTGTCCTTGTAGACGGGCGCGACGAGGAAGTCCTCGCCCGTCAGGAACTCGTACTTGGCGGCGTCGGTGGCCGCCTTCGGGTCTTCGGGGTGTTCGAGGGCCAGCGGGCGCACGGCGCCGACGCCGGTCTTCGTCGCCTCGTGGCCGTACGAGTAGAGGTAGGGCAGCAGCGATTCGTGCAGCTTCAGGTACTTGCGGTTGATGGAGGTGTAGGGCTCTCCGTAACGGAAGGGCTGCTTATCGTCGGCCGCCCAGCCGTCCATCGTCATCGTGACCGGCAGGAACGACTTCCACTGCAGATCGCGCGCGTACGTCTTGGCGCTGCCGCCGAAGATGCCGTCCACGTCACCGGTCGTGTAGGCCATGCCGGACATGGTCGCGCCCGCGTACGTCGGGATCTGCCAGCGGATGTACTCCCAGCTGCCGCTCTGGTCACCGGACCACTGCACCCCGCAGCGCTGGGCACCCGACCAGCTCTCGGGGGCCCAGGTGAAGCCGCGGGCATCGCTGTTGTCCTCGATGCCCTTGTACGCGTCCTTGCAGCCGTCGAGCGCCTTCTTGTAGCCGTCGCCGACCCAGGCGACATCGAGCTTGGCGACGCGCTGCCCCGCCTTGACCTGGTCGGCGATCTTGTCGATGCCGTCCTCGGTCCACAGGCCGAGCTGCATGTCGCGGTCCTGCAGGCCCTCGGCGGTCTCGGCGAGGTCTTCGTAGCCGCAGCCGTAGCCGTCGTTGACGAGCATCCAGCCGTTCGGCATGTCGTGCTTCTTGTACTCGTCCGCGATCTTCAGGGAGTCCAGGGTGTGCCGTTCACCCTGGTTGGCGTTGTGGAGATAGCAGTCCGCGTCGCCGATCTCCAGGCCGTAGACGGGCGGCAGGAAGGGCTTGCCCGTGAGCTTCGTGTACTGCCCTATGACTCCCTTGACGTCCTTGTCGGCGCGTCCCGCGAAGTAGTAGGCGTCGAAGCGCTGTTCCTTGGCGGTGGCGGTCACCGGCTCCGCGAAGTCATAGGTGTTCGGCGCGTACGTGTTCCGGAAGACGCCGTAGCCCTTCGAAGACAGGTAGAAGGGAACGGAGTTGGGGTGGCCGCCGTCGTCCCAGTCGTAGTCGACGCTCACCTCGACCTTCTTGCCGCGGTGCGAGGTGTTGCCGCGCCCGTTCTGCATCCCGGCGCCGTAGTACTGCTCTTCGGCGCCGCGGGCCAGGCTCTGCGTGGTGGCGTCCTTCGTCCAGCTCAGGCCCTTGGACTCGGCCCAGACCTGGGTGCCGTCGGCGCGGTACAGGGCGAAGCGGAGCGGGGACTTGTAGGCGCGCAGCGTCACCTTCGACGTGCTCAGTTCATAGCGGTCGCCCTTGTCGGCCCACTTGGTGCGCGGCGGGGCACCCTGCGGCAGGACGATGTCCTTGCCGGTGGGGTCGGTGAAGTCGCCCTCGGGGGCGAGTTCGAGGCGGAACGTCTCCGCCGACACGAAACTGACGCGGGCCTGGGCCTTGCCCGCGGTGAGCCGGTAGACGGAGCCGTCGGCGGTGAAGTCCGTGACGTCCCCGACCGTGGTCGCGGGATCGTCGGCGGCCTGCGCGGCGCCGCCACCGGGACCGGCGAACACCGCGAGGAGACCGAGCAGGGCGGCGGCGACGGCCGCCCGTCTGAAGCGGGTGGGTGATCTCATGCCCGGTGGTCTAGCGCCTCGACAGGTGCCAGGGCCATGGACTTTGATGGGCCGCTCCTGGACTTCCGGAGCGGCCCATTCGGTGGACCGGTGACTACTGCGGTGGCCCGGTGGCTACAGAGCCACGCCGAGCAGCGCGTCGACCGCGCGCGACACGACGCCGGGGGCGCCCTCTTCCGTACCGCCTTCGGCCTCCTGGCGGGCCGCCCACGCGTCGACCGCGGCGAGCGCGGCCGGTGAGTCCAGGTCGTTGGCCAGGGCTTCGCGGATCTCCTCGACGAGGGCGTCGGCGGAGGGTCCGTCGGGACGCGAGACGGCGGCACGCCACTTGCCGAGCCGTGCCTCGGCCTCGGTCAGGACGGCGTCGGTCCACTCCCAGTCGGCGCGGTAGTGGTTCGCGAGAAGGGCGAGGCGGATGGCGGCCGGGTCGGTACCGTCCCGGCGCAGCTTCGACACGAAGACGAGGTTGCCCTTGGACTTGGACATCTTCGCGCCGTCCAGGGCGACCATGCCCGCGTGGACGTATGCCTTGGCGAACGGGTGCTCACCGGTGAGGGCCTGGGCGTGCGACGCGCCCATCTCGTGGTGCGGGAAGGCGAGGTCGGAGCCACCGCCCTGCACGTCGAAGCCCATCCCCAGGTGGTCCAGGGCGATGGCCACACACTCGATGTGCCAGCCGGGGCGGCCGCGGCCGAGCGAGGCGCCGTCCCAGCTCGGCTCGCCCTCGCGGGCGGCCATCCAGAGCATCGGGTCGAGCGGGTTCTTCTTGCCCGGGCGGTCCGGGTCGCCGCCGCGCTCGGCGGAGAGCAGCTTCATCGCGGCGACGTCGAGGCGGGACACCTCACCGAAGTGGGGGTCGGACTCGACGGAGAAGTAGACGTCACCCTCCAGGTCATAGGCGGCGCCCATGTCCCTGAGGCGTTCGACGAGCGGCACGATGCCGGGTATCGCCTCGACGGCTCCGATGTAGTCCTGCGGCGGGAGCAGTCGCAGGGCGGTCATGTCCTCGCGGAACAGGGCGGTCTCGCCCTCGGCGAGCTCGACCCAGTCCTTTCCGTCGCGGATGGCACGTTCCAGGAGCGGGTCGTCCACGTCGGTGACGTTCTGGACGTAATGAACCTGCCGCTTGGTGTCGAGCCACACGCGCTGCACGAGGTCGAACGCGTTGTAGGTCGCCGCGTGACCCATGTGGGTCGCGTCGTACGGAGTGATGCCGCAGACGTAGATACGGGCGACGGGACCGGGGTCAAGGGTCACAAGACCATCGGTCGCGGTGTCGTGGATCCGGAGGTCGCGGCCCTTGCCAGGCAGGACGGGGACCTCAGAAGCGGGCCAGGCATGCATGCCTTGAGCGTAACCGGACGGAGCGTCCGTATACGAGCGGGGATCAAGGTTTATCCGGGCGGGGGCGCCTCGGGCCAGGAATCACACCGCCGGTTCGCGGCGGATTCCTCCCCGCCCATCCACCCGTTCGCCCGGCATCGGGACGGCCGGATCCCCCGCGCCGAGGCCGCGAAGCACCTACACCGGCGGCCACGGAATCGCAGGCCACTCCCCGCCGGGCACGGGATGCTTCCCGTTCGCCAGCAGCGCAGCGACCCGCGCGCGCACCGCGTCCACCTCGGCCCCGGTGATCAGCTCCCCCAGCCGGAGGCCGAGCGGCGCGTCGCCCGCGAGCCCGTCCCGCAGGGACTCCAGAACCCCGACCGCCTCGGAGGTCAGCGGCTCCCCCGCCCACCCCCACAACAGCGTCCGCAGCTTGTCCTCGGCGTTGAACGTGACCCCGTGGTCGATCCCGTACAGGCGGTCGGCGTCGGCCAGCAGGTGCCCGCCCTTGCGGTCCGCGTTGTTGATCACGGCGTCCAGCACGGCGAGCCGCCGAAGCCGCTCGTCGTCCGCGTGCACCAGCAGCGCGGTCCGCCCCTCGCCCACGTCCGCGAAGCCGATCGCCTTCCAGCCGTCGGACGGCTCATCGCCCTCGACCAGGGCGAGGAGCTCCGCGTCCGCCGAGCCCTCGATCCACAGCTGGCACATGCCCTCGCCGTGCGGCCCGTCCCGCAGCACGGTCGGCGGGACGAGGCCCCACCCCGTCGCCTCGGAGACCTCGTACGCGGCCACCTCACGCTGCGCGAGCGTCCCGTCGGGGAAATCCCACAGGGGGCGCTCCCCGGCGACCGGCTTGTAGACACAGGCGGCCTCACGGCCCTCGTACGAGACGGAGCAGTAGAGCACCGCGTTCGAGGCCTCGGGGATCCGCCCCCGGACGGTCAGCTCACCCCGGGTGAGCAGGTCCACGACACCGGCTGACGCGTCCACGCCGACGGAGCTCACGCGCCCCGCCGGTATCCGTTCTGCCGCGGGCATACATGTCCTTCCGGGTCGAGCGGGAGGCTGCACAGCGGGCACGGCGGCCGCCCCGCGTTCACGACGTCGAGGGCGCGCCTCGCGAACGCGCGCGCCTGCGCCCCGGTGAGCCGGACGCGCAGCATCGGCGGCCCGTTCTCGTCGTCCTGCAGAAGCCTTTCCTCGGCCTCCGCCAGATCCTCGTCGGACTCGGCGTCCAGCTCGACCAGAGCCTGCGCCTCGACGATCATCCGCTCCTCGTCGCCGTCCCAGGCGAGCGCCATCGTGCCGACGCGGAACTCCTCCTCGACGGGTGAGTCGAGCGGCGCGCTGTCACTGACCTCGGTGGGTGCGACGGCGGGCACGGGGGCATTGCCGCCGCTGCGGCGCACGACCTCGTCGAGCAGTTCTTCCATGCGTTCGGCGAGCGCGGCCACCTGGGTCTTCTCCAGGGCCACACTGGTCACCCGGACTCCGGCGGAGGCCTGGAGGAAGAAGGTACGCCGGCCGGGGAGCCCGACCGTTCCGGCCACGAAGCGTTCCGGCGGGTCGTAGAGGAACACCTGACGCGACACGTCCTGTCTCCATTGGGATCGACTGCGGTTGATCATTTGCGCCTGTTCGGCGCGACGACTGCACCCTACTGCGGGCGACGATCACGGTGCTCCCGCATCGCCACCCACCGCCGCGTCGCTGCCGGGCGGCTCCACGCGGGGCGCGAGCGACCCGAAGTCGCCGGTGTCCCCGAGGCGTACGAGGAAGGGCCGCAGGCGCGTGAAGCGGATCGCGGTGACGGAGCAGGGCTCCACGGAGATGCGCTGGAAGAGATCCAGGTGCAGTCCGATGGCGTCCGCGACGAGGGACTTGATGATGTCGCCGTGCGAGCACATCAGGTACACGGCGTCCGCGCCGTGCTCGCGCTCCACGCGCGCGTTCCACTCGCGTACCGCCTCGGCCGCCCGCGTCTGCATGGCCCGCATGGACTCGCCGCCCGGGAAGGCGGCCGCCGACGGATGCTGCTGTACGACCTCCATCAGCGGTTCGTCGGACAGCTCGGCCAGCTTGCGGCCCGACCAGTCTCCGTAGTCGCACTCCCCGATGCGGTCCTCGGTGTGCGCCGTGAGGCCCGGACGGGCGGCGAGCAGCGGCGCGACGGTCTCCTGGCAGCGCTGGAGCGGGCTCGTGACGACTTCGGCGAGCGGCAGGTCCGCGAGGCGTCCGGGGAGCGCCGCGGCCTGTGCGGCGCCGCGCTCGTCCAGGGCCACGCCGGGGGTCCACCCGGCGAGGAGACCCGCGGTGTTGGCGGTGGATCGTCCGTGCCGGACGAGGATCAGCGTGGGCATGCGGGCCAGCCTAAGCCGCCGACGAGGTGCGCCTCGCGCCGAGGTTCGGAAGAATGCGCTCCGTGATCGTGGACTGCGCGATGTACCGGGAAGGGCGCCGCACCGAGTGCGAGGCGGACTTCTCGGACGCCCTCGACGAGGCGCGCGGCGCGGGGGACGCGTTCGTCTGGGTGGGCCTCTACGAGCCCACCGAGGAGGAGTTCGACGAGGTCAGCAGGGAGTTCGGGCTGCATCCGCTGGCGGTGGAGGACGCCTTGAAGGCGCACCAGCGGCCCAAGCTCGAAATGTTCGACGACTCGCTCTTCGTGGTCCTGAAACCCGTCATGTACGAGGCGGACAGCGACGTCGTCTCGTCGGGCGAGGTCATGGTCTTCGTCGGCGACGCCTTCGTGGTGACGGTCCGGCACGGCGAGGGCTCGCCCCTCGGTGTCGTACGCCATCGTCTGGAGGCGGAGCCCGACATGCTCAAGCACGGCCCGACCTCCGTCCTGTACGCGGTCGCCGACGCCACGGTCGACCACTACCTGGACGTCGCGGGCGAACTGCAGACCGACCTGGAGGAGCTGGAGGCGGAGGTCTTCTCGCCCGAGAACGGGGGCAGCCGCAACACGGCGTCCCGGATCTACCGGTTCAAGCGCCAGATCGTGGAGTTCCGCCGGGCCACGGGACCGTTGGCGATGCCCATGATGCGCCTCTCCGGAACGGGCCCCTTCGCGCCCGATGTGCCCTTCGTCAAGGGAGCCGCACAGCCCTTCTTCCGGGACGTCAGCGATCACCTGACGCGCGTGAACGACTGGGTGGACAGCCTCGACCGCCTGGTGTCCGACATCCTCTCCGCTCATCTGGCCCAGATGAGCGTGCGGCAGAACGACGACATGCGGAAGATCTCGGCGTGGGCCGCCATGGCCGCGGTCCCCACGATGATCGCGGGGGTCTATGGCATGAACTTCGACCACATGCCCGAGCTGCACTGGGTGTGGTCCTACCCGGCCGTGATCCTGCTGATGGTCGCGCTCGAATTCTTCCTCTACCGGCAGTTCAAGCGCCGCGGCTGGCTCTAGCGCTCCGCCCGGTGTCTGGTACCTGGTAACTGGTGCCCGGTGCCCGCTCAGGCGAATCCGGGCGCCGGGGCGGCAGGCCCGCCGAGGGCGTCGCGCCGTCGGGGCATCTTCAGGGACACCATCCGCCGCCAGCCGCCGAATCGTTCGTACGCGCAGACGGCGTGGACGCCCGAGGCGAGCGCCGCGGACTTGGGCTTCGGCCAGCCGAGGACGCGCCCCATGTGGCCCATCACGGCGAGGCTGACGTCGCGGTACACGCGCGTCTCGGCACGGGCGCACTCGTGCAGGGAGTCCAGGATCGTCCGCCCGTGTCCCGCGGCGGCCAGGCGGAGCAACTCCTCGTGGCAGTAGGCGAGGTGGTTGTCCTCGTCGTGGCAGATCATCCTCATGGCCTTGCCGACCTCGGGGTGGTCGCCGAAGTACGTGACCAGCATGTTCATCTGGTCGGCCGCACGCTGTTCGGTGACGCGGCTGTGCGAGAGGTAGACGACGACGTCCTGCTCGGTCAGCGGCTCTTGGCGGCGCAGCTTCTCGTGCGCCAGGCCGATGCCCCGCCGTTCGAGGAGCATGGTGTAGTCGGTCTCGGGCGGGATCGGGACGGGCTCGAGGCCACGCTTCTTGAGAAGGGCGTTGAAGATCCGCCCGTGCTTGTCCTCGTCGGCGCCGTGCCGGGCGACTTTGGGAGTGAGGGCTCGCTGGCTCTCGGGGAGAAGCGCCGCGATGCGCCCGTTCTCCCAGCCGCCCTGCGACTCCCCGCTGGCCGCGATGGAACAGAAGAGCCGGAACGACTCGTCGTTGTCGAGGATCTCCTCGAAGACACTCCTGGCCGAAAGCATCACTGGCACCTCCATGCCCTCTGCGCGATCTCCGCAAAGAACAAGTCAAATGCGGTGGCGCGGGTGTGGCAACAGGTGTCAGGTACAGCTCCGCCAAACGAAGGACAGCCGACCGCGGGCGCGGCCGTAACCGAGAGGCGCCGCGGCGCGTTGTGCTCCGTGACGGCCGTGGCGGGGAAGACCCCCGAGCCCCCACCACGGCCGCAGAACTCCTCTTACGGTCGCGCCGGTACGGTTACGCCAGCCCAGCGCGCTCCAGCGCCTGCGGACCCGCACGCAGGGCCGTGATCCGTTCATCGAGCGTGAAGCCGGCCGGCGCCAGTGTGAGCGTGGTGACCCCGGCAGCCGCGTAGGCCCGCATCCGGTCGGCGATGCGGTCCACGGAGCCGAGCAGCGTGGTCGAGTCGATCAGCTCGCGCGGCACAGCGGCCGCCGCGCCCTCCTTGTCGCCGGACAGGTACTTGTCCTGGATCTCGGCCGCTTCCTTCTCGTACCCCATGCGCTGGGCGAGCTGGTTGTAGAAGTTCTGCTTGCGGCTGCCCATGCCGCCCACGTAGAGGGCGGTGTACGGGCGGAACATGTCCGCGAGGCCACTGACGTCGTCGCCCACCGCGAGCGGCACCGTCGGAACGACGTCGAAGCCCTCCATCGTCTTGCCCGCCTTCTCGCGCCCCGCGCGCAGATGGCGGATGGCGGTGTCCTCCAGGTGCTCGGCCGAGGGGAAGATCAGCAGGGCTCCGTCGGCGATCTCGCCGGTCTGCTCCAGGTTCTTGGGGCCGATCGCGGCGACGTACAGCGGGATGTGCTCGCGCTGCGGGTGGACGGTGAGCTTGATGGGCTTGCCCGGGCCGTCCGGCAGTGGGAGCGTCCAGTGCTCGCCCTCGTAGCTGAGGCGCTCGCGCGTCATCGCCTTGCGGACGATCTCGACGTACTCGCGGGTGCGGGCGAGCGGCTTGTCGAACTTGACGCCGTACCAGCCCTCGGAGACCTGCGGCCCCGAGACGCCGAGGCCGAGGCGGAAGCGTCCGCCGGAGAGCGAGTCGAGCGTGGCGGCCGTCATGGCGGTCATCGCGGGCTGCCGGGCCGGGATCTGGAAGATCGCGGATCCGATGTCGATGCGTTCGGTCTGCGCGGCCACCCAGGACAGCACCGTCGCGGCGTCCGAGCCGTAGGCCTCGGCGGCCCAGCAGACCGCGTAGCCGAGCTTGTCGGCCTCCTTGGCGACGGCGAGGTTGTCCTGGTCCATCCCCGCGCCCCAGTAGCCGAGGTTGATCCCGAGCTGCATGGCCGAATCCCCTTACTGAGCAGTAACGTCCCTGTGCCGGGGACTGTAGCGCGTGGCCCCGCATGCCGTCAGCGGCGGGCAGGGCGGGTGACGGAGCCGGCCGAGTCGTTCAACAGGACACAACTTTGTCCACAGCCCCTCACGCCGCTTGAGCACGCCCAGTAATCTCAGCGCCCATGGAGCAGAGGCATCTCGGCCGCACCGGCCTTCGCGTGTCCCGGATCGGACTCGGCACCCTCACGTGGGGGCACACCCAGGAGAGCGACGCCGCCGACCTGTTGAAGGTGTTCTGGGAAGCGGGCGGCAGCCTCGTCGACACGGCCGATGTGTACGGGGACGGGGAGGCGGAGTATCTGCTCGGCCGACTCATAGAGCGGCTCGTGCCACGGCGTGACCTGGTCATCGCGACCAAGGCGGGCAGCGTGCCCGACCCCGACCGCCGCTTCGACGGCTCGCGTGGCCACCTCCTGACCGCGCTCGACGAGTCCCTGGCCCGCCTGGGGACGGATTACGTGGACCTGTGGCAGCTGCACGCCTTCGACCCGCGCACGCCCCTCGACGAGACGCTCCAGGCCCTGGACATCGCCGTCAGCAGCGGCCGGGCGCGCTACGCGGGCATCTCGAACTTCTCCGGCTGGCAGCTCGCCAAGGCGGCGACGTGGCAGCTCGCGGCCTCGGGGGCGCGGACGCGCCTGGCCAGTGCGCAGATGGAGTACTCCCTGCTGCAGCGGGGCGTCGAGCGCGAGCTGCTGCCCGCTGCGATGGACCTGGAAGTGGGCCTGCTGCCCTCGTCGCCGCTCGGTCGCGGCGTGCTCACCGGGAAGTACCGCCACTCCACCCCCGCCGACTCGCGCGGCGCCTCCGAGCATCTGGCGCCGTTCGTCGCGCCCTACCTCGACGAGGCCGCGAGCCGCATCGTCGACGCGGTCGCCACGGCTGCGGACGGCCTGGCGGCCACGCCGCTGCAAGTCGCCCTCGCCTGGGTGCGCGACCGCCCCGGAGTGACCGCGCCGATCGTCGGCGCGCGCAACGCGCAGCAGCTCGCGGCCGCATTGTCAGTGGAGACCCTTAGTCTTCCTGACGAGATCTGCCAGGCGCTCGACGACGTGTCGGCGCCCGTGCACCGCTACCCCGATCACGACTGGAGCACGCTGTGAGTACGGAGCCGGAAACCGCTGCCGCGCAGGAAGCGGAGGCCGCTGCCGCACAGGAGACCGGGGCACAGGCGCCGGAGGCCGCCGCACCGGAGGCCACCGTGGACGCGGCCGACACCGAAGCCGCCACCGACGGCTCCACCGGTCCTGACGCCGCCGCCGAAAGCGCTGCCGCCACCGAAGAGGCCACCGCCGAGGACGCTGTCACCGAAGACGCGGCCGAAAGCAAGGAGCTCTCGGAGACCGAGGCCGAGATCGCCGCCCAGCGTGAACTGCGGGAGCGGATCGCCGAGCGGAAGGCCGCCAAGCAGGGTCCTGTCGACGCGGGGGCCAAGCTCAGCGGCACGGCCGCCGACCTCCTCGCCGCCGTGCGCGCCGTGGAGAGCGGCGAGCAGCCGACTGCCAGTGCCTTCCGTGAGCCCGAGCCCGCACCGCGCAGGGCCGCGCCCGAGCCCGTGCGGCGACCGCAGCCCGTCGCACCGGCCGCATCGGGACCGGGCGACGAGGCCGTGGACGCGGTCCGTGCCGTGCTCGCCGAAGGAGGAGCCCCGGCCGCCATCGCCGAGCGGACGGCGGCTGCGCTCGGCGAGGGCGCCGACGCCCTGCTGCGGGATGACCCCTGGCAGTTGCTGCGGGTCGGCGGTGTGCGCACGGAACAGGCCGACGGGTTCGCGCGGGCGCTGCTCGGCGCGGAGTGCGGCCCCGACGACGAGCGCAGGGGGCGTGCGATCACCGCCTGGCTCCTCGAGCAGGCGGCCGTCGCGGGGCACACGGCTCTGGACGCGGCGGCGCTCACCGCGGCGCTCGGACAGCGTGCCGTGCCCGATCCGGACGCGGCGGTGCAGAGCGCCATCGCGGAGGGCGACATCCTGGTCTTCCAGGACGCCGTCGAGACACCGGGAGCTCCGGCTCCCGTGCAGCAGGAGGACGACGACGAAGGCGAGGAGACCGAGCAGCCGGTCCGCGTCCTGGTCGGCCTCGAGCAGTACGCCCTCGCCGAGGAGAGCCTCGCCGACGGGATCGCCCGGGTGATCAACTCCCTCTCCAAGGAAACGGGTTCGGGCCCGCAGGCCGACGGCTGGGAGTCGGCCGCGGGCGAGGCGTCCGGTTCCACCGCCGAGCTGATCCGCGCGGTGGCAGGACACGGGCTCGTCCTGCACACCGGCGGCGAGGCGGCGCGCGCCGAGCCCGCCGCGCTCGTGGCGGCCGCCGCGGGCCTGGGCCTGCGGGCGGGGGCGGCCACGCACAGCTCCGCGGGGCGGGGGCGCCTCGCCGGGCTCACGGGCTCGGACGAGGCGGGCGCCGCGACCGTGGCGGGGCTGCTCTCCGGAGCGGAGGGCCCCGGACGGGACAGGGACGGAGCGCTCGACCTCGACCTCCTGGTGGTCCTGGACGCGCCGCAACTGGACGTGGAGACCGCCGCGATCCTCGTGGAGTCCCTGCCGGACGGCGCCCGTCTGGTGCTGAGCGGCGATCCGGGAGTGCTGTGGTCGGCGGGCCCGGGGCGGGTCTTCGCCGATCTCCTCGCGGCGCGCTGCTGCCCGCAGATCGTCTCGCGCGTCCCGGACCCCGGCCCCATCGGGGAGTTGGTCTCCGGCATCGGCATCGGCGAGCTGAACCAGGTCGAGGCGCCGGGCAAGGAAGTCGTGATCGTCCCCGTGCGCGACGCGGGCGAGGCGGTCCACCGCACGGTGCAGCTCGTGGCGGACTCGGTGCCCAGGGCGATCGGGGTGCCCACGCAGGACACCCAGGTCATCACCCCCGGGCACGGCGGCGCCGCGGGCACGCGCGCGTTGAACACCGCGCTCAAGGAGCGGCTGAACCCCGGCCCCGGCCGGTTCGGCGGCTTCGACCCCGGCGACCGTGTCGCCCATGTCCCGGCGCCCGGGCGCACGACCCTCGGCCGGGTCCTGCGGGCCGACGCGCAGGGGCTGCACCTGGAGTGTGACGGCGCCCCCGTCGTCGTACCGAAGGAACAGGTGGAGCAGACGGTGCGGCACGCGTGGGCGCTCACCGCGCACCAGGCCGTGGGCCTGAGCTGGCCCGCGGCGGTCGTGGTGCTGCCCGGCGACGCGACGGCGGCCCTGAGCAGGCCCTGGATCTACACCGCGTTCAGCCGTGGCGAGCGGCACCTGTCGGTGGTCCAGGGCGCGGAGCAGGCACTGCCGCGCGCGGTGGCGGAGATCCCCCCGAAGGCCCGCACGACGCGCCTCCAGACCCTCCTGCGCCCGCAGGTGCCCGCCACGCCCTGACCGTCCCGCGCCTCCGGGTGGCCGCCCCGTGCCCGGCGCCCTCAGGCGCCGGGCACGGCCGGGAAGGGCCGTGCCGCGCCTGAGGGATCAGCGATCGGCGTCCAGGGGGCTTCTGTCGTCGTCGACGTCGACCGAGTCCACCGCGTCTGCCTCATCGACGTCATCGACGTCATCGAGCTCGTCGAGTTCATCGAGGACCGCGATGGCGTCGGGATCGACGCGGACGTGAACATCGGCGTCGACGCCGTCGTCGTCCGGTTCGTCGTCGAAGACCGCGCTGACGTCGAAGCGGCACACGACCCGGTGCGGGTCGGCCTGGTCGAAGGGGGCGTCGAGCCACTCCCCCGGTTCCGCGGGCTCGTCCGCCGCGGTGACCCAGAGCGTGGAGTCGCCCTCCTCCAGGCCGAACTCCTTGTGCCGGGAGGCGATTTCGTCCGGTTCGAACTCGCCGAAGAGCACACCGAGAGCGGCGTGCACACTGCTGCCCGCCGCCGCGCCCGCGGGACCCTCGCCCGCCGTGTCCGCGTCGAGGTCCGCGACCCGCTGAGCCTGCGCGAGGAGCCGCTGCGGCTCCGCCACCGCGTAGTCCCTGCGGATCAGGACGCTCAGCGCGTTCGCGTCCTCCGGGCCCTGGTACGGCGGCAGCACATCGCTCTCCGAGCCGGGGATCTCGAAGGGGGTGACCTCGTCGTAGCGGTCGTAGAGGAGCTCGTCGTACTCCTCGGCCGCGGCGGCCAGCTCGTTGAACGCTTCGTAGACGGCCGGATCGTCCTCCCCCGACCTGCGTTCGACCGCGGCAAGGTGACGGTCGAGCGCGGTCTTGACCGCCTCGGCGGCGGCGCGTACCTCGGCAGCGGTGGGCTGCGCAGCATCAGACATAGTGCAGACGCTATCCGTACCGGGCCCGTACTTGCACAATAGATGCGATGCCGGAATACGAATTTGTCGACGTGTATGTGCCGCGCGGGGTCACCCGCAAGGAAGCAACGCGCCTGCTGACGGACCACGCCGAGTACGGACACTGGGAGTTGGACCGCCTGAGCCTGCACTCGGACGGCAGCCGCAGAGTGCGGCTGAAGCGGCGGATCATCCGCCAGCTGCGGGCCACCTGGTGAAGTGAGACGGCCAGAACGGAGGGCGCCCGACCAGGCGGGACGCCCTCCGTTCCATGCACCGGGTCAGGCGGCGACGCGCCCCCTGATCAGGCGGCCGACCGCGCCCTGCGGTACAGCACCGTCCCCGCGAGCAGCATGCCCGCGCCCACCGGCAGCACTACGCCCATCGGCAGATCGCTGCCCGTCTGAGCGAGCGATTCCGAGCCCTTCGGCATGTCGATGGCCTGCGCTCCCGGCTGGTTCGGCGACCCCGGGTGATTCGGAATCGCCCGGTCGTCCGACGGCTTCTCACCCGGCGTGCCGGGCTTCCCCGGCTCTCCCGGGTTACCGGGCTCTCCCGGGTTGCCAGGCTCCCCAGGGTTGCCGGGCTCCCCCGGATTCCCCGGCTCCCCCGGGTTGCCGGGCTCTCCCGGGTTGCCGGGCTCTCCCGGGTTGCCCGGCTCCCCCGGATTCCCCGGCTCCCCCGGATTCCCCGGGGACACGTCGCCCGAGTCGTTGGCGCATTCGTTGCCGGTGGTCGCGTTACCGAGGCCGCCGATGGTGACGCTGTTGCCGCAGACGTTCACCGGCACGTCGACCGGCAGCTGGACGTCGTTGCCCGAGCCGACGCCCGGCGAGTCGCTGCTGTGCCCGTGCGCCGCGGACCCGCCGCCCGAGGGCTTGTGCGAGCCACCCCCGTGCGAGGTGTTGGCGCAGCTGTTGCCCGCCGCGGGGTTGAGCACCCCGACGACGTTGACGGTGTTTCCGCAGACGTTCGCCGGCACGTGCACCGGAAGCTGGACCGAGTTGCCGGACAGCACTCCCGGAGAATCCGACGCACCCCCGTGGGCGCCCGAGTCGGCGTGTGCGTAGCCACCGCTGATGGCGAGTACGCCCGTCGCGGCCGCCACCGTGATCAGGCCTTTACGAGTGACCTGTCGCATAGGTTTTCCCTGCCTTATGACCTTCAGGAATGCGTACGCGCCTTGGGACACGTACGCGGAATGCCCGAAGGCCCCGGAGTGGCATTGCACGCACTCCGGGGCCGACGAACTCAGCCCCTCATGGGGCGAGACACAACAACGTCACTTGTTGACGCAGGTGTTGCCGAAGGCGGGGTTCAGCAGCCCGATCACGGAGACCGTGTTGCCGCAGACGTTCACCGGCACGTGGACCGGCGCCTGCACGACGTTGCCCGAGAGCACGCCGGGAGACTTCACGGCGGCACCCTGAGCACCGGCGTCGGCAGCAGCGATACCCGCACACGCGAGCACGAGACCACCAGTGGCAGCCGCAGCAGCGACGACCTTCTTGATCATTGTTCCTCCTTGTTGGCAATGCGATCCCAGCCGCGGACCGCACCACCTGTAACGAGGAGGAGGCAACGGGGCTACGAGCCTATGGTCCCTTTCACTCTTTTCAGTCAAGTACGTACGCGCTGACGATTATTGGAGTTTCGCTTAAGCACGTTTTTCCACCGCGCATCCGTCGCCGAAGGGCGCGTGGACCGGCGCTCAGGACGCGTCGATGAACCGGTCGAGCACGCGCACACCGAACTTGAGGCCGTCCACCGGCACCCGCTCGTCCACACCGTGGAACATGCCCGCGAAGTCCAGCTCCGGCGGCAGCTTCAGCGGGGCGAAGCCGAAGCCGCGGATGCCGAGGTCGTCGAAGGACTTGGCGTCGGTGCCCGCGGAGAGCATGTACGGCACGGCGCGGGCGATCGGGTCCTCGGCCTGGAGCGCCGTCTGCATGGCGTCGACGAGCGCGCCGTCGAAGGTGGTCTCGAGGGCCTTGTCCGCGTGCACGTCCGTGCGCTTGACGTTCGGGCCGAGGAGCCGGTCCAGGTCGGCGAGGAACTCCTCCTCGTACCCCGGCAGGAAGCGGCCGTCGACGTGGGCCGTCGCCTGCCCCGGGATGACGTTGACCTTGTAGCCCGCGCCCAGCTGGGTCGGGTTGGCGGTGTTCTTCAGCGAGGCGCCGATGAGCTTGGCGATGCCGCCGAGCTTGGCGAGCGTCTCGTCCATGTTCTCGGGGTCGAGCTCGGTGCCGAGCGCGTCGCCGAGCTCGTCCAGGAAGTGCCGCAGCGTCTTGGTGACCCGCACCGGGAACTTGTGCCGCCCGAGCCGGCCCACGGCCTCGGACAGTTCGGTGATGGCGTTGTCCTTGTGGATCATCGAACCGTGACCGGCCGTGCCGTCCACGGTGAGCTTCATCCAGTGCATGCCCTTCTGGGCCGTCTCCACGAGGTAGAGGCGCAGGTCCTCGTTCACCTGGAAGGAGAAGCCGCCGACCTCGCTGATGGCCTCCGTGACGCCTTCGAAGAGCCCCGGGTGATGGTCGACGAGGTAGCGCGCGCCGTACGTGCCGCCGGCCTCCTCGTCGGCCATGAAGGACAGCACGATGTCGCGCGGAGGCTTGCGGCCGGTGCGCATGCGCTCGCGGACGACCGCGAGGGTCATCGCGTCCATGTCCTTCATGTCGACGGCGCCGCGGCCCCACACACAGCCGTCCGCGATCTCCCCGGAGAAGGGGTGGTGCGTCCAGTCCTGGGCGTTCGCCGGTACGACGTCGGTGTGGCCGTGGATGAGCAGCGCGGGCCGGGAGCGGTCCTCGCCCTCGATACGGGCCACCGTGGAGGCCCGGCCGGGGTGCGATTCGAAGATCTGCGGTTCGAGCCCCACCTCGGCGAGCTTCTCCGCGATGTACTCGGCCGCCTTGCGCTCGCCCGGGCCCGAGTGGTCGCCGTAGTTGCTCGTGTCCATGCGGATCAGATCGCGGCAGAGATCGACGACCTCGTCCTCGCCGGTGACGGGCCGCGACCGGTCCGCCTCGCCCGCCCTGTCGGCCCTGCTCGACTCGCTCACGATGGTTCCTCCCGCTATCGCTCCTGGTGGTCCTCCTCATCCTCCCGCGCCGACCCCTCGACACCCAAGGCCGGGCACCCGCCGTCATACGCCGTTCACGCGGATGACCTGGGTGACCTGGGTGATCGCCCGGGTGATCGGAGGCCCTCGAATGTTTGCTATGGTTTTCCACGTCGCCGCGGGAAACCGCGACAGACCACCGGTCCGGGTGGCGGAATGGCAGACGCGCTAGCTTGAGGTGCTAGTGCCCTTTAACGGGCGTGGGGGTTCAAGTCCCCCCTCGGACACCAAAGATTGACCAACGGAGCGCCGGTCGGGAGAAATCCCGACCGGCGCTCTGCGTTGTCGGCATGTACAGCACAAGTCGGCTGCCGCCGCCACCCCCTTCGTGGAACTGGGCGCGATTACTACTCACGGACGGCCCAAATCTCCGATTTCGTTGTCAGTACCTAGAAAATCTGACGAAAACGACGACGGGGGTAAATATGTCCGTGCTGAGTGCTGCTCGCGACGGGGTGAACCGCGCGCTGCGGCCCTTCGGTGTGCAGATGGTCCGTGGGCACAGCGACGACCCGGCGATACAGCCGTTCCTGTCCGCCCGTAGGACGTTGGCGGCGGCCCGGCGGGCGGGGGTGTCCGTCGAGGACCACATCGACCGCTACAGCGCCGCTCCGGGCGCGACCGCCGAGACCGTGGACGCGCTGCTGCGCCTTGCGGACCTCGGTGAGCACGTGGAGCGCGTGTGCGAGATCGGCGCGGGCTCAGGCCGGTACGCGGCCAGGGTGACCGCGGCGACGCACCCGGACGCCTACGAGATCTACGAGACCGCCGGAGACTGGCTGCCCCGCCTGAGGTCGCTGCCGAACGTGGTCGTGCAGCCCGCCGACGGGCACACGCTGAACGCCACTGCCACCGAGTCGGTGGATCTCGCGCACGCCCACAAGGTGTTCGTCTACATCCCGCTGGTCGTGACCGTCGCCTATCTCGACGAGATGGCCCGGGTCGTACGCCCGGGTGGGATCGTCGCGTTCGACGTGGTGAACGAGGACTGCCTCGACGAGGCGACGACGAAGAACTGGGTCTCCGGTCGAGCGACGCTCTACGGCATGATCTCGCGCACGTGGCTCCTCGACCGCCTGGCTCAACGTGGACTGTCGTTGCTGGGCAGCCATTTCGTGCCGCTCAGCGGCGGGCGGACCGAACTGCTCGTGTTCCGGCGGGCATGAGCCCTGGCGCGGAAACCTGAGTGGTTGCCTCAAGTCGTCCGTTCGGTCCGCCGTCCGTCCGGTCCGTCCGGTCCGTCTGGTCCGTCTGGTCCGTCCGGTCCCTCGTCCGTCAGTCTGCGCCGTAGCCGCTGCTCGTGGACGAGGCGCCCCACCAGCGCCCCGCCGTACACGACGAAGCCCACCCCCACCAGCCAGGACTGCAGGATCAGCACGGTGCCGAACGGGCCGTACGTCACCGCGTTCGACGCGATCAGCGGAGAGAAGACGAACTGCGAGAAGATCCGCAGCCCGAGCAGCCCCAAGGCGGTCGCGGCGGCGCCGGGGGCCAAGGCACGCCATCGGATCCGGCCACAGAGGAGCAGGCGCTGCGACCACCAGAAGAAGAGGAAGACGCCGATGGCGTCGCCCGCGGTGACAAGGACGGTCTCGACGGCGGACGACTCCTTGGGCGAGGGCGCGGTGACGAAGAGCAGCAGGAACAAGACCAGCACGGCCAGCCAGACGACGTGCCGCCACATGGTGTGCCACCGTGCCGAGGGCAGGTCCCAGGCGCGTTCGTAGCCGGTCTGTACGGCGGATCCGAAGGTCACGCCGAACGCGGCAAGGGCGGCGAGACCGAACGCCGTCGTCCGCTGCAACGCCTGCCCCGGCTCGCCGAACAGCCGCTCGACGTCCTCCTCCGGCACCTCGGAGACCCCGAGCCCCTGCACCAGCCAGCGGGCGAAGCCCTCTCCCCTCGCCAGGTCGGCCGCGGCGACGACGACGAGGAGAGGCACGAGGGTCAGGAAGCTGAGCGCCGCGAAGCCCATGGCGCGGTGCATCAGCTCCATCTCGCGCCCACGGTTCCAGGCCAGCCCGACAGCCGACGCCAGGAGACGGCGGTGGAGTCGCCGGAACCGAGGTTCGTGCTGCGCGGAGCCGCCGTGGTGCGGCGTACCAGATGCTGGGGGCATGTCGGATCGCCTACCCGCAATCGTCGGGGAGCCAGTCCGGAGTACCGCCGAACGGGCATGACGTCCCGCAGTCAGATCATCGGGGGCGCGGCAAGCGGTCCGGCCCCGGGGGGCCGGTTCCGCGGTGGGTGTCTGCCTCTGTGCCGGGGTCCAGGGCCCTAGCCGTCCCACAGACCTTGGTGGCGGCGGTGCGCCGGTGTCAGACCCTGGGTGAAGTACTTGTCGTAGTACTCGTTCTCCACGTGGTGGGCCTGGAGCCAGATTCCGGGGACATGGATCGCGTCCGTGTGCGCGGGGAAGCGGCGGTGCGTCTGGAGGATGTACGCGCAGATGTCACGGGCGCAGTCGATCACCCGCTCGTCGTACTCGCTCGCCTCGGCCAGATAGCGCTGCCCGTAGTCCTCCCGGTAGATGCGGCTGAAGACGTCCCTGTCGCTGTAGACGCCCCCGGGGCCGAACTTCTCGCGGATCACCGCGTCCACCGCGTCGGACATCGTCGCGAACGCGGGCGGACACGCGGCGGAGATCAGCTGCTCGCCGCCCGGCGCCTTCAGGCCGACCGGGTGCGAGCGTACGTTCGCGTACTTGGGGAGCGGGATGTGCCAGCGCCACACGTCGGCCGGGCGCCAGCGCGGGGTGACGAAGGTGAAGCCGAGCATTCTGCCGTAGGTGCGAGTGAATTTCGGGTCGCCCAGGGCGATTTGAGGGTTGATGGACGCATGGATCCAGGCGCCGAGGCCCATCGCGTCGGCGACCAGCATCACGTTCTGGAGCAGCAGGTCCGCCTCGATCTGGGTGCGGAGCGGGCCGAGGGACCCCAGCGGCAGCTTCACCTTCTCGTTCAGGAAGCCGTTCTTGATCCACTTCTTCACGCCCGCGGGACGGTAGAAGTTCCGGTCGTCCACCAGGGTGGGCCGCGCCCCGTCCGGCTGTGTGAGCAGGTACATCAGGGCGTTGATGTACTGGTGGGACAGGTCCACCACCGGGAACAGGACCGTCGTGCCCGGCAGGTTGGACAGGAAGCGGTTCGAGTCCAGGTAGGCCGGGAAGTCCCGCAGGCCCTGGGCCACGTCCAGGCGGTGGTCGAGGACCTTGACCTTGGCCTCGCGGGCGCGGGCGGTCAGGGTCGGGGCGTCGAAGGGCTCTTCGGGCGCCGGGGGCAGCTTCCTCAAGTAGTACGTGCCGGTGTCGTTGATCAGGAAGAAGTGCGTGCCCTGTGCGTTGTCGGGGCTGCCCGCCGTACGTCCCGCCATGGTCAGGTTCGGCTTCGCCATGATCGGCTTGCCGTCGCGCGGGTCCTCGAAGGGGCGGTCCGGCATCGTGAGCCCGGTGCAGCCGGTGAGGGCGATCAGGACCGCTTCCTCCAGATCGGTCAGCGGCTGCGGGGCGTCCTTGGAGACGTAACTCATCGATCCCGCGGGGACGCTGGCGCCGCGGCTCACCCGGTGGGTGCGGCGGCGCCAGACCGTCTCCAGGAGGGGGCGTGCGAGGAGGTCGGCAAGGCCGGGGTGGTGTCCGTCCGCCCTGCTGTCGGGGCTGCTCCTGCTGTCCGGGCCGCTCCTGCTGTCGGGCCCGCCCGTGCTGCCGGGTACTCCCTCACCCGGTTGCATCGCTGCCGCCGTCCCGCATCGGCTGCACCTGCCGCCACGGCGCGAACGCGCTCGCGTCGCGCGGCAGCAGGCCCGCGAGGTCCGGGGCGTGCCGCTGGATCACGGACTTCATGCCGCCCTTCTCGACCCAGTCGATGCCGAGCGGTGTGTAGATCTCGGGGCGGTAGTCGACGGTCAGGAAGCGGTCGCTCTGCAGGCGCCGCGTGGCCATCAGGATGAAGATGCGGAAGGCCGTGTCGCTGAAGCCGAAGCCGGTCGGCGGGTTCTCTGCGAACAGGCCGACCACGGTGTCGATCTCGTCGACCGAGTCGTAGACGTCCTTGAGGCGCGCGACGGTCTCGGGGTCCTGACTCAGGTCCTCGAAGCGGCTGATGCGCGGCTTGTGCAGGCCCGCGCGGAAGTCGTTGTAGCGCGGCACGCCCCGCCTGCGGGTGCGGACGAGGTCGACGACCGACAGGTCGATGATCTCGCCGTCGCGCTCGAAGCGCTGGAGCGCGCGGGGGTAGTTGTTGAGGGTGATCGCGCCGGGGTGGGCGATGCCGAACGAGTAGAGGGTGTCGGCGAGGCCCGTCTTGCGGATGGCGGCCTCGGCCGCGCCGCCCTGGATGTCCTGGAAGCTGAGGTTCTCCAGGCGCTGCCCGAAGTGGTGCTCGCGCATCACGTAGTCGTCGGGGATCAGCGGGTGCATCCGGTAGACGGTGACGAAGTCCTCGGTGAGGGAGTACGGCGCCGACTGGTGGTCCGGCAGTGTCTTGGGGATGCCGGTCAGCGAGTGGGATTCCAGGAGCCACAGGCCGAGCTTGTTCAGCCACTTGTTCGGCGGACCCTCCCAGTTGGTGTGCAGACCGAGGTCGATGGCCTTGGTGGCGAGGATCGCCGGGGTCCACTCCACCGTGTGGATCTTGGCGATGAGCGCGGAGACGACCAGACGTGCCGTGTGGTAGATGCTGTCCTCGCTCATCGCGGGGTATTCGTGGCGCAGCGCCGCGCAGACCGCGTTGTGCTCGCGGGCGAAGAGCGTGTGCATCGCGCTGAGGCCGAGCCACCAGCTCTCGTTGAAGCCGGTGAGCGGGATGCCGTTCTGGCCGGTGGGCAGGTGGCCGTCCTCCAGGCGCAGGTCGGCGCTGCCGTTGGCCTCGCGCAGGAACTTCGCGGTGAGCTCGTCCGCGCCGTACACCTCGGAGCCGTCCCACCAGTGGGATGCGGTGTTGGCGAAGAGGATCGGGGGCTGGTTGCCGGGCAGGTGGATGCCGTCGTTCTCGGCGAAGCGCATCACGTTCTCGGCAGGGCCGCCGGGGGTGTTGTGCCAGGTGCTGCCGCCCGGCAGCGGGACCTCGACGGCCTGGCCGCCGACGGGGTGGCGACGGTGGTTGACCCAGTCGTGGACCTGGAACTGGATCCAGGCGGCGGCCAGGATGTTGAGCGAGGTCGCGGGGACGAAGGTCTCGCGCTGCAGGAGGGTACGGCTGACGGTGACCGGGTTCGGGGTGTCGAAGAGGTCGGGCCGGTAGTCGGGCTTCAGGTTGCGTCCGAAGGCCGCGCCCACGGCTCCCATGGAGGGCTTGGAGAGGTCGTTGTACGTCCCGTCGAACGACCGGGCCGTCCGCAGCCGCTCGTCGACCGGCGCGGGCACGGGGACGGCCTTCGGCGGCGCCTCGGGGATGTCGGTGTCGATGAGGTTGAGGCGCCTGAGCACCTTGCGCAGGTAGACCAGGTTCAGCAGGCTCGCGTCCACCGGCAGCCTGTACCACGGCACATAGCGGTTGAGCGCCGCGAAGAACCGGCCGACCGGGATGCCGAGCACCGTGTTGCGCAGCGGCTCCCCCGTGGTGAAGCGCAGGCCCTGACGGTGGGCGGCGCTCGCTTCGTACGCGGCTTTGCGGGCGCGGTTGAGATTGCCCAGGGGGCGGAAGTCCTCGGTCGTGTACCAGGGGTTGAAGGCGAGCTCCTCGACCCGTCCCGCCGCCGCCATGGCATCGGCGGTGGCCAGGTCCTGGCGTGGCACGGTGAGGCGTCCGACGGGCACCGCGGGCGTGATGATGTCCTTCCACTCCACGGAGCCGTCCTCGACGGGCGTGCGCTTCTCGTCCACGTACCGCTGGACGCACAGCTCGAAGGCGACGTCCGACGTGACGAGGCGGTGCGCGAGCTCGCGGTGGAGGAAGCCCGGGTCGCGGCGCTCGGGTTTCGGCTCGGGGGCGCTGCCCACGACGGGGCGCAGGAGGTAGCGGACCGGGCCCGCCTCACCCCAGAGGATGGCGCCGCGGCTCCAGTACGTCTCCCTGGCGAGGCTGTTGACCGTGTGCCGGGTGGCGGCCTGGATGTTGCGCCGCATCCGGGTCGCGGTGGACAGACCGACGGCGAGCGGGAGCTTCACGAGCAGGCCGAAGGCCTTCTGCACCGGATGGGTGGCGCCCGCCATGGCCTTGGCGAAGGCGACGAACTCACGGGCGTCACGGGCGTGCGACACCGGGAAGTTGGTGGCGAGCAGGTCGTGGCTCTCCTCGTCCGACACCGTCACGCGCACGGCCACGCCGCGCAGGTCGGCCGCGGCGTCGGGCTGCCGGGTGCCGCTCGCGTTGGAGAGCCGGACGGTCGCCCGGTACTCGGCGCCCGGCTGGGCGAATCCCGAGCGCAGGGCCTCGGGCAGGTCGTCGTGGAAGGTGAGGCGGGCGTTCTCCACGGCGAGCGCGGGTTTCGCGTGCTGGGTGCGCGCGAGGGAACCGGCGCCGCCGGCGCGCCGGTTCTTGTCCTGGACCTTCATGATGTCGCGGGCCAGGCGCTCGAAGAGACGGTGCTCCGCCTCGGGGCTGCCGCCCGCGTATCGCTCGTAGGTCTGCTCGTACTGTCCGGTGTCGGCCATCAGGCGCTTCCTTCGCACGCAGGCGTACGGGACGGGGCAGGGTCCTGTCGTCGGGTTCCCGCCCTCCGCCCGGTGCGGGGCAGGCGGGGATCCGACGACAGGGCCTAGGACGCTACTGGCGGGGCGGGACGACCGCAGCGTGGGTTCCCGCCTATGTGCGGGGCGCGGCCCCGGTGTCGAACAGGCACGCGGTGAAGGGCATTTGGGCCCGTCGGGGCGCTGGGGTGGCCGTGCGGGGGCGGCTCGGGTGATCGTCCGGTCGTCTCTCTGGGGTCTCCGCCCACAGCAACCCCACGAGTGGAGCGCACCGATGGCCGGACCGTGACGGGCGCACGCGGACGGAGCGCGCACGAGTTGACCGCGGGTCAGGCCCGGTGGTGTGCTCGCAACTCCCTTGCCGCCAGCGCACGTTCCGGGGGAAGACATGCGGGATCAGTACGCCAAGGCGCCGTCCTTCACCGATCTGCGCCCGTACAAGGAGGTCACCGGAACCGGCCCCACAGGGGCCTTCCCTGTCTATCCGGACCTGGTGGAGCGGCTGTTGGCGAACACGTCGCAGCCCGATCCGGAGGGCGTCGTCCCGCACGCCCTGGCGACCTGCGCGGCCT
Source organism: Streptomyces sp. NPDC031274 (assembly GCF_055570235.1). Classification (NCBI taxonomy): domain Bacteria; kingdom Bacillati; phylum Actinomycetota; class Actinomycetes; order Kitasatosporales; family Streptomycetaceae; genus Streptomyces; species Streptomyces sp. NPDC031274. The sequence continues at coordinate 21,043 of NZ_JBVIHP010000004.1, read as the reverse complement.
ACGCGTACGCGGGCACCCCGCAGGCCGCCGACCCTCAGACGCTCGCCATGATCATGGCCAGGGTCGGCCTGGAGGAGAACCGCTGCCGGGTCTTCGAGCAGCGGGTGGACGCGCTCTACATCACCTCGGCGGCGTACCTGCTGCAGGACAAGGACCGGCGGGTGGTGATCCTCTGCTACCGCGGCACCCAGCCCGAGGACATCATCAGCATCCTCACGGACGCCGACGTACGGCCCGAGACGCTCCGCGTGGACCTCGACGGCGAGCGGTACGAGGTCCACGCGGGGTTCTACCGCAACATGCGGGCCTCGCGGTACCTGGTCATGCAGGCCCTGGAGCGGGCGATGCGCGGCGAGTCGGTCGACCCCGACGAGCAGGGCACGGTGGGCGAGGGGATGGAGGCGCTCTACATCACCGGGCACAGCCTCGGCGGTGCGATGGCGGCGCTGATGGGCGTCGTCCTGATGCACGAGCCCCGGTACGCCGCGGTCGCGGAGAAGCTGAGGGCCGTCTACACCTTCGGCCAGCCCATGCTCGGCGGGCCCGACTTCGCCGCCGCCTGCCACCGGGTCTGCGACCGGCAGGGCGTCCACGTGCTGCGCGACCGGCTCATCCGCTACATCTACGACCGCGATGTCGTGCCGGCCCTGCCGCCGCGCCCGGTGGGGCCGTACGCCCCTTTCGGCCGCGAGTTCCACTATCGGCGCCGGCAGGGCGTGGTCGACGGCGCCCTCACCCTCGTGGCCGACGCGATGATCGAGGCGCTGTCGCTGCCGGGTGATCTGCTCGGGGGCCGGCTGCGTGCCACGGCGCGGAGCCGGGTGAAGACGATGGGGCGGGCCGTGGCGGGGCTGGTGCGGGGGCCCGGCAGGCAGCCCGGCTGGGTCGAGGTGCGGGACCCGGCGCCGCACTACCCGCAGATGGACAGCCTCGCGGGGCTCGCCGTGGTGGCGCCCCTGGCGTTCTTCGCGGCCCGGCTCGCGCTGACGCGGAACGTCCCGTTCACGTACTCCTTCGAGGACCACGGTCCTGGGCACTACGTGAACGCGCTGGCTCCGCCCGGGGTCATGAGCGAGTTCGGGGACGTCCGCTAGCCCGCCGGTCCGCTAGTCGATGAAGGCGCCGTCGACGTACACCCAGGCCCCGTCGAGCCGCTCGAAACGGCTGCGCTCGTGCAGGGCGTCCTTGCGGCCCCCGTCGGTGTAGCGGGCCCGGAACTCGACCGTGCCGGTGGTGTGGAACGCGGTGCCGTCCGCCGTGTCCAGGATCTCCAGGCCGACCCAGCGCAGGTTCGGGTCGAACTCCACGCGCGGCGGCCGGGTGCGCGGATGCCAGGAGCGCAGGAGGTACGCCTCGTCCTTGGCGGCGAAGGCGCAGTAGCGGGAGCGCATCAGCTCCTCGGGCACGGCGGCCACGGCCTCGCCCCGGTGCAGCCGTCCGCAGCACTTCTCGTACGGCTCGGGGTGGCCGCAGGGGCAGCTGGTCTGGGGACGGGGGGCGCGTCGGGACATGCGGACCATTGTCCCCGACGCGGGTACGTGCTCCGGAGCCGCTACGGGGCGAGGATGTCCAGCTCGTGCAGGGCGCCCACGGCGATCTCCCGCGTCAGCTCCTCGGCACGCGCCGCGTCGCCCTCACGCACCGCCTCCGCGAGCCTGACGTGCAGGGTGACGGCCGCCGGGTCCGGGTCCTCGAACATGACCTGGTGGTGGGTGCGGCCCGCGAGGACCTCCGCGACGACGTCGCCGAGGCGGGCGAACATCTCGTTGCCGGACGCGTTCAGGACGATGCGGTGGAAGTTGATGTCGTGGAAGAGGTAGCCCTCAAGCTGCTGCCCCCGCGAGGTCGCGACCATGCCGAGGGCGCACTCGGTGAGGGCCGCGCACTGCTCGGGAGTGGCGTGCCGGGCGGCGAGCCCCGCGGCGGCCGGTTCGATCGCCGAGCGCAGGACTGTGAGCGAGCGCAGCTGGCGCGGCCGGTCGGCGCCCGCGAGACGCCACCGGATGACCTGCGGGTCGTAGACGTTCCACTCCGCCGTGGGCAGTACGGTCACACCGACCCGGCGCCGGGACTCGACGAGGTGCATCGACTCCAGGACCCGCACCGCTTCCCGTACGACGGAGCGTGACACCTCGAAGCGCTGGGCCAGCTCGTCCGTGCGCAACACGCTGCCCGGCGGGTACTCGCCTCCGGTGATGGCGGGCCCGAGGCTTTCCAGTACGCGAGCGTGCAGCCCACGGGCCTGTGCGGTCATGACGTCAGGGTATGCGGGGACCTTCGGGAACAAAAAGTCAGACTTTTGTGTCACAGGCTCTTGAATTTGTCAGACCTAATGGGTTTCAGTGACGTGAACGAGCCACGGGTCCCCCCCGTCCCGTGGCTCGTTCTCGGACCGATGTCGAAGAAGACAGCGAGGCAGGACAGCGATGAGCACCCCCCACGTCGTCGTAGTGATGGGCGTGGCAGGAACCGGCAAGACAACGATCGGTCCCCTGCTCGCGGCCCAGCTCGGCGTTCCCTACGCCGAGGGCGACGACTTCCACCCCCCGGCGAACATCGCCAAGATGTCGGCCGGGACCCCGCTGACCGACGACGACCGCTGGCCGTGGCTCGACGCCATCGGCGCCTGGGCCCACGGCAGGGCCGGGCTCGGCGGTGTGGTCAGCAGCTCGGCGCTCAAGCGCAGCTACCGCGACCGCCTCCGGTCCGCGGCCCCCGGCCTCGTCTTCGTCCACCTCACCGGCGACCGGTCCCTCATCGAGGACCGGATGTCCCACCGGGAGGGCCACTTCATGCCGACGGCCCTGCTCGACTCGCAGTTCGCCACGCTGCAGCCGCTCGGCGCGGACGAGGCGGGCGTCGCGGTCGACGTCACCGGCGGTCCGGAAGAGATCAGCGAGCGTGCCTTCAAGGCACTGGGCGCGCTCGGCCAGTAGTTCCCGTTCCCCCGAGTTCCCGTTCCCCCGCACCCCCCTCCCCTGACGCACAAGGAAAAGCACCGTGACCAGTCTCAGCGTTGAGATGCTGGCAGCGGACGCCGTCGAGCCGATCACCGACGCTGGCCATGCCCAGCTGGGTATCGCCGTCCTCGCGGGCATCGCCGTCATCGTCCTGCTCATCACGAAGTTCAAGCTGCACGCGTTCCTGGCCCTGACCATCGGGTCGCTCGCCCTTGGCGCCTTCGCGGGCGCCCCGCTCGACAAGGCGATCGTCAGCTTCACCAAGGGCCTCGGCGACACGGTCGCGGGCGTGGGTGTGCTGATCGCTCTCGGCGCGATCCTCGGCAAGCTGCTCGCCGACTCCGGCGGCGCCGACCAGATCGTCGACACGATCCTCGCCAAGGCGGGCGGGCGTTCGATGCCGTGGGCCATGGTCCTGATCGCCTCGGTGATCGGGCTTCCGCTCTTCTTCGAGGTCGGCATCGTGCTGCTGATCCCGGTCGTCCTGATGGTCGCCAAGCGCGGCAACTACTCACTGATGCGGATCGGCATCCCGGCACTCGCCGGTCTGTCCGTGATGCACGGTCTCATCCCACCGCACCCCGGTCCGCTGGTCGCGATCGACGCGGTGGACGCGAACCTGGGCATCACCCTCGCCCTCGGCGTGCTCGTCGCCATCCCCACGGTGATCATCGCCGGGCCCGTCTTCTCGAAGTACGCGGCGCGGTGGGTGGATGTCTCCGCCCCCGAGAAGATGATGCCGCAGCGGCCTTCGGAGGACCTGGAGAAGCGTCCCGGGTTCGGCGTGACGGTCGCGACCGTGCTGCTGCCCGTCGTGATGATGCTGGCCAAGGCCCTGGTCGACATCATCGTCGACAACCCCGACCACACGGTCCAGCGGGTGTTCGACGTCGTCGGTTCGCCGCTGATCGCGCTGCTCGCCGCGGTGCTCGCGGGCATGTTCACTCTCGGCCGTGCGGCGGGCTTCACCAAGGGCCAGCTCTCGACCACCGTCGAGAAGTCGCTCGCGCCGATCGCCGGTGTGCTGATGATCGTGGGTGCGGGTGGCGGCTTCAAGCAGACCCTCATCGACTCGGGTGTCGGTCAGATGGTCCTCGAGATCTCCAAGGACTGGTCGATTCCGGCGCTGCTCCTTGCGTGGTTGATCGCCGTGGTGATCCGTCTCGCGACGGGGTCGGCGACGGTGGCCACCATCTCGGCCGCCGGCCTCGTGGCACCGCTGGCCGCGGACATGTCCGACTCGCACACGGCGCTGCTCGTGCTGGCGATCGGGGCGGGGTCGCTCTTCTTCTCGCATGTGAACGACGCGGGGTTCTGGCTGGTGAAGGAGTACTTCGGGCTTGACGTGGGGCAGACGATCAAGACCTGGTCGGTCATGGAGACCATCATCTCCGTGGTCGCGGGTGGGCTGGTGCTGTTGCTGTCGCTCGTGATGTAGCGGGGGCGGAGCGGGGTTCCTGTCCGGCTTCGCCGAGTTCATCCTCGAATGCCGGACGGGCTGGAGTTCCAGCCCGTCCGGCGTTCGAGGACGTCTTGTACCGCCCCAGGCCCTACCTGCGCCACAGCGGATGCTCCCGCTCCGCCCACTCCGGGTCCACAGACCCGGTCCGCATCCCTCGCCTCGCCTCCGGGTCCGCCCACGCCATCCCCACATGGCCCGCGATCACCACGCCCAAGGCCAGCGCGAGCCAGTCGTGGACGAACGTGCTTCCCGTGCGCCAGGCCAGGGGGGTCAGGTGCGTGAACCACATCAGCAGGCCCGTGCACAGCATCACCAGGACCGCTCCCGCGAGCCAGCCCGCGTACAGCTTCTGGCCCGCGTTGAACTTGCCCGCCCGCCGGGTGCGGCGCCGCAGCCAGGCCCGGTCGTACGGCCCGAAGCGGTTCAGGAGGCGCAGGTCGCCGCGGAACGCGCGGGACGCCAGGCCCGCGAGGAACGGGGCGGGGAGCAGGAGGCCCGACCATTCGTGGACGGTCACCACGAGCGCGCGGCGCCCCACGAGCTCGGCCAGCTGAGGAATGTACAGGCACGCGGCGGTCCCGACGCACACGCCCATAAGGAGCGCCGTCATCCGGTGCACCCAGCGCTCCGCCGGGCTGAACCTGCGCACCCGCGCCGCAGCCGCCTCAAGCCGTGGGCTCGTCGTCCCTGCCATTCGAATCACCCACCCACGCGTCGACGTCGTAGCCCCGATTCTCCCAGTACCCCGGCTCCACCTCGTCGGTGAGCGTGATCCCGGAGAGCCACTTCGCCGACTTGTAGAAGTACATCGGGGCGGCGTAGAGGCGGGCCGGGCCGCCATGGGTGTGGCTCAGGTCCTTGTCCTGCATGCGCAGGGCCACCAGGACGTCCTTCCGCCGCGCCTGTCGCAGCGTCAGGCTCTCGCTGTACGTACCGTCGAAGCAGGTGAAGCGGATGGCGCGGGCAGTGGAACGTACCCCCGCCGCGTCCAGGAGGCGGGAGAGGCGTACGCCCTCGAAGGGTGTGCCCGGCACGCGCCAGCCCGTCACGCACTGGACGTCACGCACCAGACGGGTCTGCGGCAGGGCGCGCAGTTCGGCGAGGGAGTACGTCGTGGGACGGTCGACCAGGCCGTCGATCTTCAGGCGGTACGTCGACGCGCTCTTGTGCGGGACGGACGCGGCCACCGAGTAGTAGCGGAAGCCGCCGCCGTTCGGGAGCAGGTCCGTCAGGCCCGTGGGGTCCTTGTCGGACGCGGCGCCCAGGAAGGATTCCAGGCCCCGCTGGAGCGGCTGCGCGGCGGCCACGCCCACAGCGCCGATGCCGAGCATGCCCAGGACCAGGCGGCGGCCGACCGGCGTACCGCCGCCGTCCGTGCCGTCCGCGCCGTCCTGGGCGGGCCTGCGGAGAGGGGGAGTTGTCACCCCTCGATTCGAGCACCCGCGGCCCCCGGGGTACAGGGGCCGCGGGAATCCGTCAGCGTTCCGTCACACCTTGTTCCGTCACAGCGTGTTCCGTCACAGCGTGTTCCGTACCTTGCGTCATACCTTGCCGGACGGTTCCTCGGACGCCTTCTCCAGCTGGAACGCCTCGTTGCCCAGGCCGATCCGCGCGTGCGCCTCCGGCTTGGTCGAGCGCAGGATCGCGCCGTAGACCACGCCGATCACCGCCGCGAGCAGGATGATGCCCGGAAGGACCCAGCTGAGCGCCGAGCCGGGGCCCGCGCCGACCAGGACGTCGAAGTCCTTGACGGTGAAGCCCGCGATGACGAGCAGGCCGACCGCGGCGAGCGCCGACGCGGCGATGCGCCAGGCCTGCGTACGCGCGGCCCCGCGGCGCACGAAGAACACGATGACCGCGACGGAAGCCGTGGCCATCAGGAGGATGACGCCCAGGGCGCCGATGTTGCCGCCCCAGGTGAACAGGTGCAGGACCGGCGCGGTCGGGTCGCCGAACCCGCCGTCGTCGGTCACCGCGAAGGCCACCACGACGACGACGGAGACGACCGTCTGGAGCAGGGAGCCGGTGCCGGGTGCGCCGGTCGATGTGTTGGTCCTGCCGAACGTGGCGGGCAGCAGATTCTCCCGGCCCATGGCGAAGGCGTACCGCGCGACGACGTTGTGGAAGGAGAGGATCGCCGCGAACATGCCGGTCACGAACAGGACGTGGAGTACGTCGGTGAAGGTTCCGCCGAGCCGGGACTCGGTGAGCCCGAAGAGCAGCCCGGCGCTCTGTTCCCGTGCCGCCGGGACGATGCCGGAGGGGCCCGCCGCGACCGTGAGCGCCCACGAGCTGATCGCGAAGAAGAGGGCGACGAAGCCCACCGCGAAGAACATCACGCGGGCGACGACGACCTGTGGGCGGCTGGTCTCCTCCGCGTACACGGGAGCCTGCTCGAAGCCGGTGAAAGCGGCGATGCAGAAGCAGAGCGAGGTGGCGACGCCCGCGCCCGTGAGGGTGTCCGGGTTGAACGCGTGCAGGGACAGGCCCTCCTTGGCCGGGTCCGCGATGGCCGCGATGTCGAAGATGACGACGAGCGCCACCTCGATGAGCAGCAGCACGCCGAGCACGCGCGCGTTCAGGTCGATCTTCAGCCAGGCGAGTACGGCGACGACGGCGACGGTGACGAGTGCCGGTATCCACCAGGCGACTTCGACGTCGAAGTACGTGTGGAGCAGCCCGGAGACCTCGAAGCCGAGGAGCCCGTAGAGGCCGGCCTGCAGCACGCTGTAGGCGACGAGCGCGACCAGCGAGGCGCCCGCTCCTGCGGTACCGCCCAGGCCCCTCGATATGTACGCGTAGAAGGCGCCCGCGTTGTGGACGTGGCGGCTCATCTCGGCATAGCCGAAGCTGAACAGGCCGAGGACCACGCCGAGGATGAGGAAGAGCAGCGGCTGTCCGACGACGCCCATCACGCCGTATGTGGTGGGCATGACACCCGCGACGACCATGAGCGGGCCGGTCGCCGCGAGCACGGACAGGAGGAGGCCCGCCGTGCCGAGACGGCCGGCGCGCAGTGCCGTCTCCTGACCCTTGTAGGTACTGATCCCGCTGCCGTCGGCGGCTTCGCTCGCGGATCTCGTGCTGCTCGAACTGCCCGTCGCCATGGCGCGGTTGTCCTTTCGGGTGGGCGGGTTGGTGCGGTGGGTCAGGCGGAGCCGAGTGCGGCGCCGCGCGCGGCGGTGAACGCCTTGTACGGGTCCCGGTCCGGGTACGACCAGGGTGCCGGGGTCGCGTGCCGCCCGATGCGGTGGAAGAGGGCGGCCGACTCGGCCGCCCTGCCCCCGCAGAATGTGGCGTGGGCGAGGAAGTTGAGGTCGACGCGACAGCGCGGGTGGGCTCTGCTCTGAGGCATCTCCCACTCCAGCCACCAGTCGAAGGCGGCCTTCATGACCTGGCGGGCCCGGCGTCCCGTCCAGTGCCCGGAGGCCACGGGGTCGGCGGGCTCGCTGCCCGCGGTGGCCAGGACGCGGTAGCGCTCGGCGTGCGCGACGACGGGCAGGACCGCCAACGGCGAATCCGCGGGCGCCTGTTCGGCCGCCCAGGCGGCGAAGTCGTACACCTCGTGCAGCGGATCCTGGCCCGCGCCGGGGCGCCGCTCGGCGAGCCTCGCCACCATCAGGTGGTGGGCGTGGTGGTGCTGGGGGTGCCGGTGGCGGACCTCGTCGAAGAGCCGGACCACGTCCTCCTCGAGGCCGAGGGAACGCTCCAGGGTCAGCAGCGCGAGCCACGGCGTGGGGTCGGCGGGAAGCAGCGCGGCCGCTTCGCGGCAGGCGTCCCGCGCCTTCTCCGAGCGCCCCTTGCCGCGCAGCGCGAGGTGCACGGAGGCGTGGGCGAGCAGCAGGACGGCGTCGGCGCTCTCGGGCTCGGCGAGCCGCCAGTCACGGGCCCAGGCGGTGGTGGTGTGCTCCTGTGCGAGTACGTCGAACCGGTGGCCCCTGCGGTCCCAGTCGTCGCCGGTGTCGGCGAGCAGCGCGCGGACCTCGGTCCAGCGGCCCTGGGCCAGTGCGGTCCTGGCGGCGGCGAGTTCGCCGTCGTCGAGCGCGGGGTCGAAGGCGTGGGCCGCCCGCTTGCGGGAACGGCCCAAGGGGGGTGGAGGTGGTGACACCGCGGGACTTCCTCCCCGGCGCGGTTCGCGTACGGATGATCACACACAGCAAACCGGTCGGTAGCCGTCCAGTCAAGGCGCACCCGTGTCCGGGGCTTTCACCAACTCGTTTCAGAATCCGCAGAATTCGCCCCCGACCTGCGCGGTCGCAGGACGGGACACGAATCGGACATGAGGCGACGATCATGCCGCGATACGACGAACGCGCCTTTCAGCTCACCGACTTGGCGGCGGCACGGCCCGCCGCGCGTCCCGAGAAGAGGCAGCCGCCGAGGAACGTGCCTTCGAGCGAGCGGTAGCCGTGCACTCCCCCGCCGCCGAATCCGGCGGCTTCGCCCGCCGCGAACACGCCGGGAAGCGGCTGACCGCCCTCGGTCAGGACGCGCGATGACAGGTCGGTCTCCAGGCCGCCGAGGGTCTTGCGGGTGAGGATGTTGAGCCGCACGGCGACGAGCGGGCCCGCCTTGGGGTCGAGGATCCGGTGCGGGGCGGCGGCCCGGATGAGCCGGTCGCCGAGGAACTTGCGGGCGCCGTTGATGGCGGTGACCTGGAGGTCCTTGGTGAAGGGGTTGCTGACTTCCCGGTCGCGCGCGGTGATCGTGCGGCGCAGCGCCGCCTCGTCGATGAGGGGCTCCTTGGTGAGCGCGTTCATACCGCGCACGAGGGAGGAGAGGTCCTTCTCCACGACGAAGTCGGCGCCGTTGTCCATGAACGCCTTCACCGGGGCGGGCACGTCGGCGCGGGCCCGGTCGAGGACGCCGCGCACGGACTTGCCGGTGAGATCGGGGTTCTGCTCCGAGCCGCTGAGCGTGAACTCCTTGCCGATGATGCGCTGGTTGAGCACGAACCACGTGTACTCGTACCCGGACTTCATGATGTGTTCGAGCGTGCCGAGGGTGTCGAAGCCGGGGAAGAGCGGCACCGGCAGCCGGTCGCCGCGCGCGTCGAGCCAGAGCGACGAGGGGCCGGGCAGGATGCGGATGCCGTGGTTGTCCCAGATGGGGTTCCAGTTCTGGATGCCCTCGGTGTAGTGCCACATGCGGTCGCGGTTGATGAGGCGCGCTCCGGCGTCCTCGGTGATGCCGAGCATCCGTCCGTCGACGTGCGCGGGCACGCCGGAGACCATCCGCTCCGGTGGCGTGCCGAGCCGCTCGGGCCAGTTGGCGCGTACGAGATCGTGGTTGCCGCCGATGCCGCCGGAGGTGACGATCACGGCCTGGGCCCTGAACTCGAAGGACCCGGTGACCTCGCGGCTGCTCGCCGTGCCGCGCACGGCGTCGGAGGGTTCGAGGATCTCGCCGGTGACCGTGTCGATACTGCCCGCGCTGCGGGAGAGCCCGGAGACCCGGTGGCGGAACTTGAGCTGGACGAGGCCGCGGGCGACGCCTTCACGGACGCGGCGCTCGAAGGGGGCGACGAGGCCCGGGCCCGTGCCCCAGGTGATGTGGAAGCGCGGCACGGAGTTGCCGTGCCCCTGCGCGTCGTAGCCACCGCGCTCGGCCCAGCCCACCACCGGGAAGAACCGCACGCCCTGCCCGTGCAGCCAGGACCGCTTCTCGCCCGCGGCGAAGTCGACGTACGCCTCGGCCCATTTGCGGGGCCAGTGGTCCTCGGGCCGGTCGAAGGCGGCCGTGCCCATCCAGTCCTGCATGGCCAGGGCGTGCGAGTCCTTGATGCGGAGCCTGCGCTGCTCCGGGGAGTCGACGAAGAAGAGACCGCCGAAGGACCAGTGCGCCTGGCCGCCGAGCGACTGCTCGGGCTCCTGGTCGACGAGGATGACCCGGCGGCCCGCGTCGACGAGTTCCGCGGTGGCCGCGAGACCGGCGAGACCGGCGCCGATCACGATGACGTCTGCGTCGTGGGCCATCCGGGGGTTCCTCCTCAGCAGGGACTTACTGGTGAGTTCAGATCCTGAGTAACCGCGGGGTCGGCGTCAACCGTCTGGCTCGCTGAACAGCGTCTCGCTTTTAATAATGGCCAGCATTACAGTGGCGCCATGGCCAGGACCTCAGGACCCGAGACCCGGGAGAAACTGATCCGCGCGGGCGAGGAGGTCTTCGCCGCGCAGGGCGTGCACGGCGCGCAGCTGCGGGACATAGTCCGGCTCGCGGGGCAGAGCAATCCCTCAGCCGTGCAGTACCACTTCGGGAGCCGGGCCGGACTGCTCGACGCCGTCATGGCCGAGCGCCAGACCCGCACGGAGAAGGTGCTCACGGCGGAGCTGGAGCAGGCCCCTGACGGACTCCGCGGGCTCCTGCGCGCCCTCGTCGCCGCGGAGGCCACCGAGCTGCGCACCGAGCGGGGCCGCCGCTGCCTGCGCATCTCGACCCAGCTCAGCCACGAGAGCGGCGTGCGCACCCGCACCCCGCACCCCACGATCGACGGCACCGTCTACTGGGACCTGATCGGCCGCGTGGAGGAGTGCCTCACCGCGCTGCCGGAGCCGATCCGGCTTGAGCGCCTCGACCTGGCTCTCACCCTCGTCGGCGCCGCCATGGCCGACCGCGCGGGTCAGTACCTGGCCGGGACCACCCCGCTGACCGGCGAGGACCTCTTCCTCGCGGACCTGGTGGAGACCACCGCGGCCCTTCTGCACGCCCCTCACCACGCACTGGGAGACACTTCATGACCGACTCGAACCCGCACGACCTCACCGGCAGGACCGTCGTCATCACCGGCGCCGCCCGCGGCCTCGGCGCCGAGGCCGCGCGCCAGGCCGTCGCCGCCGGTGCGAACGTCGTCCTGACCGACGTCCTCGACAAGGAGGGCGAGGTCACCGCCGCCGAGCTCGGCGAGCGCGCACGCTTCGCGCACCACGACGTGACGTCGGAGGAAGACTGGCAGCGCGTCGTGGAGCTCGCGATCACCGAGTTCGGTGGGATCCACGGCCTGGTCAACAACGCCGGTATATCCACGGGCCAGTTCCTGGAGTCGGAGTCGGTCGAGCACTTCCGCAAGGTGCTCGACATCAACCTCACGGGTGTCTTCATCGGCATGAAGAGCGTCATCCCGGCCATGAAGGAGGCGGGTGGCGGCTCCATCGTCAACATCTCCTCCGCGGCCGGGCTCATGGGCCTCGCGCTCACCGCCGGTTACGGCGCGTCCAAGTGGGGCGTGCGCGGCCTCACCAAGACCGGCGCCGTGGAGCTCGGCACCGCCCGCATCCGCGTCAACTCCGTCCACCCGGGCATGACGTACACCCCGATGACCGCGCAGGTCGGCATCGAGAAGGGCGAGGGCAAGTACCCCAACACCCCGATGGGCCGGGTGGGCGAGCCGCACGAGATCGCGGGCGCCATGATCTTCCTGCTCTCGGACGCCGCCTCGTACGTGACCGGCGCGGAGCTCGCCGTCGACGGCGGCTGGACCGCGGGGCCCACCGTGAAGTACGTCATGGGCCAGTGAGGTCGAAAGGCCGGTACGGCCGTGAGGTTGGATGGTCGGCATGACGACGAACGACCGGCGGCCCGCGCCCGACCCCAGTGAAGAGATCCTGGCCATCGTCGACGAGAACGACGAGGTGGTCGGCGAGGCCCCGCGCGGTGAGGCGTACGCGCGCGGCCTGCGCCACCGCTGCGTGTTCATCCAGGCGCGGGACGCCGAAGGCCGCGTCTTCGTGCACCGGCGTACGCCGATCAAGCTGGTCTACCCCTCGATGTACGACATGTTCGTCGGCGGTGTCGTCGGAGCGGGCGAGTCGTACGACGACGCCGCGCTGCGCGAGGCCCAGGAGGAACTCGGGGTCGAGGGGCTCCCGCGGCCCACACCGCTGTTCAAGTTCCTGTACGACGACGGCTTGGGGCACACCTGGTGGTCCTACCTCTACGAAGTGCGCTGCGACCTGCCGGTGAACCCGCAGGTCGAGGAGGTCGCCTGGCACACCTTCCTCACCGACGCGGAGCTGGCGGAGCGGCTCGGCGCGTGGGCGTGGGTGCCGGACGGGCTCGCCGCGTACGAGCGGCTGCGGGAGTTCCGTGCGGGATAGAACCGCCGGTTAGGGTGCGACGAGTGAGCAACTTCGTACAGAGCCTGCGCCTGTGGTTCGCGCCCGAGCGGATCCGCGACGAGGGCGACACCCCCGACTACCGCTTCTCGCTCGCCAACGAACGCACCTTCCTCGCCTGGCTGCGCACCGCGCTCGCCCTCATCGGCGGCGGTTTCGCGGTGGACCAGTTCCTGCCGGACCTGCGCTGGGGGTGGCGCATCGGGCTCGCCCTCGCTCTTCTCGCCGCGGGTGTGCTCAGTTCGCTGCGCGCGGTCAACCACTGGGTGCGCTGCGAGCGGGCCATGCGGCGCGGCGCCGATCTGCCCGTCTCGCGGTTCCCGACCGTCCTGAGCCTGACCGTCGCGGTCGTGGCGCTCGCCATGGTCGTCGTCGTGCTCTTCGGGTGGGAAGGGTGACGGACCGGGCCGAGGGTGCCGAGGGGGCCGAGGGACGGGTGCCGGGCCGTGATCCGGGGCTGCAGCCGGAGCGTACGAGGCTCGCGTGGCGGCGTACGACCCTGTCCTGCACCGTCGCCTCGTGCCTCGCGGCGCGGGCCGCCCTGCAGGAGGGAACGACCGCGGCGGGCGTCGTCGCCTGCGCCTTCTGCCTGCTCCTGTGGCTCGGCTTCCTGGGCGTGGCGCACCGCAGGATGACCGAGCTCGCCGCCACCAGCAGGCCGCTGCGGCTTCCGGCGCGGGCCGCGGCGACGGCGGCGCTGTGCACGATGGCGCTCGCCGCGTGCGCGACGGTCATGGTGTTCTGAGCGTCCTGAGGGTTTTGAGCGTGCCGGGTCCTCAGTCCGTCGCGGGCCCGTCCTCGGTCGTCCAGTCCACCGTGACGACGATCTTGCCCCGCGTGCGGCCCTCCGCGTTCAGGCGGTACGCGTCCGCCGCCCGCTCCAGCGGGAACGTGTCGGAGACGTGCACCGTGACGACGTCCTGCTCCGCGAGCCGCGTCAGGTGATTGAGGTCGTCGGCGTCGGGACGTACGAAGCAGTAGTGGCCGCCGAGGCCGATCACCGCGCCGTCCGCGATCGACGCGAGACGGCCGTCGGGCGCGAGGAGTTCGGCGGACACCTTGAGGGTGTCGCCGCCGACCGTGTCGAAGGCGGCGTCCACGCCGTCCGGCGCGAGGCCGCGTACCCGATCGGCCAGGCCGTCGCCGTAGGTGACCGGTTCCGCGCCGAGTTCGCGCAGGTAGTCGTGGTTGCGCTCGCTCGCGGTGCCGATGACGCGGGCGCCCGCGTGCCGGGCCAGCTGGACGGCGATCGAGCCGACGCCGCCGGCCGCCGCGTGCACGAGGACGACGTCGCCCCGCGCCACCGCGAGCGCCTTGGTGATCACCTGGTAGGCGGTGAGCCCGGCGAGCGGCAGACCCGACGCCTCGGCGAAGCTGAGGTTGCGCGGCTTACGGGCGAGGGTGCGCACGGGGGCGGCGACGTACTCGGCGAAGGTGCCGCGCGAGAGGAAGTCCTCGCGCACGTAGCCGATGACCTCGTCCCCCACCGCGAACTCCGGCACGGAGGCGCCCGGCTGCACCACGACGCCCGCAACGTCCCAGCCGGGAATCACCGGGTAGACGGGGTCGAGGATGGCGTCGAGGTGACCGCCCATGCACTTCCAGTCGACGGGGTTGACCGACGCGGCGCGGACTTTCACCAGGACGGAGTCGGGGCCGACCTTGGGGTCGCGCACGTCGCCGTACTCGAGGACTTCGGGTCCGCCGTAACGGCGGTAGCTGATCGCCTTCATGGGGTCGGCTTCCTGGGAGTGCGCGGTGGGGGAAAGCTGAAACATCAACAAGGCTTCCATATCCCCATCAAACGGGCATCGAGTACTAGCCTGAGAGGGTCATCCCTCCCCCACGCCTCCCCCACACCTCCCACAGAAGGTGCACGCGCCATGACCACGCTCCACCACGAACATCCCGTCCACGAGCACGTCCACGGCCCGGCCTGCGGACACCCGGAGGTGCCGCACGGCGACCACGTCGACTACGCGCACGACGGACACATGCACCGCCTGCACTCCGGCCACTGGGACGAGTGCGAGCCCGCCGAGCACGCCGTCCACGAGGCGCACGACCACCAGCACGGCGAGGGCTGCGGGCACAGCTCGGTGCTGCACGGCGACCACGTCGACTACGTCCACGACGGACACCGGCACGCGGCGCACGACGGCCACTGGGACGATCACTGAGATTCACCGCCGCCTTCCCCCGCGCGGACGCCGAGTGGCAGTCTGTGGCGGGGGATCGCCATGTCCGGGACCCTGGGGGCGCCGCGATCCCGATCACGTTCCCACTGCGCTCTGGACTACATACCGACTGGTCGGCATCATGAACGTCAGCGCAACGCAGCGCGGCATTCGACGACGACCGTCCGACCAGGAGCGAAGATGAGCTCAGACCATCCACCAGGCCTCGATCTCGACCAGTTGCGCGGCCATCTGGACAGCGTGCGGCCTGGCCTCGTGGGCGGGCCGCTCTCCGCCCGCCTGATCGAGGGCGGCCGGTCGAACCTCACGTACGCGGTGACGGACGGCTCCTCGCGCTGGGTCGTACGGCGGCCACCGCTCGGGCACGTGCTCGCGACCGCGCACGACATGAAGCGCGAGCACCGGGTGATCAGCGCGCTGCACGGGACCGCCGTGCCGGTGCCGACGCCGCTGCTGCTCTGCGAGGACGACGCCGTGATCGGTGCGCCCTTCTACGTCATGGAATTCGTGGACGGCACCCCGTTCCGCACCGCCGAGGAGCTGGCACCGCTGGGCGCCGAGCGCACCCGGGCCGCGGTCCTCGGGCTCGTCGACACCCTCGTCGACCTGCACTCCGTGGACCCGCAAGCGGTCGGCCTCGGTGACTTCGGGCGGCCCGACGGCTTCCTCGACCGGCAGCTGCGCCGCTGGGGCAAGCAGCTGGACGCCTCGCGGGGCCGCGACCTCGCGGGCATCGACGAGCTGCACGCCGCCCTGGGACGGCAGCTGCCCGCCTCCCCCGCGGCCACCGTCGTCCACGGCGACTACCGCCTCGACAACGTCCTGATCGGCGAGGACGACCAGATCAAGGCGATCCTCGACTGGGAGATGTCCACCCTCGGTGATCCGCTCACCGACCTGGGCCTGCTCGTCATGTACAGCACCAAGCTTGAGCTGCCCGACTCCCCCATCAGCACCACGGCGGGAGCGCCGGGCCACCCGGAGGCCGCCGAGCTGATCGAGCGGTACGCCGCGCGCTCGGGGCGCGACGTCTCCGCGATCGCCTGGTACACGGCGTTCGCGTGGTTCAAGCTCGCCGTGATCCTGGAGGGCATCCACTACCGGTACACGCTCGGCCAGACGGTCGGAGCGGGCTTCGACCGCATCGGGGAGCTGGTCCCCGTCTTCATCGAGCACGGCCTCACCACCCTCCAAGGACGACAGGAAGGCTGAGACAGCCATGGACTTCGCATTCGACGCCCGCACCGAAGAGCTGCGCGACAGGCTCCTCACCTTCATGGACGAGCACGTCTACCCGGCGGAGAAGACCGCCGACGAGCAGCGCGCCCTCCTCGCCTCGCCCTGGGACACCCCGGCGATCGTCGGCGAGCTGAAGGCCGAGGCCCGCAGGCAGGGCCTCTGGAACCTTTTCTTCGTAGACCAGCACAGCCTGCCGGACGCCGGGCACGGCGCCGGGCTCACCAACCTCCAGTACGCCCCGCTCGCCGAGATCACCGGCCGCTCCCCGCACCTGGCGCCCACGGCGCTGAACTGCGCGGCCCCGGACACCGGCAACATGGAGGTGCTCGCCCAGTTCGGGAACGACGAGCAGAAGAAGCAGTGGCTGGAGCCCCTGCTCGCCGGTGAGATCCGCTCGGCGTTCGCGATGACCGAGCCCGAGGTGGCCTCGTCCGACGCCACGAACATCACGACGCTCATCGAGCGCGAGGGCGACGAGTACGTCATCACCGGGCGCAAGTGGTACATCTCCGGGGCGATGAACCCGGACTGCCAGATCTTCATCCTGATGGGCAAGACGGACCCCGAGGGCGCCGACCCGCGCCGCCAGCAGTCCATGGTGCTCGTGCCGCGCGACACCCCGGGTGTCGAGGTACGGCGCGCCATGCAGGTGTACGGCTACGAGGACCACTCCCACGGAGGACACGCCGAGGTGGTCTTCGACCGGGCCCGGGTCCCCGTCAGCAACCTGATCGGCGAGGAGGGCGGCGGTTTCGCCATCGCCCAGGCGCGCCTGGGTCCCGGCCGTATCCACCACTGCATGCGCCTGATCGGCATGGCCGAGCGGGCCATCGAGCTGATGTGCCGGCGGGCGGTGGCGCGTACGGCCTTCGGCAAGCCCCTCGCGCAGCAGGGCGTCGTCCAGGAGTGGATCGCGGACGCCCGCGTCGCGGTGGAGCAGCTGCGGCTGCTCGTCCTGAAGACCGCGTGGCTGATGGACACCGTCGGCAACAAGGGTGCGCACACGGAGATCCAGTCCATCAAGATCGCGACCCCGCGCACGGTCGTCGGCATCCTCGACCAGGCGGTCCAGCTGCACGGGGCGGGTGGCGTGAGTCAGGACTTCCCGCTCGCCGAGCTGTGGGCCGCGGCGCGTACGCTGCGGCTGGCTGACGGGCCTGACGAGGTGCATCAGCGGTCGCTGGCCCGGCGGGAGCTGAAGAAGTACCTGTAGGGCCCCTTCCGGGGCCCTCGTCCTACGGTCGCAGGGCCCTCAGCAGCAGGTCCGCCAAGTGGTCCGCCACCTCCTGCGGGGTGAGCGGGCCGCCCGGGCGGTACCACGTGGACAGGTGGTGGACCGAGCCGAAGTGGTAGTCCACCACCAGGTCCGCCGGGGTCGCCTCGGAGAAGACGCCGGCCTTCTGGCCCTCTTCGATCAGCGCGCGGAACCGCTCGTGGTAGCGGCGGCGCTCCGAACGCACCTGCTTGTTCTTCTCCGGGCTCAGGTGGTGCATGGAGCGGAAGAAGATCGAGGCGTCGTCGAGGTTGTCGATCGTCGTGACGACCACGTCCGCCGCCGCGTCCCGCACCCGCTGCTCGATGGGCGCGTCGGCGTCCGCGAAGGCGTCAAGGCGCTCCTGCTGCACACGCAGGACGCGGGCGTACACCTCGTGCAGGAGATCGTCCTTGGAGCCGAAGTAGTGGTAGAGCGCGCCCTTGGTGACGCCTGCCGACTCCACGATCTCCTGCACCGATGTGCGGTCGTAGCCGCGGTCGGCGAAGAGCCGCGTGGCGGCGGCGAGCAGCCGCTGAGGGACGGGCGTGCCGTCACCGTCCGTCGTCCTGGCCACTGCCGCCACCTGCCTTTCGAGTTTGGCTAGCTCTCGTCTCGCCGAGAGCCCGTGTTGGTGTGGGAACGCAGTTCCCGCCGGAGGATCTTCCCACTTGTGGTCTTCGGGAGCTCCGGCAGGATCTCGACCGCACGCGGGTATTTGTAGGCGGCCAGCCGCTCCTTGCAGTACGCGGCCAGCTCGTCCGGTGCCGCCTGAGCACCGGGACGGAGACTGACGTAGGCCTTGACCGTCTCGCCGCGGTAGCTGTCGGGGATGCCGATGACCGCCGCCTCACGGACCGCCGCGTGACTGTAGAGGACGTCCTCCACCTCACGCGGCCAGACCTTGAAACCGGACGCGTTGATCATGTCCTTCTTGCGGTCGACCACGTAGAGCCAGCCGTCGGCGTCCATGAAGCCGATGTCGCCGGTGCGCAGCTCGCCGTCGGGGAACGCCTCATCGGTGGCGTCGGGGCGCTTCCAGTACCCGGGCACGACCTGTGGGCCGCGCACGGTGATCTCGCCCTGCTCCCCGAAGGGCACGTCCGCGCCGTGGTCGTCGACGATCCTGACGACCGTCTCCGGTCCCGGGACGCCGACGGCCAGCGTGCCGGACACCGGGTCGACCGGCGCCTCCTGGCCCGGCGGCACGGAGGCGCAGGGCGCGGTGCACTCGGTGAGGCCGTAGCCGTTGTGGAGGTAGGGGCCGAGGCTCGCGCGGAACTTCTCCACCAGGGCGGGCGGCAGCGGCGCGCCGCCCGAGGAGATCATCTCGAAGGAGTCGAAGTGCTCCCGCGTCACGGAGGGGTGGGCGGCCAGCGCCATGAAGGCCGTGGACGGGCCCACGGTGTACGCGGGCCTGTGCTCGGCGAAGGCGTCGAGCACCACCCCGGCCTCGAAGCGGTAGGCGAGCGCGAGGGTGCCCGCGTTGGTCAGGGCGCCCGCGACCTGCGCGACCATGCCCGTGATGTGGAAGAGCGGCGCCATCGCGAAGTAACAGGCGCCTTCCGGGATACCGGAGCCCGTGCGCTGCCGCTCGGCGTTGTAGGTGATGTTGCCGTGGGTGTTCATGGCGCCCTTGGGGGTGCCGCTCGTACCCGACGTGTAGCTGATCAGGGCGATGTCGGAAGGGCCGAGCCTGCGGTCTCCCGGTGCGGGCAGCCCCTGCTGTGCGACCGTCACCAGGTCATCGGCGTCGGCGGCCTGCGGGAGGCGTTCGAAGTCGAGGACGCGCGTGTCGCCGCGGGTCTGGAGGTCGAGCTGGCACGCGGTGAGCACGATGCGTACGGGAGAGGGCGCGGCGCTCTCCCGCAGATACGTCTCCCAGGCGCGGTCCGAGCAGATCAGCGCGGTCACGTCGGCGTCCGCGAGGACGTGCCCGACCTCCGCCGACTTGTACATCGGGTTCACCGGCACGACCGTGGCGCCCGCCTTCCACGCGCCGAGCAGCGCGATCACGAAGTGCGGGGTGTTCTGCAGGAGGATCGCGACCCGCTCGCCCCGCGCGAGCCCGCGCGCGGCCAGGTGTCCGGCGACGGAGTCGGTGAGGGCGTCCACCTCGCGGTAGCTCAGGCGGCCGTCGAAGTAGGCGAGGGCGGTGTGCTCGGGGGCTCTGAGCACCGAGGCGCGGAAGGCGTGCACCACGGACTCGGCCGGTTCGACCGGGGCGCGCTGGGCCTCGTTGAGGCGGGCGAGCCAGGGCTTGGCGGCGTAGATGGACGCGGTCGGGGTCGCGTCGCTCACTGCTCCGTCGCCTCCCACTTCTGCTGGATGTGGTTCATCCCGGTGAGCCATTTGTCCGGTTCGGCGGCGCGGATCCGGTAGTACTCGGCGACCTCGGGGTGCGGCAGGATCAGGAAGCGGTTCTCCTCGATCCCGGCGAAGAGCGCGTCCGCGACGTCGTCGGGCTCGATCGCGGTGGGCGTGAGCACGAGGTCGCCCGCGGTGCCGGTGGCGGCGAGCATGTCGGTGCGCACGCCCTGGGGACAGATCGCGTGGACGTCGATCCCGCGGTGCCGGTAGGTGAGCGAGAGCCACTCGGCGAAGGCGTACGCGCCGTGCTTGGTGACGCTGTAGGGCGCCGCGCCGATCATGGTGAGCAGCCCCGCCGCCGAGACGGTGGAGACGAAACGGCCGCTGCCGCGCTCCAGCCACTCGGGCAGCAGCGCGTGGGCCGCGCGGACATGGGCCATGACGTTGACGTCCCAGGCCGCCGCCCAGACCTCCTCGGGGGCGGCCTCGGAGCCGCCGGAGCCGAGGCCCGCGTTGGCGCAGTACACGTCGACGGTGCCGCTGAGGGCCTCTCTCGCCTCCGGCACGATCGTGGACGCGTCGCCCGGCACGGCGACGGCGCCGATCTCGTCGGCCACCGCCCTGGCCTTGGCCGCGTCCAGGTCGTTGACCACGACGCGCGCCCCGGCGGCGGCGAACCGGCGGGCCAGCGCGGCCCCGATCCCGCCTCCGGCGCCGGTGACGACAACTCCCTTGTCCTGCAGGGTCTCCACGATCGGTCTCCTTCGACTGCGGCTCCGCTGTGATCGCAGACTAACCAGTCGGTATGTCGCTGGGGAAGGGGGTCGGGCCAGTCGGTATGCAGCTGGGGAAGGGGGCGGGCAGCCAGGTTCGTTCCCCGGCGGGGGTCCGCGCGCTAGCGTGCGTGGCCATGACAGCCACCGCGCTCACGGAGGTCTCCGCATGAACCTGTCCCGACGCAGTCTGTCCAGGCGGGGCCTGCTCGCGGCCACCACCGCCTCGGCCCTCACCACATCGGCGGCCCCCGCCGCCGCGGGAGGCGGCGGCTCGGGCGCGGGGCGACGGCTGCGCACCGGCTTCGAGCGGCTCGCCGCCGACGGGTACGCGCTCCTGGACGGGGAGCGGGTCGGGATCGTCACGAACCCGACCGGCGTCACCAGGGACGTACGCCACATCGTCGACGTCATGCACGCGGACGAGCGCGTGAACCTGGTCGCGGTGTTCGGCCCCGAGCACGGCTTCCGCGGAACGGCGCAGGCGGGCGGCTCCGAAGGGCGCCACGACGACCCGGCGACCGGGCTTCCCGTCTACGACACGTATCAGAAGAGCGGCAAGGCGCTTGCCGACATCTTCACGGCCGCCCACGTCGACACGATCGTCTTCGACATCCAGGACGCGGGGGCGCGCTTCTACACGTAGTGCGACCTGAAAGTCGCTCTCTCTTAGTGCATTACGGAAAGGAGAGTTTCCAATGCCGAACTTGTAGCCGGAAGTTCGTCCCCACTCCCACA
>NZ_JBVIHP010000003.1:475919-593898 GCF_055570235.1 Streptomyces sp. NPDC031274 | reverse complement strand
CCCCCCCCCCCCCCCCCCCCCCCCCCCCCCCCCCCCCCCCCCCCCCCCCCCCCCCCCCCCCCCCCCCCCCCCCCCCCCCCCCCCCCCCCCCCCCAGCGGGTTCTCGGGAAGGGTCGGGGTCGGGGTCGGGGTCGGGGTCGGGGTCGGGGAAAGTAGAGGCAAGAGGCTGCCACTACCCCCGCGGCGCCACCTTCTCCAGCTCATCGATCGTCCCGGACATCACAGTCCGGACATGCTCGGTGAGCTGCTCGGCGGGCCAGTCCCACCAGGCGACGGCGAGCAGCCGCGCGACCTCGTCCTCGCTGTACCGCGTACGAATGAGCTTGGCGGGGTTACCGCCGACGATGCCGTAATCAGGGACGTCGTCCACGACGACGGCCCCGGAGGCGACGACGGCCCCGTGCCCGATCCGCACCCCGGGCATCACCGTCACACCGTGCCCGAACCAGACATCGTTGCCGACAACGGTGTCTCCCCGCCCCGGCAGCCCACTGATCAGATCGAAGTGCTCGCCCCACGAGCCGCCCATGATGGGGAACGGAAAGGTCGAGGGCCCGTCCATCCGGTGATTGGCGCCGTTCATGATGAACCGCACCCCCGTGCCGAAGGCGCAGAACTTCCCGATACGGAGCTTCTCCGGCCCGTAGTGGTAAAGGACATTGCGCGTCTCGAAGGCCGTCGCGTCATCCGGATCGTCGTAGTAGGAGTACTCCCCCACCTCGATCAACGGCGACTTCACCAGCGGCTTCAGGAGAACGACACGAGGCTGGTCCGGAAAGGGATGCAGCACCGTCGGATCCGCCGGTACGAGTTGCATGGACATATGCCGCCTTCCACATCTCTGTAGGGCCCCGCCTCGGTCAGTGGCCAGGCCATGCGGCAGCATAGGGCGGCCCGCAGCCGAACCCCATCGCATTTACGACCTGCACCGACCACCGGGAGGAACCCCATGGCGGCCCCGCATCCCAAGCCGGAAATTCTGGCCGCCTTCGAAGCGGCCAAGGGCTTCATGCCCGTCGGCGAGGGCCTCGCCCTGTACGCGGCGGCAGCGGAAGCGGCGGCACTCGGCCTGCCGCTCCTGGAGGTCGGAACGTACTGCGGCCGCTCCACGATCCTGCTCGCCGACGCCGCACGCGCGGCGGGCGTCACGGCGATCACGGTCGACCACCACCGCGGCAGCGAGGAGCAGCAGCCGGGCTGGGAGTACCACGATCCGGCGACGGTCGACCCGGAGGTCGGCCGGATGGACACCCTCCCCACCTTCCGCCGCACGCTGCACCACGCGGGCCTGGAGGAGCACGTGATCGCGATCGTCGGCCGCTCGCCGCAGGTGGCGAAGGCGTGGGGCGGGGCGCTCGGTCTCGTCTTCATCGACGGCGGCCACACGGACGAACACGCCACGGGCGACTACGAGGGCTGGGCCCCGCACATCGCGCAGGGCGGCTTGCTCGTGATCCACGACGTCTTCCCCGACCCCGCCGACATCATGACGGGCCAGGCCCCTTACCGCGTCTACCTCAGGGCCCTTGAGTCCGGCGCGTTCACCGAGGTCTCGGCAACCGACTCGCTGCGTGTCCTGCGACGGACGGGCGCGGGGAGCTGACCTCGCCGTCGGCGAGATGACGGGCTCGCGGCGGAGAGACCAGGGACGCTGCGGAGCACGTGCACGGCCCGTAAGGTGTCACCCGTGTCGTACGTCGGTCCGGAAAGCCAGCCCCCACGCCCGCCCCGCCGTTTCACCGGCGGCCCCCTCACCGTGACGCTCGCCGCGCTGGTGCCGACGTGCCTGGCGGGGTGGCTCATCTACGAGGCGACGAGCGGCCCCGGCGGGAGCGAGCCGCCCAGGACCCTCCCCGCGTCGAGCCGGTCCGCGTCCGCACAGGGCTCGTCGGCGGACAAGCCCTCCCCGTCGGCGTCCGAAAAGGACGACAAGGGCGACGAGGGCGACGAGGGCGACAAGGCCGGTAAGGGCAATGAAGCCGACGACAAGGCGAGCGACGAGCCGAGCGCGACCAAGCCGCCGAAGTCGTCGAGCGGCCCCGCGGCCTCCGGCCCCCTCAAGGGCAAGGTCGTCGTCATCGACCCCGGCCACAACCCGGGCAACGGCAGGCATACGGCCGAGATCAACCGCCTGGTGAACATCGGCACCAACCGCAAGGAATGCGACACCACGGGCACCTCCACCAACAACGGTTACAGCGAGGCCCAGTTCACTCTCGACGTCTCACGTCGCATGCGCACGCTCCTGGAGAAGCAGGGCGCCACGGTGAAGTTCACCCAGGACGGCGACCGCCCCTGGGGTCCCTGCGTCGACGAGCGCGCCCGCATCGGCAACAACGCCCACGCGGACGCCGTCGTCTCCGTCCACGCCGACGGCTCGGCGGCCGGCAACCGCGGCTTCCACGTGATCCTGCCCGCGTCGGTGAAGTCGGGCTCCGCGGACACCTCCAAGATCGTCGCCCCGTCACGCGCCCTGGGCGAGCGCGTCGCCGGAAAGTTCCTGAGCGCGACGGGCAGCGCCCCGTCCAACTACATCGGCAAGGGCACGGGACTCGACGTACGCAAGGACTTGGGCGGCCTCAACCTGTCCACCGTCCCCAAGGTGTTCATCGAGTGCGGCAATATGCGGGACGCCAAGGACGAGGCGTTGATCACCAGTGGCAGCTGGCGGCAGAAGGCGGCCCAGGGGATCTCCGACGGAATCGTGAGTTTTCTGCGGGGATAGCGCATCGATACGCACCGATACGCGTCGATGGGTCTTTATCCCGAGCAGACACCCCACCCGCGCGGACGATAATGTCCTCCGTACGATGGGGGGCCATCCCCGCGCTCCGCGCCGCGACCTGGGGCGAGCGACGCCTCCACCGACGAGACGACTGACGAAGGACCTGAAGTGAATATCCGCTCTCTCACTCGAGGCGACGGCGTGGTGATCGGAGCAGCGGTGTTGCTGTTCATCGCCTCATTCCTCAACACCCTTGACGCCGATGGCGGCGACAGCGACAAGCTCCCCAATGCCTGGGAGAACGGCAACCTGCTGCTGAGCGTGTACCTGCTCGGCATCATCGCTGCTGCCCTCATCGTGGTGGGCCGTGCACTGCCGCAGCCGCGCAAGGTCGCGGGCCTCGACCTCGGGCAGCTCGGTGTCGCCTTCGCGATCGCTGCTGCGTGGAGCTCGATCGGCGCCATCTTCGACGCCGACCAGTCCTACGGCTTCCTCTTCGACAGCGGCCTGGGCAGCGGTAACGGCGGGCCCGATGCCGGTATCGGTCTCATCCTCGGCCTGGTCGCCGCCCTGGTCCTGGCCGCCGGCGCGGTCGCGACCGCGCTGATCCCGGCCCTGAAGGCCCCCCTCATCGGCGCCCCCCGCCCCGCCGCCCCCCAGCCCTACGGCGGTCACCCGCAGGGCGGCTACGGCTACCCGGGCGCGCAGGGCCAGCCGCAGCCGGGCCAGCCGTACGGCGCCCAGCCCGGTCAGCCCCAGCAGGGTCAGCCCTTCGGCGCCCAGCCGGGTCAGCCGCAGCCGGGTCAGCAGACGCCGCCTCCCGGGGCCGCGCAGGCCACCGGTGAGTTCTCACCGTTCTGGTTCGCCGTGCCGGTGCCGCGTCCGCTGTACGCGGAGGACGGTTCGCCGACGCCGATCGCCGAACTGGCGCCCGGCACCTGGTACTTGGCCGTCGAGCAGCGCGGCCCCGGCCTGGTGGCCCAGACGCAGGACGGCCGTCGCGGCGTACTGCAGGACACCACGGGGATTCAGCGCGGCTGATCTCGCCCCCAGCTCGCGGCCCCTCGCCCTTCCGGGCGGGGGGCCGTTGTCGTACAGTCGCCACTCTGCACTGAACTGACGGCCCGTCAGAAAGGATCGGGGATGGGCACAGGTATGCGCCTGGGACTCGCTCTCGGCTACTGGGGGCGCGGCCCCGACCCCGGGCACGTGGCACTCGCCCAGGAGGCCGAGCGGCTCGGTTATGACTCCGTATGGACGGCGGAGGCGTGGGGATCCGACGCCTTCACCCCACTGACCTGGATCGCGGCGCAGACCTCGCGGATCAAGCTGGGCACGGCGGTCGTACAGATGGCGGCGCGGTCGCCGGTGACGACCGCGATGCACGCGCTGACCCTCGACCACCTCTCCGGCGGGCGGATGATGCTCGGGCTCGGGCTCTCCGGGCCGCAGGTGGTGGAGGGGTGGTACGGCAGGCCGTTCCCGAAGTCGCCGCTGACGGCCACGCGGGAGTACGTGGATGTCATCCGGCAGGTGCTGCGACGGGAGGGGCCTGTCGCCCTCGACGGACGCTTCCACTCGCACCCCTACCAGGGGGAGGACGGAAGCGGTCTCGGCAAGCCCCTGAAGCCGATCACGCATCCGCTGCGGGCCGATCTGCCGGTGCTGCTCGGCGCGGAGGGCCCGAAGAACATCGCGCAGACGGCGCGGATCGCGGACGGGTGGCTGCCCCTCTACTGGTCGCCGATGCGGTCCGATGTGTACGAGGCGTCGCTCGTGGGCGTGCGGGAGGGTTTCCTGGTCGCGCCCATGGCGCGGGCGAAGGTCTGCGACGACGTTGCGGAGGGCTTGCTTCCGGTCAAGGCGATGCTGGGGTTCTATATCGGCGGAATGGGGCACTCCGCGCGAAACTTTCATGCGGATCTGATGGCGCGGATGGGGTTCGAGGAAGAGGCGCGGAGGATTCAGGAGCTGTTTCTGGCGGGGCGGCGGGAGGAGGCGGTCCTTGCCGTTCCTGATGCTTTCGCCGATGAGATCTCGCTGGTGGGGCCGCGGGAGCGTATCGCGGAGCGGTTGGAGTTGTGGCGCAAGGGGCCGGTGACGGATCTGCTGGTACTGGCGCCGGACCGCCATACGTTGCGGGTGCTCGCGGAGTTGAACAGCTAGGCAGGGGCGGACCCTGCGGGGCTTTCCCCAACCCCGCCCCTTCCCGAAACCACGGGGCTGCGCCCCCAGGACTCCCAGGGCCCCCGACAAGATGGCCCCAAACGCCGACCGGGCCGAAATGAGTTCCGGCCCCGCACAGCAGCCCTCGGCCCTCAGCCCTTCGCCCTTCGCCCTTCGCCCTTCGCCCTCAGCCCTTCGCCAAGTCCCCGGCCGACGGCACCTTGTCCTTGACCTCCGCCCCCGCGCCCTTGCCCGCGTCCTTCACCTTGTTGATGACGTCATCGAAGGAGTTCACGACCGAGTCCGTCGAATCGCCCTTGCGCAGCTTCGACGGAAGGTCCTTCAGCGCGTCGATGCCCGCCGTCAGCGGCGCCACCGCCTTGGCCAGCGTCGGGTCGCCCTTGGCGTTCTTCGACGCGGCCTTGAGGCGGTTGTAGGCAAGCGTCCCCGCGAGCCCGGCCTTGATCAGGGCGAACTTCCGCCCGTCGGCACCCTTCTTGAACTTCCCCGCGCGAAACGGCTTCACGATCCACTGGTACGTCGCCCCCGCGGCGATCCCCGCGTTCGCCACGAACCTCGTCTTCGCGAACTTCTGCTTCTGCGCGGAGCTGGTCGCGGACGGTGTGGACGACGCGTCCGCGGTGTCAGCGGCGTCGGCGTCGTCGTTGCACGCGGTCAGCCCAGCGAGCAGGGCTCCGCACAGCACAGGGGCGACGAGCGACCGGCGTACGGTCGCGGCGGACAGCAACACGGGGACCTCCGGGAGTGGACAGCTCTCCCGGCAGCCTCACCCCGGACGGGCGGACCCGCCACCCGGGCGAGCCCGTATGGGTTTCAACAAGCCCGAACCCGGTACTCGGCCCTCATGTCCACCAGACAAGCACGTGGCAGCACAGCAGCGAGGGTCATCGTCATCGTCGCGGACGTCATGGCCATCATCCTCGGCCTGTGGATCCTCATGTACCTGTTGGACGCGAACCGCGCCAACGACCTCGTCCAATTCATCCACGACGTGGCCCGCTGGCTGGCCGGCTGGTCGCATGACCTGTTCACGTTCGACGAGGCCTGGGCCCGAGTTGTCTGCGGCTACGGCCTGGCAGCCCTCGTGTACGTCTTCATCGGCCACGCCATCGCAGGACGGCTGCGCCGCTACTGAGCACCGCAGCCAACACACCCCGACCCCCGGCACACCAGTCGCATGACCCGGGGGTCCGGGGGCACCCCCCGGAAGAACACAGCACGTTCGACGAGGCCTGGGCCCAAGTCGTCTGCGGCTACGGCCTGGCAGCCCTCGTATACGTCTTCATCGGCCACGCCATCGCAGGACGACTGCGCCGCTACTGAGCACCGCAGCCAACACACCCCGACCCCCGGCACACCAGTCGCATGCCCCGGGGGTCCGGGGGCACCCCCCGGAAGAACACAGCACGTTCGACGAGGCCTGGGCCCGAGTCGTCTGCGGCTACGGCCTGGCAGCCCTCGTATACGTCTTCATCGGCCACGCCATCGCAGGACGACTGCGCCGCTACTGACCCCCCGCAGCCGCCCCACAGCACTCCGGCGCGAGGCCCACCGGCAGGCGTTCTCCCGAGAACACCGCGCAGGTGGCCTCGTCGCCGCCCAGTGCCGCCACCGCGAGCAGCAGGGAGCCCGCCGTCCACGTGGTCAGTTCCTCGGGCCAGATCGCCTTGTCGTCGTAGACGTAGCCCGTCCAGTAGAGGCCGGACTCCGCGTCTCGCAGGTGCTGGATCGACTGGAGGATCTCCAGGGCGCGGTCGGACTCACCCAACACCCATAGGGCGAGGGCGAGTTCGGCGCTCTCGCCGCCCGTCACCCAGTTGTTGGGGATGACGCAGCGCACGCCCAGGTCCGGCACCACGAAGCGGTCCCAGCCCTCCTCCATACGGGACTTGGCCCCCGCGCCCGTCAACGCTCCCCCGAGGACCGGGTAGTACCAGTCCATCGAGTAGCGGTCCTTGTCCAGGAAGCGCTCGGGGTGGCTGCGGATGGCGTGGGCCAGCGAGCCCGTCGCCAGTTCCCAGTCCGGCTGCGCCTCCTCGCGCTGCTCGGCGATCGCCAGGGCGCAGCGCAGCGCCTGGTGGATCGATGAACTGCCGGTCAGGAGCGCGTCGCTGACCGGCGTCCCGTCCGGCTCGCGCTTCCAGCCGATCTGGCCGCCCGGCTGCTGCAGCGCGAGCACGAACTCCACCGCCGCCACCACCGTGGGCCACAGGCGGTCCAGGAACGTGTCGTCGCCCGTCGAGAGGTAGTGGTGCCAGACGCCCACGGCGATGTACGCGCTGAAGTTCGTCTCGCGGCCCCGGTCCGTCACGTCGTGCGGGTCGCCGTCGGCGTACGCCGCGTACCAGGACCCGTCCGGGTTCTGGTGCCGCGCGAGCCAGTCGTAGGCGCGGCCCGCCGCCGCGTGCTCGCCCGCCGCGTCCAGGGCCATGGCGGCCTCGGTGTGGTCCCAGGGGTCCAGGTGGTGGCCGCGGAACCATGGGATCGCGCCGTCCTCGCGCTGGACGGCCAGGATCCCGCGGACCGTACGGGTGGCCTGATCAGCCGTCAGGACACCGGGCAGGACCAGGTGTTCCGTCCGCTCCGGGCTCGTCACGCGTCGGTCTTGACGTTGGTCTTGGCGTTGGCCTTGGCCTTGGCCCCCGTGGTTCTGACGTCGGCCTTCGCGTCGGTCTTGACGTCGAACTCCGCGTCAGTCTCGACGTCGGACTCCGCCTCGGCCTTCGGCAGGTGCGGTTTCGTCGCGTACGCCACGAAACTCTTGCCCACGACCGGGTTGAGCAACTGCTCCGCCACCTTCGTCGCCAGTGGCTTCTTCATGATGTCCCAGACCAGGAGCTTGTGGTACGCCCGCACCGGCAGCGCCTTGTCGTTGTCCACGCCGAACGCGCACTTCAGCCACCAGTACGGCGCGTGCAGGGCGTGCGCGTGGTGCGTGCCGTACGGCTTCAGGCCCGCCTCGCGCATCCTGCCGAGCAGTTCGTCCGCCTTGTAGATGCGGATGTGGCCGCCCTCGACCTCGTGGTACGCGTCGCTGAGCGCCCAGCAGATCTTCTCGGGGCCGTAGCGCGGGACCGTGACCGCGATACGGCCGCCCGGCTTCAGAACGCGGACCATCTCCGCGAGTACGCCCTTGTCGTCGGGGATGTGCTCCATCACCTCGGAGATGATCACGACGTCGAACGAGGCGTCGGGGAAGGGCAGGTTGAGCGCGTCGCCCTCCATCGCCGTGGCGGTGGCGCCCGCCGGTGCCTCGCCCGCCTCCTTCATCGCGGCGAACCACTTGGCGACCTCGCGGATCTCCTCGCCGTTCTGGTCGAGGGCCACCACCTGGGCCCCCCGCCGATAACACTCGAAGGCGTGCCGGCCCGCGCCGCAGCCCAGGTCAAGTACGCGATCGCCCGCGGCGAGCGGGAAGCGGGTGAAGTCGACGGTCAGCATCAGCGATGGCTCCCGGAGTACGTCGGGGTGGTGGCCGGGGGGCGGCCGGATTGCGGGGCCGCGTTTTTTCCGGCGATCGCCGCGCGGTACAGCTCTGCGGTGCCCTGGGCGGCGCGGGCCCAGGTGAATTTGGCGAGAACCCGCTCGCGTCCGGCCGCGCCGAGGCGGATCCGCAGCTCACGGTCGCCGAGCAGCCTGCTCAGGCCCGCCGCGAGCGCGCCGGGGTCGGCGGGCGGCACGGCCAGGCAGGTCTCGCCGTCGGGGCCCGCGACCTCCGGGATCGCGCCGCCGGTCGTCGCGAGCAGCGGCGTCCCCGTCGCCATCGCCTCGGCCGCGGGGAGCGAGAAGCCCTCGTAGAGCGAAGGGACACAGGCGACCTCGGCCGAGCGGACCAGGTCCACAAGATCCTCGTCGGTGATGCCCTTGACGAACTCGATGGCGTCCTTGAGGCCGTACTTCTCGATCGCCTGCGCCACCGGGCCGTCCTCGGCGCGCTTGCCCACGACGACGAGATGGGCGGCCGGATTCTCGGCGCGAACCTTGGCAAGCGCCTCGACGAGATGGATGAGGCCCTTGAGCGGGACGTCCGCGCTGGATGTCGTGACGATCCGGCCCGGCACCTCGGGGATCGAGGGGTCCGGCGAGAAGAGATCGGTGTCGGCGCCGATGTGCACGACGTCGATACGGTCGTCGCGCACGCCGAGGTGGTCGATGATCTCCTGGCGCGATGTGCCGGAGACGGTGAGCACGGAGGGCAGGCGGCGGGCCACCCGCTTCTGCATGCGCGTGAACGCGTACCAGCGGCGCACGGACATGCGGCGCCGCCAGTCGGGCGCCGCGTCCAGGTCGAGCCCGCGGTCCACGGTGATGGGGTGGTGGATCGTCGAGACGAGCGGGGCGCCGAGGTCGCCGAGCAGGCCGTAGCCGAGCGTCTGGTTGTCGTGCACGACGTCGAACTCACCCCGCCTGGCGCGCAGATGGCGGCGGGCCCGCAGGCTGAACGTCGCGGGCTCGGGGAAGCCGCCGGTCCACATCGTCGCCACTTCGAGCGCGTCGACCCAGTCGCGGTACTCGCCGCGCTTCGGCGTGCGGAAGGGGTCGGGCGAGCGGTAGAGGTCGAGGCTGGGCAGCTCGGTGAGCTTGAGGCCCGCCAGGCCCTCGTCCAGGACGGGGTAGGGCTGTGCGCCGATCACTTCGACGCTGTGGCCGAGGCGGGCCAGCTCGCGCGAGAGGTGACGTACGTAGACGCCTTGGCCCCCGCAGAACGGGTTGCCTTTGTACGTGAGGAGAGCGATGCGCAGCGGTCGGTCGCCATCGGCGCCCTGCGGCCCCGTCCGGGGGCCCGCCTCCATGGCCTCAGCGGTCACTCTCGGCCCCCTTCTCCCTGCGGTTGTCCGCGAGGTTACGCCGGGACGGTAATCTAGAACAAGTTTCAGACTTGATCGCTGAATGATCGCTGAACGAGCTTTGAATCTACCGGCAGGTAGCCGCGCTGTAAGGCCCGGATCAGGTGATTCGCGCCACGGCGGGCACCCTGCCATGCTGGCCGACCACCTGACCGGAACGGGACGACGGAACAACGGGACATATGTCATCGGAAGCCAAGGCAGCGGAAGTCGCAGCAGCTGATCCGGCGTCGCCACCCCTGACCGAACGGCAGGAGGCGCGCCGTCGCCGCATCCTGCACGCCAGCGCCCAACTCGCGAGCAGGGGCGGATTCGACGCGGTGCAGATGCGCGAGGTCGCCGAGTCGTCGAGCGTCGCCCTCGGCACGCTGTACCGCTACTTCCCCTCCAAGGTGCATCTCCTGGTCGCCACCATGCAGGACCAGTTGCAGCACATGCACACGACGATCCGTAAGCGCCCGCCCGCCGGTGAGACGCCCGCCGAGCGGTGCGCCGAGACCCTGATGCGGGCCTTCCGTGCCCTGCAGCGCGAGCCCCATCTGGCGGACGCCATGGTCAGGGCGCTGACCTTCGCCGACCGCTCGGTGAGCCCCGAGGTGGACACGGTCTCGCGGCTGACCACGGCGATCATCCTGGACGCGATGGGCCTGGCGGACGCGCCGACCCCCGAGCAGCTCTCGGCCGTCCGGGTCATCGAGCACACCTGGCACTCCGCGCTGATCACCTGGCTCTCGGGGCGGGCGTCGATCGCCCAGGTCAAGATCGACATCGAGATGGTGTGCCGTCTGATCGATCTGACGTCCCCCGAGGCCGATCGCACACCCTGACATCGCAAACCCTGACTCCGCAAAGCTTGACGTCACAGATCTTGACGTCACAGACCTTGATGTCACAAACCCCGGATGGTTGCACTGGGGGCGCACGCGCATCGGGCAACTGCGCCCCTGAGCCTCGTCTGGTCCCGCTTGGCCAGTTCTTCGTGTCCGTCAAGTGGTTGACGCCCGCTATGAATGGTCTACGTGCTGACTGAAGCTATCGGAACCAGAAGCGGGGAACTGGGGGATCAGAGCGTGATCCGGGTTCTTCTCGTGCATGACGCCTGTCTGCTGCGATCGGCGCTCGCGGAGCGCCTCGCCCGTGAGCCGGACCTGGAGGTGTTCCATGCACCATGGCGCAACGCCCGCGACCGTACCGGCGCGGTGCGGCCCGACGTCTGCGTGGTCGATCCCGACGGCGAAACGGCGTACGCCTCAGCCGAGTTCGGGGAGCAGTCCCATCCGGTGAGCGGCGGCCTCGGCAGCCCGCTCCTCGTCCTGGTGTCCGGGAACCGCCCGGGGCTGCTCCGCCGCTGCATGGAGGCAGGCGCCGTCGGCTACGTGGACAAGGCGAGCCCGCTCGACCGGCTGCTCGCCGGGATAAGACAGGTGGCGACCGGCCGAAGATTCGTCGACGAGTCGCTGGGGTTCGGATTCCTGAAAGCGGCTCAGATGCCGCTCACGCACCGGGAGTTGCTGGTTCTCTCACTCGCCGCCGGAGGCGCGCCCGTCGCCGAGATCGCGCACCGCCTGCACCTGACCAACGGAACGGTGCGCAACTACATGGCCGCCATCACCCGCAAGACCGGGGCGCGCAACAGGATCGACGCCATACGGATCTCGCGCGGGGAGGGCTGGGTGTGACGCCCCGTTCAGTGGACCCGGACCTGGACCCGGACCTGGACCAGGACCCGTAGGGCCCCAGTTGCCGGACAGTTCGCGGTAGAGCGAGGAGCTCTCGATGAGCTCGTCGTGGCCGCCGCACAGAGTGTGCGTCCCGTCCATCACCAGGATCCGGTCGGCGCGGCGGGCCGAGCTGATGCGGTGGGCGATCACCACGAGGGTGCCGCCGGGGCGCTCCGCGAACGCCCGCTCGGCGCGGGCCTCCGCCATCGGGTCGAGGTGGCAGGTGGCTTCGTCGAGCAGGACGAGGGGCGCGTACGAGACATAGGCGCGGGTCAGCGCGACGAGCTGCCGCTCGCCCGCGGAGAGCGTGGCCGGGTCGACGGGGGCGGCGAGCCCGCCCAGCCGCTCGATCACTCCGCCGAGCCCGACGGCCCGCGCGGCGCTCAGCAGCTCCGCGTCGCCGACGGCGTCCGCCCGCAGATACTCCAGGTTCTCCCGGACCGTCCCGCTGAAGACGTACGCCTCCTGCGGGATCAACACCCGCCGCGCGACGGCCTCTTGCCCCCGCACGGGCCGCCCCGCCACGCGGACGACACCGCCCCCTGGCTCAAGCAGCCCGGCCACGAGCCCGGCCAGCGTCGACTTCCCGATCCCGCTGGGGCCGACGACCGCCAGATGGCCGCCGTGCGGGACGGTGAGCGACAGGTCGCGTACGACGGGCTCGGCGAGGGGGCCGTAGGCGAAGGTGACGGAGGAGAGCTGGAGGGCGGGGGCCTCTTCAGGGGCGGGGGCTGCCGCTTCTGCGTTCTCGTCGCTCGGCGCGGGTGCCGCCGCCCCCGTCTCCTCCCCCGGAGTCCACGTCAGGCGGCGCAGGACGATCGCCAGGCGGGAGCCGCTCGTACCCAGGCCGTGGATCAGGTTGTGCAGGGCCGGGAGCAGCGCCTGGGAGACGTAGGCGATCGCCCCGACCAGGGCGCCCGGGGTCACTCCGTGGTTCAGGAGCCAGGGGGCCGTGACGAGGAGCAGGACGAGTGGCAGCTGGCCGCCGGTCGTCAGGGCCGCCGTGCGCAGGACTCCCCAGTGGGCGAGGGCGCGGGCCGCCGCGTACTCCGTGGCGACACCCCGGTCCAGGTCATCGGCCATGTCCTGCTCGGCGCCCGCGGCCGCGACATCCCGCAATCCCGGGGTGACCGACCCCAGTTGGCCCGCTATGCCCTCGTCCGCGACGAGGAACCTCTCCTGGCGCCTGGCCAGTGGACGCAGGCTCGCCGCGAACAGGGCGACACCGGCCAGCAGCGGCGGCGCCACCACAAGAAGGAGGAGCGGGGCAAGCGAAAACAGGCCGATCAGCGCGCCCGCCGCCGTGAAGACGAAGGAACGGGACACGAGGACCAGTCCGGCGAACGTGTCCCTGGCGATCTCCACCTGCTGGGTGAGCCGGGAGACGGAGGCGCCGTCGGCGTCCCGCAGCCCCCGCCCGACGACCTGCCTGACCAGGGTGTCCCGCAGCGGCTCGACCAGGTCGGCGACCGAGCGGTACACCCGCCCCGTGCCGTACGCGGCCACGACCACGCCGAGCCCGGCCCCGCCGAGCCACCCGAGACCCACCGCCTCACGCCCCGCGAGGAACCCGTCGTCCAGGGCGCGTGCGAGGGCGTACCCGGTGAGGAAGGTCTGCCCGGTCTCCAGGACGGACCAGAGCGCGAGCCGCAGCAGCACCGGCCACCTGCGCCACAGGAAGCGGACACCTCGGCGGTAGGGACCTTGCGGGGCCGCCGAGGACGACTCCACACGCCCCGCCCCCTCCGTCTCCTCCACCCGCTCCACCCGCCTCACGCTCCGAACACCTCCCGGTACTCGGGCCGCTCCCACAGTTCCGCATGCGTGCCCACCGCCCGGATCTGGCCTTCATGCAGCCAGGCCACGGCGTCCGCGCGGGCCGCCGTCGCCGCGCGGTGGGCGATGATCAGGCGGCTGCGGTGCGGGGTGTGGTGGAGCACGGCCTCGGCTATGTGGTGTTCCGTCACCGTGTCCAGGCTCGACATGGCGTCGTCCAGGATCAGCAGCCGCCCGCCTCGCGCGAACGCCCTTGCCAGGCCGAGGCGTTGAGCTTCGCCTCCGGAAAGGGGTGCCTCCGCGCAAGGCGTCGCGTAGCCGTCGGGGAGGCGGGTGATGAAGGGGTCGGCGTGGGCGGCGCGGGCCGCTTCGCGGACGCGGGGCGGCGTCGGGCGCGGGGCGCCGAAGCCGATCGTGTCCTCCAGGGTCGTACCGAGCAGCGCGGGCCGCTCGAAGGCGTAACCGACTTCGCGGCGCAGCTCCTCGCGGCTGAGCGAGCGCAGGGGGACGCCGTCGAGGCGTACGTCCCCTTCGTCGGGGTCGGCGAGCCGGCCCGCGACGGACGCCAGAAGCGACTTGCCGGAGCCGGAGCGCCCGACCACGGCGAGCGTGCCGCCCGCGGGAACCGTCAGGTCCACCCCGTCGAGCACGGCGCGCCCACCGCGCGTCACTCTCACGCCACGCACCTCCAACAGTCCATCCCCCAGCGGTAGTTCAGCTCGCCCGTAGGAGGTCTCGGGCTCCGCCAGCACCTCCCCCAGGCGCCTCGCCGCCGCCCGCGCCCGCACCAGTGCCCCCAGCTGCCCGACGAGCATGCCGATCCCGGTCGCGAGCACCGCGTACCGGGAGGCGGCGAGCAACTCACCCACGGTGATGCGGTCTTGGACGACCAGATGACCCGCGACCGCGACGACCGCGATCTGTAGGAGGGGCGCGACCGCGACGGCCTGCGCCTGGGAGCGGCCCTGGACCCGCCACATCCGATGCCCCTGGCGGGAGAGTTCAGGCAGCGCATCGAGGATGCGCCCGGCCTCTTTGTCCTCGGTGTGCGCGGCCGTGACGGTCCTGGCCCCGCCGATCGCCTCGCTGAGACGGCCCGCGATGTCGCCCTGGACCTGCTGGTAGCGCGCCACGCAGTCGGACGAGACACGCACGAACGCCCGCAGGAGCAGGACGAGTACGGGTGCCCCGACGACGAACACCACGGCGAGCCAGCCGTCGATCAGGACGAGGGCCACGACGGCGCCGACCGGCGCGACCAGGGCGGCGAGAAGCGCGGCGAGCGTGGCGGGCGCGACGCCCGCGTGTGCCGCGTTGTCGATGAGTCGGGCCACCAGGTCGCCGGGGGCGAAACGCGCGGTGGCGCGCGGCCCTACGGCCAGCACGTGGCGGCCTACTCGGCCGCGCAGCCAGGCCGTGGTGCGGGCGTTGGTGGTTCCGGTGAGGACGCCGTCGCAGGCGTCGAGAAGCGCGCTCGCACCGACGAGCACCGTGCACACGAGGATCCAGCGGGTGGCGTCGGCACCGACGTGACCGGCCGCGTGACCCGCGAGGACGGTGTCGAGGGCGCGGCCGATGGCGAACGGCAGGAGGAGACTCGCTCCGGCCCCTGCGACGCTGCACAGCACCAGGGCCACGCAGCGGGCGGCACTGTGGCGGGTGGCGGCCTTCAGCAGGCCCGCGTCGTGGTCGGGTCGAGGAGGCCGGGTGGTCATGGTCGCCATGCGGTACGGGTCCTCGTGTCCGTGGCGGTGCGGCCGGGGCGGAGCGCCCGAGGACGCTGTCCGCGAAGGGCCATGGCATCGGTGGAGCCGGGCGGCCCTCCGAGAAGAGGCGCCGCCCGGTCCCCCAGGAACCGTGCCGGTCAGGCACGGACCGGTGTCACAGACAGAGCAGGACGCTCGCGTCGCTCCAGCACAGGAGCAGGCTCACGTTGCTGCCGCCGCCACCGTGGCCGCCACCGGTCATCTCGTCGGACTCCATGCTCTGCAGGTCGAGAAGTGCCATGGGAGTTGCCTCTCTTTTGGGGACGTTGCTGTCCTCATCGGGTGGTGTCACGACCCCGCTGCGTGGCGGGACCGGCTCTGGGGCCGCCTCAGAGGCGGCAGGAAGGGGACGTGTGCTCCGCCGTCCCCCAGGGCGGCGGCGAGGGCGAGAAGACAGCCCGCCGTTCCGGTGTGCAGGTCCATGGACAGGCGCAGCATCTGGTGTCCGGGGAAGGCGAGTTGGCCGGCGTACGGCATCGTGAACCAGCCGAGTCCCTCGATCTGCGCGGCGACGTCCTCGGGCGTGATGCCGGGTGCGGTGCTGCGGTTGATGTGCAGCAACAGTCCGGCCCGCCCCTGGAACAGGCCCGGCTGCACGCAGAAGCGTGAGCGCGCGGTGGTCAGGACGCCCGGCCGCACCGCCTCGAACCCGGCGTCGTCCCGGTGCGCGAGGTAGTCGTCGACGACCATCCCGATGCCGACGCTGCCGTCGCCGAGGTACGGCATCGTGCGCCACCCCTCGTCCACCCCGATGCTGCCGTCGGGCCGCGCCACGCACCGTTCGAGGTCCGCGCGCAGGGCCCGCGCCGCCAGGTCGAGGAGCGCCGGGTCGCCGTTCCTCTCGTAGAGCCGGAGGAAGAGCAGCGCGGGACCGGTCGCCCCGTGCAGCAGCCCGGCCCGGGGCCGCCCCTTCTTCGGCGGGTCCTCGGCAGCGGTGAGGCGCTCGGCGATCAACTCGGCTGCCCTGAAGGCGTGTTGGGCCAGGCCTTCCTCGCCTGTGCTGTGCGCGAGGGCGTCGAGGGCGAGGCCGAGTCCGGCCAGGCCGCCGTTCAGGTCCGAGGGCAGCCGCTGCCAGTTCTCCTGGAGGATGAGCTCCATCAGATCGAGCGCGCGGGTGCGGTGACCGAGCCGTTCGAGTACGTGGGCGATGCCCGCGAGGCCGTCGTTCAGCCCGAGGGGCGTACCGGGCGGCGCGGATTCGGTGTGCTTCAGGAGCCAGCGCTCGCCCTCCTCGTAGCGTTCGCCGCCGCCCTCGGCGAGGGCGAGCAGCACTCCGGCCGCACCGTGTGCGAGGCCGAGCCCGCCGCTGTCGGTGAACGTCGCTATGTCGCCGGGGAAGAGCCGGTCGTCGCGCTCCGGGGTGGCCGAGGCGAGGATGGCCTTGACCATCGAGTCCCGGCTGGCGGGCCAGTCGGCCACCTCGACGAGCGGCGCGGAGAGGGATACGGATGCGGATGCCGTGGCCCCCACTACCGCCCCGCCACCGGTCCCGTCCTGTCCTCCCCGCTCGATCTCCGCCACCGCTCCGGCGAGGAACTCCGCCGGTACGTCGGGGAATTCGGCCGCGATCACTGTCGCGAGGTGCGCCGCCTTGCCCCGGTCGACGGCGAGCAGTGTGGTGATCGGCAGGAAGAGGGCGAGCCGCAGACAGGCGAGGGCGTAGAGGTCGACGTCCACGCCCTCGCGGTCGGCGGGCGCGATGAATCCGGGGTGGGCCACGATCTGCCTGCCGCCCTCACCCACACGCCCCGCCGCCTCGAAGTCGAGGAGGGAGACGGACTGTTCGTCGGGGGCGACCATGATGTTGAACATGTGGAGGTCGTTGAAGACGACACCCCGCCCGTGCACGGCCGCGACGGCTTCCTCGACGGCGCGGTGGATCCGCAGCGCCCAGGCCGTGTACGCGGCGATCGCGTCGGCGTCCGGTTCGCTGACCAACAGCGGATGGCGGTCCGCGAAGAAGGAGTTGAGGGTGCGGCCCTCCACGAAGTCCATGACGAGGAAGCGGTGGCCGCCGAGTTCGAACCAGTCCCGCACCTCGGGCGCGACACCGAGGCCCGCCAGCTTCCCCAGCGCGTCCCGTTCGCGCTCCAGGCGGGCCACGGC
The DNA here is from genome assembly GCF_055570235.1 of Streptomyces sp. NPDC031274. Classification (NCBI taxonomy): domain Bacteria; kingdom Bacillati; phylum Actinomycetota; class Actinomycetes; order Kitasatosporales; family Streptomycetaceae; genus Streptomyces; species Streptomyces sp. NPDC031274. Next base: position 576,770 of record NZ_JBVIHP010000003.1, on the reverse strand, counting down.
GTCGGCCCCGTCGGATGCCAGGCCCGCGTGCGGCCGGCCTTCCTTCAGGACGACCTTGCGGCCGTCCCTGGTGTCGGTGCCCACATAGACCCCGCCGCCGTTGGAGAAGTGCAGTGCCTTCTCCATGCGGTACGGCAGGTCGCCGACCGTCGTGTTGTTGCGCGCCGTCAGCTGGGATTCGAGGAACGGCGGGAGCGTGACCCACTCGGGGACCCGGAAGGCCGGGTCGCGCGAGTCGGGGACGAGGCGCCCCTGGTCGTCCTCGATCGCGGGGACGAGACCGCCGCGCTCGTCGGCGCACATGCGGCGGGTGAAGGCGCCGTACCTGACGTAAAGCGGGCCTTCCTGCCAGCGCAGGTCGGTGAGGATGTAGGGGCCTTCCTGCCCTGCGAGCAGTCGCCCCAACTCATCGAGTAGCGCGTGCAGTTGCTGCTCGTCGGCGGGGTAGATCGTGGCGAACTTGCCGCTGCCGTCGCGCCCCGCGTACTTGCTGTTGCGCAGGTGGAGCAGGCGCCGTCCCGCGATGAACTTGAAGGGGACGGAGCGCGGCACGCAGTGGTCCGTGACCACAGCGGCGATCCGGTCGGCGTTCTCCAGCGTGGCGGAGACGTGGATCTTCCAGCCCTGCTGGGGCGCGGGCCTCGCGTGCCCGTCCTCGTCGACGGGGACGAAGGTCAGCCAGTCGCCCTGGCGCGCCGACCGCCATCCCGGCGGGACCGGGCGCCCCGCCGTCTCGAAATCGGGGGCGCTGCCGCCCACGGGCAAACGGTCCGGAGTCTCGTAGAAGTGCCTGTCGGCCAGACAGTAGACCTCGTACCGCTTGTCCACGGCGTCCCCTCCCCATGTGGTCTGGCAGAGACATTTCCAGGCCGCAAAGGGGACGGACAGTCACGGATGTCATCGATCGGGCATGCGGAACGCATGGGTAAAGTCCTGTTCGCACCCGTTCGATCGAACAAGATACGTACAGGACGTATGCAACCCGGTGCGGGCGGCGTCGCGGAAGTGAAGTCCCGGCCAACACGGACCCGATCAGTCATCCGAGACCAGCTCTCCGGGATCAGCCCTCCGAGATCAGTCCTCCGGGATCAGTCCTCCGGGATCAGTCCTCCGGCGGGAAGACGACCTCCCCGCTGCCGGGCAACGTGATCGTGATCGCCTCGACCGGACACCCCTCGGCCGCTTCGAGCACCTTCTCGTTGGCGTCGGTCTCGGGGTCCGCGGGGTGCGACTGGCGGGCCGAGTCGAGCGCGAACCCGCCCGGCGCCGTGATCACGCACATCCCGGAGCCGATGCAGACGGAGCGGTCCACCTCGACGTGCCAGCGGTCACCCATCAGGCACCCGCCCCTTCATAGCCGGACGGGAGGTGGATCATCTTGTGCTCGAAGTACTCGCCGTACCCCTCGGGCCCGAACTCCCGCCCCAGGCCGGAGTTCTTGTAGCCGCCGAACGGTCCGAGCATGTCGAGACTGAAGGTGTTCACCGAGTACGTTCCGGTGCGCACCCGGCGCGCGATGTCGATGCCGCGCTCCACGTCCGCCGTCCACACGCTGCCGCTGAGCCCGTAGTCCGAGTCGTTGGCGATCTTCACGGCCTCGCTCTCGTCGCCGTACGGAAGAAGGCAGATGACCGGGCCGAAGATCTCCTCGCGGGCGACGCGCATCGAGTTGTCCACACCGCCGAGGAGTGTCGGCTCGACGTACCAGCCCTCGTCGAGCCCCGCCGGACGCCCGCCGCCCGTCAGGACCTTGGCGCCCTCCTCCTGGCCGATGCGGATGTAGTCGAGCGAGCGCTGCTGCTGGCGCTTGGCCACCAGCGGGCCGAGTTCGGTCGCCGGGTCGAGCGGGTCGCCGACCTTGAGCGCACCGGCCGCGGCGGCGAAGGCGTCCGCGAACTCGTCGTAGCGCGCGTGCGGCACGAGGATGCGGGTCTGGGCCACGCACGCCTGGCCGTTGATCATCCAAGCGAAGGGGACGATGCCGGCGACCGCCGCCGACGCGTCCGCGTCCGGCAGGATCACCGCGGCCGACTTGCCGCCCAACTCCAGGGTCACGCGGGTGAGATTGCGGGCGGCGACCTCCATGACGCGCTTGCCCGCGCCGACGGAACCGGTGAAGGACACCTTGTCGATGCCGGGGTGCCCGACGAGGTACTCGCTCACCTCGCGGTCCGCCGAGATGATCGAGAGCACGCCCTGCGGCAGCCCCGCCTCGGTGGCGATCTCCGCGAGTATGTAGGCGTCGAGCGGCGCTTCGGGCGAGGTCTTGAGGATCACCGGGCACCCGGCGAGCAGCGCCGGTGCGAGCTTGGCCGCCGCCGTGAACTGCGGGACGTTCCACGGGACGACGGCCGCCACCACACCGACCGGCTCGCGCCTCACGAGGATCTTGCCGAGCGCTCCGTCGCGCTCCTCCTCGTAGGTGAAGTTCCGCGCGACCGTGAGCGCCGAGTCCCAGACCATCATCGCGGCGAGGGCCTGCACCATGACGCTCGACGTGTACGGGGTGCCGTTCTCGGAGCTGATGACGCGGGCGATCTCCTCGTGCCGTACCGCGAACGCGTCCTTGATCCTGGCGATGACCTCGATCCGCTGGTCGAGCGTCATCCGGGGCCAGGGCCCGTCGTCGAACGCCTTGCGCGCGATGGCGACGGCCCGGTCCACATCGGCGGGCGCGGCGTGCGGCACCCGCGCGAAGACCCGGCCGGTGTGCGGCGAGATCACCTCGATGACGTCCTTGCCGAGGGGGTCCACCAACTCCCCGCCGATGAAGAGCTGTCCGTGTTCCACGAGATCGGTCATGGCTGACTGCCTCCTGCGGGATTCCGCCTGCGCGGCACGCGTTCTGACACTGTTTCAGAACTGATACCAGTTCTAGTTCCAGTAGTCCACGGAGGGCAAGGCTCAAGTAGCCTGAGTGGACGGTCGACTTGGGCGATCATTGGAACTAGTTCTAGTTACGGACGAGAGAAGAAGAGGGCGCCCGATGACGCAGGTGGCCGAACCGCAGGTGATCGAGCACGGCGGGGGCGTATGGAGCATCAAGGTCCCGATCCCCGACAACCCCCTGGGCTTCACCCTCGTCCATCTCCTTGACACCGACGGCGGCCCGGTCCTCATCGACACGGGCTGGGACGACCCCACGTCCTGGGACTCCCTCGCCACCGGCCTCGCCGCCTGCGGCACGTCCGTCGAGGCGGTGCACGGCGTCGTCATCACCCACCACCACCCCGACCACCACGGCCTCTCGGCCAAGGTCCGCGAGGCGTCGGGCGCGTGGATCGCGATGCACGAGGCGGACGCGTCGGTCGTACGCCGCACGCGCACGGGGCCGCCCGCGCGCTGGTTCGACTACATGGTGGAGAAGCTGACGGCCGCGGGCGCCCCCGCGGAGCATCTGACCCCGCTGCTCGCCGCCCGCGACGCGGGCCGCGCGCCCCGCCTGCCGGGCATGGCCGCCGCGCTCCCCGACCGGGACATCACACCGGGCGAGCTGCTCGAACTGCCGGGGCGCAGGCTCCGCGCGATCTGGACCCCGGGGCACACCCCCGGCCACGTCTGCCTGCACCTGGAGGAGGAGCACCCGGCGCAACTGCCCGGGCACGGACGTCTGTTCTCCGGCGACCATCTGCTCCCCGGCATCACTCCCCACATCGGCCTCTACGAAGACCCCGACGACGACACCGTCACCGACCCCCTCGGCGACTACATCGACTCCCTGGAGCGCATCGGCCGCCTGGGCCCCGCCGAGGTGCTGCCCGCGCATCAGTACGCGTTCACGGACGCTCCGGCCCGCGTGCGGGAGATCCTGGCCCACCACGAGGAGCGCCTGACGGACCTGCTCGCCCTCCTCGCCGAGCCCCTCACCCCCTGGCAGCTCGCCGAGCAGATGGAGTGGAACCGCCCCTGGGCCGAGATCCGCTACGGCTCACGGAACATCGCGGTCTCCGAGGCCGAGGCCCATGTGCGGCGCCTGGTGAAGCTGGGGCGCGCGGAGGCGGTGGGCCACGATCCGGTGCGGTACCGGGCGGTGTGACGTCCGGCGCCGGGGCGGACGACGTACGGCGCCAGGGGCGGACGACGTACGGCCGGATGGAGCGGGCGCCCCGGTCCGCTCCCCCTACGGGCCGGTAGAGTGGGCCCGTCGTCATCATGCCCGTACAGGGGGAAGCCGGTGGAAATCCGGCGCTGCCCCTTCCCCAAGCTCTCGACTTCGCTCGAGCAGGGGAGACCCCATTCCGTTATCCCGCACCCGCGCGGTGAGCCGGAATGCCTGGTACGGAGCATGACCGGCTCGCGTCGTCGGAACCGCCGACGACCGGCACCGTCGAGGTATACGGAGCCGGAGCCGCCCGGTGCCCGTGCCCGCTACGTGCCCGTGCTGCCCCGCTCCCCGCAGGGAGAGGCACCCGCCGCATCATGAACGTTCGCCGCAGCGCAGCGGTCCTGGCCGCCGTCGCCGTGTTCGGTTCGGCCGCCGCCCCGGCCGCCTTCGCGGACACCGCGTCCCCGTCGCCCTCCGCCGCGCTTCCCTCCGGTCTGTACGGCGACGCGGATCCCAAGTCCGACGGGGTCTTCCGGCAGTCGTACGCCCTGCTCGCCCAGGACGTGGTCGGCGTGAAGCCCGCCGCGAAGGCCGTCGACTGGCTCGCGGGACAGCAGTGCGCGAGCGGCGGTTTCACCTCGTACCGCGCCGACGCGAGCGAGCCGTGCGACTCCAAGACCATGGTCGACAGCAACATGACGGCGTCCGCCGTGCAGGCTCTCGCCGCGCTCGGCGGTCAGGACAAGGCCGTCAAGAAGAGCGTCGGCTGGCTGAAGTCGGTACAGAACGCGGACGGCGGCTGGGGCTACAGCCCCGGCATGGACTCCGACGCCAACTCCACCGGCCTCGTGATCGGCGCGCTCGCCGCCGCGGGCGAGAAGCCGCGGTCGGTGAAGTCGCAGGACGGCAAGTCCGCGTACGACGCGCTGCCCGCCCTCTCGATGAGCTGCGAGAAGGACGGCGGCGCCTTCGGCCTCGCGGACCTCAAATCGGGCAAGCTCGCGCCGAACGCGGACGCCACCGCGGCAGGCGTACTCGGCGCCCACGGCAAGGGCCTGGTCGTGGACGAGGCGAAGAAGGAGGCCGCCGCCCCGAAGTGCGCGAAGGCCGACACCGCCGAGCAGGCGGCGTCGAACGGCACGGCCTACCTCCTCAAGACGCTCGCCAAGGGCGACGACCACCTGATGTCCTCGCTGGCCGGCGCCAAGAACATGCCCGACGTGGGCAACACCGCGGACTCCGTGCTCGCGCTCGCCGCGGCGGGTCAGCCGGAGCAGGCCGAGAAGTCGGCCGAGTGGCTGGCGAAGAACTCCGCGGACTGGGCAAAGAAGTCCGGCCCCGCCGCCTACGCCCAGCTGATCCTCGCCGCCCACGCCGCCGGTCTCGACGCGCGTGACTTCGGCGGCGCTGACCTGGTCAAGCAGCTGAACGCGACCGGTCCCGCCCCGCAGGCGACCAAGAAGGACGCCGACGAGAAGAAGGACAGCGATGACGGCGGCGGCGTGAGCATCTGGTGGATCATCGGCGTCGGCATGGTCGCCGGTATCGGCATCGGTTTCCTGTACAGCGGCAACAAGAAGAAGCAGCAGCTGTGACGCGGGGTCGCGTGCGGTGGGGACACCTGGTGGTGGGGGCGTTCGTCGCCGCCCTGCTCGGCGTCCTGGCCGCCGCCCCCGCCCAGGCCGCCGGTTACCGCTACTGGTCCTTCTGGGACCGCGACGGCTCCACGTGGGCCTACGCGAGCCAGGGACCCAGCACCGCACGGCCCGACGACGGCGCCGTCCAGGGCTTCCGGTTCTCCGTGTCCGAGGACTCGCAGGACTCCGCGAAGCCGCGCGGCGCCGCCGCGGACTTCGCCGCCATCTGCGCCAAGACCCCCGCCGAGGACGGCCGCAAGCGGATCGCCCTGGTCATCGACTTCGGTACGCCGGGTGACGCCCCCGAAGGCGAGACCCCGCCGAAGCCGCGTACCGCCTGCGCCCGGATCGCGGACGACGCGACGAGCGCGGACGCCCTCGCCGCGGTCGCCAAACCACTGCGCTACGACAGCAACGCGCTCCTGTGCGCCATCGCCGACTACCCGAAGTCGGGCTGCGGAGAGCAGGTCGCGGGCAACGGGGAGTCCGAGAAGAAGCCGGAGCGGACGCCCGCCACGAGCGAGGACGCGAGCAAGAGGGAGAGCGAGAAGGAGAGCGACTCCGGTGGTCCCTCCGTCGGCCTGATCGCGGGTGTCGCCGCCATCGCCCTGCTCGGCGGGGCCGCCGTCTGGCAGGCACGCCGCCGACGCGGCTGACCCGCACCATGAACGATCACCCGAGCACCGCACCCGGTGCGCTGCGGCGGCGGCTCGCCCCCGAAGCGCACCGGAGCAACGCGCTGCACCCGGGCGCCTGGTGGGTGTGGGCGCTCGGGCTCGGCGTCGCGGCGTCCCGCACCACCAATCCCCTGCTGCTCGGTCTCCTCATCGGGGTCGCGGGCTACGTCGTCGCGGCACGCAGGACGTCGGCACCGTGGGCACGGTCGTACGGCGCCTTCGTGAAGCTGGGTCTCGTCGTGATCGCGATCCGGCTCGTCTTCGCCGTCGTCCTCGGCTCCCCCATCCCCGGTACGCACGTCATCGTGACGCTCCCCGAAGTGCCGCTGCCCGACTGGGCGAAGGGCGTGCGGATCGGGGGCAGGGTGACGGCCGAGGGGCTGCTCTTCGCGCTCTACGACGGGGTGCGCCTGGCGGGACTCCTCATCTGTGTCGGCGCCGCCAACGCCCTCGCAAGCCCGGCCCGGCTGCTCAAGTCGCTGCCGGGCGCGCTGTACGAGGTGGGGGTCGCCATCGTCGTCGCGATGACGTTCGCGCCGAATCTGATCATGGACGTGCAGCGCCTGCGGGCCGCGCGGCGCCTTCGCGGGCGTGCGGACAAGGGCATCCGGGGGCTGCTCCAGGTCGGTCTTCCGGTCCTTGAGGGCGCCCTTGAGCGGTCGGTCGCCCTGGCCGCCGCGATGGACGCGCGCGGCTTCGGGCGCAGCGCTCCGGTGCCCGCAGGGGTGCGCAGGGCCACGGCGGTACTGACGCTCGGCGGCCTGATGGGCGTCTGCGCGGGAACGTACGGCCTGCTCACGGCGGGCGGCACGGGCTACGGTCTGCCGGTCCTGGCCGTCGGGCTGCTCGCGGCCCTGGCCGGCCTGCGCCTGGGCGGCCGACGCTCCGTGCGCACCCGCTACCGCCCCGACCCCTGGGGCGTCCGCGCCTGGCTCGTCGCGGGATCGGGGATTGCGGTGGCGGGCCTGATGATCTGGGCCGCCTCGTACGACGCTGCCGCCCTGCACCCCGGAGTCGTCCCCCTGACGGCGCCGACGCTGCCGCTGTGGCCTGCGGCGGCCGTCCTTGTCGGCCTGCTGCCCGCCCTCGTGGCGCCGGTGCCCGCCGATTCCGCCGCCCCTGTTTCCACCCGCGTTCGCTCCAAGGAGTCCTCATGATCCGCTTCGAGGATGTCTCCGTGACGTACGAAGGGGTCGCCGAGCCCACCGTGCGCGGGGTCGATCTCGCCGTGCCCGAGGGCGAGTTGGTGCTCCTCGTCGGGCCTTCGGGGGTCGGCAAGTCGACGCTGCTCGGCACGGTGAGCGGGCTCGTGCCGCACTTCACCGGGGGCACCCTGCGGGGCCGTGTGACGGTGGCGGGGCGCGACACCCGTACCCACAAGCCGCGTGAACTCGCCGACGTCGTCGGCACGGTGGGCCAGGACCCGCTCTCGCACTTCGTGACGGACACCGTCGAGGACGAGCTCGCGTACGGCATGGAGTCGCTCGGACTCGCCCCCGACGTGATGCGCCGCCGGGTCGAGGAGACCCTCGACCTGCTCGGCCTCGCCGATCTGCGCGACCGCCCCATCGCCACGCTCTCCGGCGGTCAGCAGCAGCGCGTCGCCATCGGCTCGGTGCTCACTCCGCACCCCCAGGTCCTCGTGCTCGACGAACCGACGTCGGCCCTCGACCCGGCCGCCGCCGAGGAAGTACTCGCCGTACTGCAGCGCCTCGTCCACGACCTGGGCACGACGATCCTGATGGCCGAGCACCGCCTGGAGCGGGTCGTCCAGTACGCGGACCAGGTCCTGCTGCTCGCGGCGCCGGGCGAGGCGCCCGTGCTCGGGGACCCCGCCGAGCTGATGGCCCTCTCTCCCGTCTACCCGCCGGTGGTGGGCCTCGGCCGCCTCGCGGGCTGGTCCCCGCTGCCACTGACGGTGCGGGACGCACGGCGCAGGGCGGGCGCGCTGCGGGAGCGGCTGGCACTCGCGGGATCCGGGCCCCGTGAATACGAGGAGGCCGCGGTCGCACCTCCCGCGTCGCGGCGCCCGGTCCTGCGCAGGCGCACGAAGCCGGACACCCCGGAGCCGACCGCCGCCAGCATCACTGCCCTCGCCGTCCGCCGGGGCCGCGTGGAGGCCCTGCGCCGCGTGGACCTCACCGTCCGCGCGGGCGAGACCGTGGCCCTGATGGGCCGCAACGGCGCCGGGAAGTCCACGCTCCTCTCGACGCTGGTGGGCCTGCTCGAACCGGCGGCGGGCTCGGTCCGCGTGGGCGGCGCGGTCCCGCACCGCACGGGCCCGCGCGAGCTGATCCGCCACGTGGGTCTGGTCCCCCAGGAGCCGAGGGACCTCCTCTACGCGGACACGGTGGCCGCCGAGTGCGCCGCGGCCGACCATGACGCGGCGGCGCAGGCGGGCACCTGCCGCGCCCTGGTCACCGAGCTGCTCCCCGGCATCGCGGACGACACCCACCCCCGCGACCTCTCGGAGGGCCAGCGCCTCACCCTCGCCCTGGCGATCGTCCTGACCGCCCGCCCTCCTCTGCTCCTCCTCGACGAGCCGACCCGGGGCCTCGACTACGCGGCCAAGGCCCGCCTGGTCACGCTCCTGCGCGGCCTGGCCGCCGAAGGCCATGCGATCGTCCTGGCCACGCACGACGTGGAACTGGCGGCGGAGCTCGCCCACCGGGTGGCGATCCTCGCCGACGGCGAGATCGTCGCGGACGGCCCGACCCCGGAGATCGTGGTCTCGTCCCCGTCCTTCGCCCCGCAGACCACCAAGATCCTGGCCCCGCAGAAGTGGCTGACGGTCACGGAGGTACGGAAGGCGCTGCGTACGGAGGCCGGGGTGGAGGCCGGGGCAAGGCCCGGGACGGAGGCCGGGACAGAGACCGGTACAGAAACCGGGACGGAAACCGGAACGGAGGGCCGCACCCCGTGAGCCCCGCTCCCGTCACCGGCCAAGCCGCTCCCCGCCAGGCCCGCCCCATCCGCCTCGGCCCGCGCTCCATCGGCGCCCTCGTGCTCGTCAGCGCGGTCGGCGTCGTGGCCTTCGGGTGGCCGCTCATCGCGAGCGGGGAATCGGGGCTCAGCGCGCACGCCCAGGACGCGCCCTGGCTGTTCGCGGCGCTGCTGCCGCTTCTCCTCGCCGTCGTCGTGGCGACCATCGCCGATGTCGGGCTCGACGCGAAGGCCATCGCGATGCTCGGGGTGCTCGCCGCGGCGGGGGCCGCGCTGCGGCCGCTGGGGGCGGGGACGGCCGGGATCGAGCCGATGTTCTTCCTCATGGTGCTCAGCGGGCGCGTGCTCGGGCCCGGTTTCGGGTTCGTGCTCGGCGCCGTGTCCATGTTCGCCTCGGCGCTCCTGACCGGGGGCGTCGGGCCGTGGATGCCGTTCCAGATGCTGTCCATGGGGTGGGTCTGCATGGGCGCGGGGCTGCTGCCGGGTGCCCAGGGCCTGCGCGGGCGGCGCGAGCTGTGGCTGCTCGCCGCGTACGGAGCCGTCTCGTCCGTCCTGTACGGCACCGTCATGAACCTCCAGGGCTGGCCCTACATCGGAGGCCTCGCGACCGGCGTCTCCTTCGTGCCCGGCGACCCCGTCGGCGACAACCTCGGCCGCTTCATCGCGTACTGCCTCGCGACCTCGCTCGGCTGGGACCTGCCCCGCGCCGTCGTCACCGTCCTGCTGAGCCTCGCTCTGGGGCCCGCCGTCCTGAAGGCGCTTCGCCGGGCCACGCGCAGGGCGGCCTTCGAGGCCCAGGTCACATTCGAGGAGCCCAAGGCGTAGGCGGCTGCCCGCTCTCCGTCACATGGAGCGCCTTCCGGGGTGAGGCGGCGCACAGGTCTTTGGTCCTCTACGAAGGGGCCTCGTAGATCATCTCTTTTGTCGCGGACGCGTCAACATACGCCCTGACCTGGGGATTGAGAGCCACGTCACACAAAGGACCTTCTTCCTGCATGCGACATCCACTAGTAAAAGGGGTCATTGCGGAGACGCGTCAGCCCTGTTTCTCTGGATCGAGTCGCACAGCGCCACCGGCTCAGGCCCCCGGCGCCGACGCATTCCCCCAGCCACACCCCCGTGGCCCACGGCATGCCCGCGACACCATGTTCCCCACGGAAGGTCACGCTTTGTCCGCCACGCTTTTCCGCCGTATCGCCACTCCGAAGAAGGCCCTCGCCGGTGCCGCCGTGGCCGTCGCCACGACCGGCATGGTGTTCAGCGCGGGCGCGGCCCAGGCCGCCGCCCCGACCGAGGCGAAGGCCGCGGCCCCCGCCGCCGCTCCCGCCGCGGCGCCTTCCTCGGCCAAGGCGATCGCGAAGAAGATGATCAAGGACCCCGCTCAGTACAAGGCGTTCAGCAACATCGTGGAGCACGAGAGCGGCTGGAACCACAAGGCCACGAACTCCTCCTCCGGCGCCTACGGCCTGGTCCAGGCCCTGCCCGCCTCGAAGATGGCGTCGGCGGGCTCGGACTGGAAGACCAACCCCGAGACCCAGATCAAGTGGGGCCTCGACTACATGAACGACCGCTACGGCAGCCCCGTCGGCGCCTGGAACCACTGGCAGGCCAACGGCTCTTACTGAGCCTTGGGGCGGCCGCCTGAACGGAAGTCCGGCGCACCGGAAATCACCGGCTCCGCCGAGTTCGTCCTCAAACGCCGGACAGGCTGGACATTCCAGCCCGTCCGGCGTTTCCGGCTTACCGCGGCGCTCTACAGCCGCGCTCTACAGCCGCGCTCTACAGCCGCTGAATGATCGTCCCCGTAGCCACAGCCCCACCCGCGCACATCGTGACCAGCGCGAACTCCTTGTCGCGGCGCTCCAGCTCATGCAGAGCCGTGGTGATCAGGCGCGCCCCGGTCGCCCCGACCGGGTGACCGAGGGCGATCGCGCCCCCGTTCACGTTCACCTTCTCCAGGTCCTGCTCGAAGACCTGCGCCCAGCTCAGGACCACCGAGGCGAACGCTTCGTTGATCTCCACGATGTCGATGTCCTTCAGGGACATCCCCGCCTTGCCCAGGACCGCCCGCGTCGCGTCGATCGGCCCGTCCAGATGGAAGTGCGGATCGGCCCCGACGAGCGCCTGCGCCACGATCCGCGCCCGCGGCTTCAGCTTCAGGGCCCGCGCCATCCGCTTCGACGCCCACATGATCGCCGCCGCGCCGTCCGAGATCTGCGAGGAGTTGCCCGCGGTGTGCACGGCGGTCGGCATCACCGGCTTGAGCCGCTCCAGGCCCTCCATCGACGTGTCCCGCAGCCCCTCGTCCCGGTCGACGAGCCGCCACATGCCCTGCCCGGCGGCCTGCTCCTCCTCCGTCGTGGGGACCTGGACGGCGAACGTCTCGCGTTTGAAGCGCTCCTCGGCCCAGGCGGTGCCCGCCCGCTCCTGCGAGATGAGGCCGAGCGAGTCGACGTTCTCCCGTGTGAGACCCCGGTTGCGGGCGATGCGCTCGGCCGCCTCGAACTGATTGGGCAGGTCTACGTTCCACTCCTCGGGGAACGGCTTGCCGGGACCGTGCTTGGAGCCGGATCCCAGCGGCACCCGCGACATCGCCTCGACGCCACAGCTGATCCCCACGTCGATGACACCGGCCGCGACCATGTTCGCGACCATGTGGCTCGCCTGCTGCGACGAGCCGCACTGACAGTCCACCGTCGTCGCGGCGGTCTCGTACGGAAGGCCCATCGTGAGCCAGGCCGTGCGCGCCGGATTCATGGACTGCTCCCCGGCGTGGGTCACGGTGCCGCCCACGATCTGCTCGACGCAGTCCGCCTGGATGCCCGTGCGTCCGAGGAGTTCCCGGTAGGTCTCGCCGAGCAGATAGGCGGGGTGGAGATTGGCGAGCGCGCCGCCGCGCTTACCTATGGGGGTGCGTACGGCTTCGACGATGACAGGTTCCGCGGCCATGGGCGTCCTCTCCATCCACATCCCGCGGGGGCGTCCCGGCACCCACACGGAGAACTAGTACGCGTTCTAGTTCTGCATGCAGTCTGCTGAGCCGGGGCCCGGCACCGCAAGGGGCTTGCACGCACCTTGCGCAGTACCTGCACGAAAGCCAGCCTGCCGTGGGCCTTGCCTCTTGTAGAACCCGTTACTACCTTGCGGGGCATCTCCTGATGGACCGTCAGAACTAAGAACTGAACTCCTGGAGTTGCCGATGCCCTGTCCAGCGCTGCCCGACGGGTTCGACTTCACCGACCCCGACCTGCTCCAAGAGCGCGTGCCTCACCCGGAGTTCGCCCAGCTGCGACAGACGGAACCGGTGCGCTGGATCACCCAGCCGCCGCGCATATCCGGCTTCGACGACGCGGGCTACTGGGCCGTCACGCGGCACGCGGACGTCAAGTACGTCTCCACGCACCCGGAGTTGTTCTCCTCGAACCTCAACACCGCGGTCATCCGTTTCAACGAGTCGATCAGCCGGGACCAGATCGAGGTCCAGAAGATGATCATGCTCAACATGGACCCGCCCGAGCACACCCGGGTCCGTCAGATCGTGCAGCGCGGCTTCACGCCCCGCGCCATACGTTCGCTCGAGGACGCCCTGCGCAATCGCGCGAGCTCCATCGTCGAAACGGCCATGGCGAACGCCGCGGCCGACGGCTCCTTCGACTTCGTCACGAACGTCGCCGTCGAACTCCCCCTCCAGGCCATCGCCGAACTCATCGGCGTGCCCCAGGACGACCGGACGAAGATCTTCGACTGGTCCAACAAGATGGCGGCCTACGACGATCCGGAGTACGCGATCACCGAGGAGGTCGGCGCCGAGGCGGCCATGGAGATCGTCTCGTACGCGATGAACCTCGCCGCCGCCCGCAAGGAGTGCCCGGCCAAGGACATCGTCAGCCAGCTGGTCGCGGCCGAGGACGAGGGCAACCTCTCCTCCGACGAGTTCGGCTTCTTCGTCATCCTGCTCGCCGTGGCCGGAAACGAGACGACCCGCAACGCCATCACCCACGGCATGCACGCCTTCCTCACGCACCCCGAGCAGTGGGAGCTCTTCAAGCGCGAGCGCCCCGATACCACCGCCGAGGAGATAGTGCGCTGGGCGACCCCCGTCGTCTCCTTCCAGCGCACCGCGACCCAGGACACCGAGCTCGGGGGCGCGACGATCAAGAAGGGCGACCGGGTCGGCATCTTCTACTCCTCGGCCAACAACGACCCCGAAGTGTTCGACGAGCCGGAGAAGTTCGACATCTCCCGCGACCCGAACCCGCATCTCGGATTCGGCGGCGGAGGCCCGCACTTCTGCCTCGGCAAGTCGCTCGCGGTCCTGGAGATCAACCTCATCTTCAACGCGATCGCGGACGCCCTGCCCGATCTGCGTCTGGTCTCCGACCCCCGCAGGCTCCGCTCGGCCTGGCTGAACGGAGTCAAGGAACTGCAGGTCAACACCGGCTGACCTGCCGCCAGGGAGGCAGGGGCGCTCTTCCCTACGCCCCGCCCCTGCCTTCCCTCGGCTGTCGGATGTCGGATGCCGGACGCAGCCAAGGTGCATATCCGGTCAGGTGCCGTCCCACAGCCAACGTTTCCGTTGCGTTACGCGTCTTGAGAAGCAAGCCTTGCCTCTTCTTGCCTCTTTTTGCCTCTCCAAGACTTCGAACGGAAAAGGTCGCTGTGGTCTCCGCCGATCTCTCCCTAGCGCCGTCGGGCAGCGCACCCAAGGAGCGGAAGACCTCCCTCCGCGAGTTCCGCCGACGCCACCGCATACCGCTCATCGCCACCCTGCCCACGCTTCCGCTGTACGCGGTGTGGGCGGCGTTCCTCGCCACCGGCGGCGGTGACCTCGCGGCGCAGGAGGCCTGGGCGCGCTTCGCCTCCGAGCACGGGGCATCCGCGTACGGCCTGTTCTGGTACGGCGGCATGCACACCGCCAACTACAGCCTGATCTCGCCCTACTTGATGGCCGCCCTCGGCGTGAAGACGGTGACGGTGGTGTCGGGCGTCGCCGGGGCCTGGCTGGTCGCCGCGCTGATCGAACGCACCGGGGTGCGGCGCCCCCTGTGGCCCGCGGTGGTGGCCTCGCTCGCGGTGTGGTGCAACGTCGCGTCGGGGCGCACCACGTTCGCGCTCGGCATCGCCTTCGGGTTCGCCGCGTGTCTGGTGCTCGTGCGGGAGCGGCGCGTGGGGGCCGCCGTGGTGTGCGCGGCCCTCGCCACCATGTCCAGCCCGGTGGCGGGCCTCTTCCTCGTGGTGGCGGGCGCCGCCTACTTCCTCGTACGTGACTGGGGGCGGGCCGCGGCGCTCATCGTGCCGCCGGTGGTGGTCGTGGGGGCGACGACCGTGCTCTTCCCCTTCAACGGCGAGCAGTTGATGCCGTTCGACCGGATCTTCCCGCCCGTGGCGTTCAGCCTCGCGCTCATCGTGGCGGCGCCGCGCGAGTGGCGGGTGCCGCGGTGGGGCGCCGGGGTGTACGCGGCCGGGACGGTCCTGACGTATCTCATCCCCTCCCCCATCGGCACGAACGTGGAGCGCCTCGCCGAACTGCTCGCGCCCGCCGCGCTCCTGGCCGCGCTCCTGGCGCCCTCGCTGTCCCGCGTACGCCGGACCGTGCTCGTCATCGCGCTCGTCCTGTCCACCGCCTGGGTGGGGCAGAAGACGGCGGACGATCTGACGGTGTCGACGACCGTGCCCAAGTGGGCCGCCGACACCAAGGGCGTGGTGGAGGAGCTGGAGCGGCTCGGCGCCGACCGGGGGCGCGTGGAGGTGGTCCCGGCCCGCAATCACCGCGAGGCCACGGCCCTCGCGCCGTACGTGAACATGGCGCGCGGCTGGAACCGGCAGCTCGACATCGAGCGTGGCCGCCTCTTCTACGACGGGTCCTTCTCGGCCGCCACCTACCGGGCGTGGCTGGACAAGTGGGCCGTCGGCTACGTGGTGCTGCCCTCGGGCAAACCGGACGGGTTCGCCGAGGACGAGGCGGCCCTCGTCGCCAGTGGCCCCAAGTGGCTGGAGCCGGTGTGGCGGGACGCGAACTGGCGGGTGCTCCGCGTGAAGGACCCGGTGCCGATGGTGTCGAAGCCCGCGTCCGTCGTGCAGTCGACCGGCTCGGCCATGGTGGTCCGCGTTCCCACGCGGAAGCCGGTGACGCTGCGCCTGGTGTACTCGCCGTGGCTGCGGGCGGAGGGAGCCTGCCTGAAGCGGCACGGCGACTTCACCCGTCTCACGGTGTCCACGCCGGGGACGTACAAGATCAGCTCGGGGTACGGTCCTTCGCCGAGTCCTTCGACATGTCGATGACCGGCTCCGCGCCCATGACCGGCTCCGCCCCCGTCGCCACCTTGAGGGTCCTGCCCACCCGGGGCCCCGCGAGGAGATAGCCGAGGCCGAATCCGGCGCCCACGACGGTCGCGCCGCCCACCGCGTCGAGGACCCAGTGGTTCCCGGTGGCGACGATCGCGGAGACCGTGAACAGCGGGTGCAGCAGGCCGAGGGCCTTCATCCACCACTTCGGCGCGAGGGCCACGATCACCACACCGCACCACAGCGACCAGCCGAAGTGCAGCGAGGGCATCGCCGCGTACTGGTTGGTGAGCGCGGTCAGTGTGCCGTACTCCGGCTTGCTGAAGTCCTGCACGCCGTGGACCGTGTCGATGAAGCCGAGGTCGGGCATCAGACGCGGCGGGGCCAGCGGGTAGAGCCAGAACCCGACGAGCGCGAGGACCGTCGCGAAGCCGAGCGCGGAGCGTGCCCAGCGGTAGTCGGCGGGGCGCCGGGCGTAGAGCACGCCGAGGACGGTCAGCGGCACCACGAAGTGGAACGACGTGTAGTAGAAGTTGAAGAACTCCTTGAGCCAGCCGATGTTCACCACCGCGTGGTTGACCCAGTGCTCGATGTCGATCCGCAGGAACTGCTCGATCGAGTGGATCTGTGCGCCGTGGTGCTCGGCGGTGGCACGCCCGCCCGAGTTGGTACCGCCCGTGGCGGCGAGCCGCGCCTGCTGGTAGGCGGAGTAGCCGACGCGGATCAGGAGCAGTTCGAGCAGCAGGTTCGGCCGCGTGGTGACCCGGCGCCAGAACGGGAGCAGCGGCACCCGGCTCCAGCGCGCGGGCACGGGCTTGGCGTAGTCGGTGGGGATGGGCGCCTGGTACTGCGGAGCCGTACGGGACAGGAACGGCACGACGGTGGCCGCGGCGAGCGCGGCGATCAGCACGATGTTGTCCCGGATGGGCTCCACGACCGGCATGTTCGGCAGCATCATCTTCGCGGGCAGCGTCGAGACCAGGACGACGGCCACGGGCCACATGTACCGGTCGGACTGCTTCTTGCCGACCCTGCCGACCACCGCGAGCAGCACCCACAGGAGCTGGTGCTGCCAGGTCGTCGGCGAGACGGCGACCGCGACGCAGCCGGTGATCGCGACGGCGAGCAGGAGCTGTCCGTCCTTGGCGTAGCGGACGGCGCGGCGCAGGCCGAGCCCGACGACGGCCACCCCCAGGGCGACGAAGAGGCCGATCTCCAGGGGCCCTTCGAGACCGAACCTGAGCAGCGCGCCGTGCAGCGACTGGTTGGCGAGACCGCCCGGGTTCGCACCCAGGCCCGCTCCCGCCAGGTGGTGCACCCAGTACGTCCAGGAGTCGTGCGGCATCGCGGCCCAGGCGAGCGCGGTGCAGGCGAGGAAGGTGGCGCCGGTGGAGAGGGAGGCGCGCCTGCGGCCGGTGAACCAGAAGAGGGCGGCGAAGAGCAGCACGGTGGGCTGGAGCGCGGCCCCTATGCCGATGAGGATGCCGCCGGCCCGTTCGCCCCGGACCGCGAAGCACCCGAGCAGGACGAGGAGTACGGGAATGATGCTGGTCTGGCCCAGGTAAAGCGTGTTGCGCACCGGGAGCGACAGCATCAGGAGGCAGATCGCGACGGGCGCGGCGAGCAGCGAGGTGCGCCGGGCCACGGGCTGCGGAAGGGCACGGGCCGCGACCAGGCCGAGGATGACGACCAGGGTCAGCGTGCCGAACGTCCAGCCCCAGCCGAGCGCCTGCTCGGCCGCGCGGGAGAAGGGCTTGAGCACGAGCCCGGCGAAGGGGGTGCCGGTGAACTTGTCCGTGTCGTAGAAGGAGCCGTTCACATGGAGGACGCCTTCCGGGCCGATCCAGGTCTCCAGATCGGTGAGCCGGTCGCCTTCCGGCGTACGCAGGACGACGATCAGCTGCCGCAGCGCCAGTACGGCGGCGATCAGCCAGAGGGCGACACGGACCGCCCCGATCCGTGCCGTTGGTGCACCCGGCCCTCCGGCCCCGAAGGCATTTCCCGGTCCTCCGTGCTCAACATTCGCCACGCGTCGTCGGCCCTCCCGCCCCGCTCGTCATCCTCTGTTCGGTTCCAACGCCCGGTCGGCTCCGGGAGTTCTCCGTCGGCTCCGAGATGTGCCGGTCGACTGCGGGGTCCGCAGTCGGCTCCGAAAGGCTCGCGCCCTCGGGAGAGACGCGCGCAACCCCCATTTCACCTGTCGGCCACACCGCTTTCTACCGGCTTTTGTGCGGACTTCCTAACTGGCTGGATTCGCCCGACTGTCGCCGGATCTCCACAAGCAGTCCACTCCCTGCACATGAGATGACTATCGGGACCAGGTCATGCGGTTCCCCGCCCAAGGCGCGACATAGATCACAAGGACGCCTTCTCGCCACCGTCACAAGCGGAACCATTTGCCCTGGATAGCGGCACATTCCCGGCGGTGTGCGGTTGACCGGGTACCCACCGTAATGATGCTGCCTACACCTATGGTCTTTTTCGAGCCGCCCCTCACCGGGCGGCTCTGTCCTTGTCGTCAACCGAGAGGCAGGCGAGCGAACCCTTGCCGGCAGCCGCATCCGCCGCACCCGTAGCTCGGCAGACCCAAGCCCCGCCGTCCACGCCGCCCACGTCGTCCACGTCACCCACGCCCTCGTCGGCGGAGGTCACCGTCGTCGACCCGGCGCTGGTCAAGCGGGCGGTGAAGGCGGCGGCTCTCGGCAACGCGATGGAGTGGTTCGACTTCGGCGTCTACAGCTACATCGCCGTGACGCTGGGCAAGGTCTTCTTCCCCTCGGGCAACCCCACGGCCCAGCTGCTCTCCACCTTCGGCGCGTTCGCGGCGGCGTTCCTGATCCGCCCGCTCGGCGGCATGGTCTTCGGGCCGCTCGGCGACCGCATCGGCCGCCAGAAGATTCTCGCCCTCACCATGATCATGATGGCGGCGGGCACTTTCGCGATCGGCCTGATCCCCTCCTACGCCTCCATTGGCGTGGGCGCCCCGATCCTCCTGCTGATCGCCCGCCTGGTGCAGGGCTTCTCGACGGGCGGCGAGTACGCGGGCGCGTCCACCTTCATCGCCGAGTACGCCCCCGACAAGAAGCGGGGCTTCTTCGGCAGCTGGCTGGAGTTCGGCACCCTCGCCGGCTACATCGGCGGCGCGGGCCTCGTGACCCTGATGACGGCACTCCTGTCCTCGGAGGACCTCCTCACCTGGGGCTGGCGCATCCCGTTCCTGATCGCGGGCCCGATGGGCCTGATCGGCCTGTACCTGCGGATGAGGCTGGAGGAGACCCCCGCGTTCGCGGCGGAGCTCGCCAAGGCCCACAAGGACGAGCAGTCCCGCCCGAAGGTGCGCCTGCGCGACATGGTCACGGGTCAGTGGAAGGCGCTGCTCCTGTGCATGGGCCTCGTCCTGGTCTTCAACGTCACCGACTACATGCTGCTCTCGTACATGCCGAGCTATCTGACGAGCGAGCTCAAGTACGACGAGACGCACGGGCTCATGGTCGTGCTCGCCGTGATGGCGCTGATGATGTGCGTCCAGCCGTTCGCGGGCGCGCTGACGGACCGGGTGGGCCGCCGTCCGGTCATCGCCGCGGGCTGCGCGGGCTTCCTGCTCCTCTCGGTCCCCGCACTGCTCCTGATCCGCGAGGGCTCGCTCTGGGCCATCGGCCTGGGCATGGCGGCGCTCGGCCTGCTCCTGGTCTGCTTCACGGCCTCGATGCCGTCGACCCTCCCCGCCCTCTTCCCGACCAAGGTCCGCTACGGCTCGCTCTCCATCGGCTTCAACATCTCCGTGTCGATCTTCGGAGGCACGACACCGCTGGTCGTGACGGCGCTGATCGGGGCGACGGGGAACATGATGATGCCCGCGTACTACATGATGGCCGCGGCCGTGGTGGGCGGCGTCGCGGTGTGGTTCATGAGCGAGAGCGCGGGCAGGCCACTGCCGGGGTCGCCGCCGGCGGTGGAGCCATCAAGCCCGGCCGGCGTTTGAGGCCGTCTTTTCGGGGGGCCAGGGGGCGAAGCCCCATGGTTTCGGGAAGGGGCGGGGTCGGGGAACGCCCCGCAGGGCCCGCCCCTACCCCGCAAGGGGCCCGCCGCAGGGCACGTCCCCCGGAATGTCCCCACCGCGGCCCGCCCCTGCCCCGCGAGGGGCCCGCCCCTACCCCGTCGGCACCCCAGCCTGCCAAGCCGTGAACAAAGGCACCTCCCCACCCCCGTCAAGCACCACAACCCCAAAGGGCCGATTAAAGGCGATCCACTCGATCCGCCGAGGCACATACGCACCGCCCGGCGCCATCGGCACAGCCGTAACCGCCGCCGCCTCGACCCCCTCCTCCGCGACCTTCACCACCGCCTCCTGCACCACCTGCGATATCGCGAGCCGCTCCGGCGACATCCCGGAGAAGTCTGCCCCCGCGCTCATGGCCCACCGCACACCGAGCGCGGCCAACTGCTCCGTCGCATCGACCCGCGTCCGCAAGGACAAGCGGGGCAGCGCCATGTTGATCTGCTCGGCGTCGATCCCGGTCCACCGCCCCTCAGGCGCCCACGCGAGCGGCAGCACTTCAGCAGCTCCCGCCCCCGGCTCGCCGAGCACGAACCGCACCCGGGCAGGCACCCGCCCGCCCTCCGCCCGGCACTTCAGCTCGACGACGCTCGCGCCGCCCACCGTCCAGGCGCAGTTCAGCGGAACGGGCCGATGCATGGTGGGCACCCGGTGCCGCACGCCGAACGCGTCCGTGAAGTCCTGGTCGCGCGTGCCCGCCCCTTCGAAAGGGATCTCCCAACGCGCTTTGAGAGCAAGGGCGTTGACGAGAACGAGCAGCACATCCGGAGTGATCACCACCGGCAGCCGCTGGATCAGACCGCCCGTCGCCTCCCGCACCCACGCGTCGATGCCGTCCGGGTCCATCGGCCCGAATCCCACGTCCGGCAGCGCTTCCCGATAGGCGCGGTACACCGGAACCCGGCTCCACACCCGGGTGGCGACGGCCATCGCGTCCGTACCGGCCAGAGCCCGCGCGGCTCTCTCGACCACACCGGCGGCCTCCTCACCCGCGACGCCGAGCAACTCCCGCAGCTCCCCGGCGGTCTCCTCCCGCGCGCCCACCGCGACGGCGGCCAGCGCCAGCCACAACCCGGCGGGCGAGCACACGAAGTCCCCCGCGCTCGCGTCGCTCCCCTGCTCCTTGCCCGGCGAAGCCATCAGCGGCAGCCATCGATCGGCGAGCCCCCGGATCGCCGGTGCGGGCAACGCCTGCTCAGTCCCGTACGTCATCCCAACCCCCCGCAGCCCACAGCTCATGTGCGCCGAACCGGTCCGACAACCCGGCCCGACAACCCCAGTATGCGAGTCCCCACTGACAATCGACCCCCACCCCACTAACATCGTTAGCGAACCTAACGAACCCTCGGAAAGGCCCCCATGACCCAGCAGCAATGGACCGCGGTGGACACCTACTTCACCGACCTGCTCGCCCCCGCCGACGAGGCACTGGCCGCGGCCCTGCACGACAGCGACGCCGCCGGTCTTCCGCAGATCAGCGTCGCGCCGAACCAGGGCAAGCTGCTCCAGCTCCTCGCCCAGATCCAGGGCGCGCACCGCATCCTCGAGATCGGCACGCTCGGCGGCTACAGCACGATCTGGCTGGCCCGCGCCCTGCCCGCGGACGGCCGGCTGATCACCCTGGAGTACTCCCCGGTCCACGCCGACGTGGCCCGCGGCAATCTCGCCCGCGCCGGCCTCGACAAGCTCACCGAGGTCCGGGTGGGCCCGGCCCTCGACTCGCTCGCCGAGCTGGTGGCCGAGGACGCGGCCCCCTTCGACCTGGTCTTCATCGACGCGGACAAGGCGAACAACCCGCACTACGTGGAGTGGTCGCTCAAGCTCACCCGCCCCGGCAGCCTGATCATCGTCGACAACGTCGTACGAAGCGGTGGGGTGGCCGACGCGGACAGCACCGATCCCAGCATTCAGGGCACGCGCAAGGCGCTCGAACTCATCGCCCGACACCCGAAGCTGACCGGCACGGCACTACAGACGGTGGGCACGAAGGGCTACGACGGCCTGGCCCTGGCCCGCGTACTGGACTGACCCCGGCCCCTCCCCACCACCCTCAACCCTCGTGAAAGAAACCGACGTTCACGCTGCGCGGCCCGGCACGATCGCGGATGACGACATCGCCGGAGCCGCCCCGGGGCAGCGGTGCCGTCCCTCCGTACTCAAGAGGCGACGCCACCCCACCCACAGTGAGCCGTACCTCCGCCGCGGGCTCGGGATGCGATCCGCGCAGCCAGGTGACGGCCCAGGCCCCGTCGGGCCCGCAGCGGAACTCCAGATGCGTACGCGAAACGAACAGCCAGTCATCGGGCGGCACCAGACGGCACACGCCACCATCACGCCCCACCCGCAACACAGCACCCGGCGCGCTCGGCGCGTCCGCCATGAGCATGCCCGCGGTCGCCCCCTCATCCGCCCCGGCCAAAGTAGCCATGGTCAACTCCAGCACGTACGCTCCCCCACTCTCGCCGAACCGGACGCGAACCCCCGGAGCGCACCCCGACCCGCTCCGCACCGCGCCGCCGCATCCTAAATCGCCCTTGGCGCGAAAGCACGGGTCATCGGAACAATGAACCTATGACCGAACGGAAGGCACCTGGACCGAGTGCGTCGGGGCCATGCGCGAGGATGGGCGCATGAGCATCGTAAAGATCAACGTCCTGGCCGTACCCGCCGAGCAGCGGGAGATCCTGGAGAAGCGCTTCGCGTCCCGCGCCAGCGCCGTGGAGAACTCCGACGGATTCGAGTGGTTCGAGCTGCTGCGCCCCATCGAGGGCACCGACGACTACCTGGTCTACACGCGGTGGCGCGACGAGGAGTCCTTCAAGGCGTGGATGGAAGGCCCCATGAAGTCGGCGCACCAGGGCGGCGGCGCGGGCGGCGGGGAGCGGCCCAAGCCCGCGTCGACCAGTTCCGCGGTGTGGTCCTTCGAGGTCGTGCAGCAGGCCGCGCCCAAGAGCGAATAGCTCTCTCAGCGGTAGCTCATCGCCAGGCGATGCCGCCGGACCGTGCGCGCCGCCACGAACGTGGCCGGTCACGTTGCGACACCGTTGTTTGTGGCGGCGCGGGAGAACACCTTCGACCGCTCGCGGGTGCGGGGCTATCGCGAGCTGTCTGCGAACGCCCGCTGGAGCAGCAGACGCAGCGCGGCGAACAACCCGCCGAGACCCACAAGGAACAGGGCTCCAGGAACCGAGGACGGATCGGCGATCCACACCATCAGAATGGCGGTCAGCGAGAGACCCAGGTGCGCAGCTGTGAGCCCGGTTCCGAGCCGACTCCTGGGCAGAGTGATCGGCAACAGCGTCCACACGAAGAACAGCGCGATGACGACGATCGGAACAACGATCACGCACCCGCCCCCAGGCCGAGAGCAACAGCCGAGAGCGACAAGCGTAGACAGTCGGCAGAGCCCACAGATGAGCTGGGCCTCGGAGGGGAGTGGGGCGCCGGGCTCACCATGATCGGGCTCGGCGTGAGCGTCGCCGTGACGGGGCGCACGGACTGAGCGGCGGGCAGGGCGCCGTAATTCGTTTGCGGGGCAGGGCAGTCGCCTCCCGAGAATGGCCCCCATGAGCAGCCATACCGATACCTCCTGGACCGTCGCCCCCGAAGCCGTCGACTCCCCTGTCGCCGCGGCGCTCTGGCGCTCGTACTACACGGAAGTCAGCGACCGGTACTACCTCCTCCACGAGAAGCGAAGGACCGCACCCGAAGAGCTGGAGCGCGAGGTCGCCGCGGAGAAGGGCGACGACCTCCGCCCGCCCACCGGCGTACTCCTTGTCGCCCGTCACGGGGGCGAGCCCGCGGGGACCGCCGGAGTGCGGCTCATGGGCGACATGAAGGGTGTCAGTACCGCCGAACTCAAGCGCGTCTTCGTCCGCGAGGACAAACGCGGCATGGGCGGCGCCCCGCTCCTCCTCGCCGCCGCCGAGGACGCGGCCCGCGCGCTCGGTGCGGAGCGGATCGTCCTCGACACGCGCCTCGATCTGGTCGAGGCCAGGGCGCTCTACGCTCGGCACGGTTACGAGGAGAGCGAACCGCTTACCGAAAGGGCGTACGCCGAGTGCTGGTACGCCAAGAAGCTGGCCCCGAAGGCCGGTTGAGAGCGGCGGCTGGCTGAAGCCGGGATGGACACACACCCGAGGACTGCGTGTCCTGAGAGCTCCTGCGTGTCCGCGAGAGCTCCCGCCTGTCCGCGGGAGCCTTCCTTCTCCCGCTCCGCCCTCGTCCGTTGGACCCCTTATGGCCTGTTGAGGCCGGGATCTGCATAATCGCTGGAGTTCTCTAGGGGTGGGGTGCGAAAGGTGAGCAGCGCGGAAAGACGTCCGAACGGCGCCGATGGCGAACGAGACGGTCGACTGTGTCCCGAATGCGGTACGTCGCGGGAGCCGGGCAGCGCGCCTACCTGCGGCTGTACGGAGCGGGCCGTCGACGCGGCGCGAGAGGCGAGGTCCGCGGACGCCGCCGCGGCGGAGGACTTCGATCCGCTGCGGATACGTCCTTATGTGACGCTGCCGGAGCCCGGGTCGGCGGACGAGGCCGTGCCTGAACCCGAACCGGCCCCCTCGCTCCCCCTCCCGCCGGAGACGGTGGCTCTACCTCGGTCGGCGGACGTGGGGATGTTCGCGGCGGGCGGTGCGTCGGAGGACGGTGCGTCGACGGGCGGCGCGTCGGAGGGCGGTGCGTCGGAGGGTGACCCGCGCCTCTCCCTGCACCTCTCCCCGCCCGCGCCCCCTCTGCCGTACGACGAAGAACCGGAGCCGCGGCGCATTCGTATCGGCCTGTACGCGGGCGCGGGCGCGGTGGCCGTGGTGACCGTCGCCGTGCTCGCGGCGGTGCTGCTCCCGCCCGACAAGCCGCAGCGGGACGACCGAGCGCTGCCGGACGTGCCGACACGGGTGGTGAACGCTCCGTCCGGTTCAGCCGCCAAGGAGTCGACGCCGACGACGGTTCCCCCGCCGCCCTCCGCGCCTGCGTCCTCGCCCACGGCCCCGCCCACGTCACCCGAGGCGAGCCCGTCCAAGTCCCCGTCACGCACGGCATCGGACGAGGCGAGGCCCACCCGGCCGCCGAGCCGCTCGACGGCGCGGGCAACGGATTCGGCGGAGTCGGACACACCGTCGGCCGACACAGTCCTGAAGCAGGGCGACAGGGGCCCGGAGGTCGAGGAGCTGCAGCAGCGCCTGCAACAGCTGTACCTGTACATGGGCGAGACCGACGGCACCTACGACGCCCCGGTCACGGACGCCGTGGCCCGCTTCCAGGCCGCCCGGGGAACACAGAAGGACGCGAAGGGGGTCTACGGGGAGGAGACGCGGGCGGCACTTGAGGCGGAGACGTCGGAACCGCGGCAGCATCGTCGGCCACGGTAGCCGCCCCATCACGAACCACGATCACGACTCGCCTCCTCTGCCGGGTGCCGGGTGCCGGGCGTCGGGCGTCGGGTGCCGGGGCCCCTGACGGCAAGGCGCCCGGCACCGAGATGGTGCCGGGCGTCAAGAAGCCTGAGCCGGAGCCGGAACCGGACAGCAAGCGTGCCCGAGCCGAGCCCGAGCCGCGCCTCAGCCGGACGTCAGCCGAGTAGCCAAACGTCAGTCGAGCCTCATCCGAGCCTCAGCCGAACGTCAGCTGAAGCGCCCCGCCCTCAGCAGGGGTGACCCGGACCTGCGTCAAGTCAGCGACATGCACGGTGGGCCCGAACTCCCCGGCCCTGGGGCCGATCCCCACGACCCGCATGCCCGCCGCGAGCCCGGCGGCGATCCCCGCCCCGGAGTCTTCGAAGACAACGCAGTCAGCAGGGTCGAACCCGAGCTCGGCGGCCCCCTTGAGGAACCCCTCGGGGTCGGGCTTGCTCGCCCCCACGCTCTCAGCGGTGACGCGCACGGCGGGAAGCGAGAGACCGGCGGCGGCCATCCGCCCGGTGGACAGCGGCACATCGGCGGACGTCACGAGCGCGTGCGGCAGCCCATCGAGGGACGCCAGGAAGGCGGCGGCGCCCGGTATGGGAACGACGCCCTCCATGTCAGCGGTCTCGGCGGCCAGCATCTCGCGGTTCTCCGCGTAGTTCTCCTCCATGGGCCGCTCCGGCAGCAGCACCGCCATCGACGCGTATCCCTGCCGCCCGTGGACGACCTTGATGACCTCGTCGAAGTCGAGCCCGTACCGCTCGGCCCAGCGCCGCCAGCAGCGCTCGACCACCGCGTCGGAGTTGACGAGGGTTCCGTCCATGTCCAGGAGGAGGGCCCGGGTGGTCAGAACAGAGGCGGTCTCGGCCGTCATCGGCGCACTCCAGAGCACAGAGAGAGATTCCGCGGAGGAAGGGTCGCGGAAGGATCGCGAAGAAATCAAGGCAGCCCCGCCCGCCGGTCAGGGAACACGGGCGGAGCCACTTTGTTCCGCAAGGATACAAAAAGGGGCCTCCGGACGCCAGCACCGCAGGTCACACCCCCCACAGAGCCCACGACCGGACGCCCTAAAACCACCCCAAGACCCCACCCCAAGACCCCACAACCAGTCGCCTCAGGCAGTCACATCAGGCAGTCGCGCCAGACAGCCACCTCACGCAGCGGCCTCACGCAGCGACCTCAGGCAATCGCCTCATACAGGCTCCACAGCCCGAGCCCGAGCATCAGGAGCGCGGCGATCTTGGTGATGAGCGAGAGCGGCACGCGCTTCATCAGCGCCTTTCCGCCGACGATCCCGAGCCCGGCGACCGCCCACAGCGCGAGCACCGCACCCAGGCCCACGGAGAGCGGGTCGTCGTACCGGGCGGCCAGGTTCGCGGTCATGATCTGCGTCAGGTCACCGAACTCCGCGACCAGGATCAGCATGAATCCCGCACCGGAGACCTTCCAGAAGCTCTGGTCCTTGGGCTCGCGGACCTCTTCCTCCTCGTCGCCGCCCTTCAGGAGCAGCATCGCCGCGCCGCCGAGGAAGAGGACGCCGGTGAGCGCGTGCAGCAGCTGCTGCGGCAGGAGCGTAAGGACACTGCCCGCCGCCACGGCGAGCACGACATGGACGACGAAGGCGGCCGCGACCCCGACGAAGACGTACGAGGCGCGGTAGCGCGTCCCGAGGACGAGCCCGGCCAGCGCTGTCTTGTCCGGGAGTTCGGCAAGGAAGACGACGCCGAAGACGAGCGCCATCACGCTGATGCTGATCAAGGTTCCTCAATCGGTCGGGGCTGCCCCACCGAGAGCAATCTGTACATCACGTACGACACCTCGGCACGGCAGCACACACGGACGCACACGGTCATGTACGTCGGGTACTACTTGCCGAAGGTCTCGCTGGCCGACCACGTCGATGACGAGGTCTGCCTCCGGGCGCCGGCTCAGACGAGCTGAGCAGTATGTCGACGGTCCGGCGAAGAGCTACTCCCCTTCTGCGCCATCCATCGTACGGGACGTCCGCACACCCCGGACCAGGGCCTTTCGACCCCCCGAGGGTGTGACCCGGGCCACACCTCCCGAGCTATCGGACATTCGTTCGTCAACTCCCGTACAGATGAATGAACATGACACGGCGCCAGAACTCTTGAACTGACCACCCGATTGACGCGACCCTGTCACTTGACGCACATCCACCGGAAACCCCACCGCGTCAGCATGGCCACCCAAACGGCCAACATCCCCCCACACCCAGGGAGTTCGTATGTCCGCTGTCTACGCGCGTCGACGCCTCGCCACTCTCACCGCCCTGACCGCGCTCGCCTCCGGCGCGGCCCTGCTCACCGGCGCCCCCGCCCAGGCCGCTCCCCCGGCGCCGGTCTCCGCCGCAACCGCCCGCACCTACCTGGGCCAGCTCACGGAGAAGGCCGAGGGCTCGTCCGACGGCTACAGCCGGGAGAAGTTCCCGCACTGGAGCACCCAGTCCGGCGCCTGCAACACCCGCGAGGTCGTCCTCAAGCGCGACGGCACGAACGTCGAGCAGGACGCCAGCTGCGCGGCCACATCGGGCACCTGGAAGTCCCCCTACGACGGCGGCACCTGGACCGCGTCGGGCGATGTCGACATCGACCACGTCGTCCCGCTCTCCGAGGCCTGGAAGTCGGGCGCGAGCAGCTGGACCAACGCCCAGAGGGAAGGTTTCGCCAACGACCTCACCCGCCCGCAGCTGATCGCCGTCACCGACAACGTCAACCAGGCCAAGGGCGACAAGGACCCGGCGAAGTGGCTGCCGCCCACCACCTCGTACCACTGCTACTACGCGCGGATGTGGGTGGACGTGAAGCACCACTACAGCCTCACGGTGAACGCGGAGGAGAAGAGCAAGCTGTCCTCGATCCTCAACGGCTGCTGAGGTCACCGGCTCTCGACGGCCACTGAGGCCACCGACTCTCGACGGCTGCCGAGGCCACCGGCTCTCAACGGCTACTGAGGCCACCGACTCTCGACGGCTACCGAGGTCCCCGATCCTGACGGCCGCCGAGTCACAGGCCTGTAACCAGCGGGAATCCCCGGAACCTCCCCACTGGCCTCCGTCGTTCCGTACCGTACGGGGCGACGGAGGAGAGTGATCATCGTGGCACGGCTGCGCCTGGGTCCGCTGCTGAGGTATGTCGACGGTTCGACGGCGACGGTGTGGGTCGAGACCGACCGTCCCTGCACCGCCGAAGTGCGGTGCGAGGACGGCGCCAAGGGCACGGCGAACACGTTCCAGATCGCGGGCCACCACTACGCGCTCATCCCGGTCACGGGGCTGCGTCCGGGCGCCGAGACCGCGTACGAGGTGCGGCTCGGCGACAGCGACGCCCCCGTGTGGCCGCTGCAGGACTCGCCCTTTCCGCCGAGCACCATCCGCACGCCGGGCGAGGTCCACGACGAAGCCCTGCGTGTCACCTTCGGCTCCTGCCGCTGGGCCGCCCCGCCGAGCGGGGAGCACGACCCCGTCGGGCCGGACGCCCTGGACACCCTCGCCGCCCGCATCGCGGGCGGCACGGACGCCGACCGGCCGGACGTCCTGCTTCTCCTGGGCGACCAGGTGTACGCGGACAACACGTCGGAGGCGACGAGGCGCTGGCTCGCGGCACGGCGGAACCTGAACGACCCGCCGGGCGACCAGGTCGCGGACTATGAGGAGTACACCCACCTCTACTACGAATCGTGGCTCGACCCCGAGGTCCGGTGGCTGCTCTCCACCGTGCCGAGCTGCATGATCTTCGACGACCACGACGTCATCGATGATTGGAACACCAGTGCGGCCTGGCTCGCGGAGATGCGCGCGACGCCCTGGTGGCGCGAGCGCGTGCTGAGCGGACTGATGTCGTACTGGGTCTATCAGCACCTCGGCAATCTGCCGCCCGCCGAGCTTGAGCGGGACGAGTTGTACGCCGAGTTGCGCGCGACGCCGGACGGCACGGACGCGCTGCGCGCCTTCGCCTCCGCCTCTGACGCCGACCCAGCGGCGACCCGGTGGAGCTACCGCCGGGACTTCGGCCGCGTACGCCTGCTCATGGTCGACACACGGGCGGCGCGCGTCCTGGACGAGCAGAACCGCGCGATGATCGACCCGGACGAGGCACGCTGGCTGCGCGAGCAGGCCCTCGACGGCACGGGTGGCACGAGCAGCAGCTCAGGTGGCGGTGGAACCGGTGGCTACGACCATCTCCTGATCGGTACGTCCCTGCCCTGGCTCCTTCCCCACCTCATCCATGACGCCGAGGGCTGGAACGCCGCGCTCTGCCGTGGCGAGCGGGGCGCGCGCTGGGCCCGCTTCGGCGAGAACCTGCGCAGGCGTTCGGACCTGGAGCACTGGGCGGCGTTCCCCTCCTCCTTCGACGCGCTGACGGACCTGATCGCCGAGGCGGGCACGGGGGCGGGCGCCCCGGCGACGGTGTGCGTGCTCTCCGGCGACGTCCACCACGCGTACATCGCGGAACCGACCTGGCCGGACGGCGGCGGCCCCGACGCCCGCGTCCTGCAGCTGACGTGCTCCCCCATCCACAACTCCATTCCCGCGTCGATAAAGCTGGGCTTCCACTTCGGCTGGAGCAAGGTGGGCCGCGCCCTGGGCCGCCGCTTCGTCCGGCACGGACGAATAACCCGGGCCGCCATCAAGTGGCGCAAGACGGGCGGGCCTTGGTTCGGCAACCAGCTCATGACGCTGACGCTGCGGGGCCGTTCGGCCCAGGTGCGGCTCGATCAGGCCCAGGTGGTGAAGGGCGCGGGCGGCGTACGGCTCGTGACGACGCAGGAATCCCGACTTTCGTGAGCCTGCACCGGCTCGTGACGACACAGGAATCCCGACTTTCGTGAGCCTGTACTCCATTTAGTCCCCAGGGCCCCACCAGCTCCCATAGCCCCGATAGTTCGTATAGCCCCACAGAGGAGACCGGGCCGCACGGGAGTCACGTGACACAGGCCACACCCGTCTGACGATCCTCCGCTTCGGGGTTCGACTTCGGGACTTCCGGCGGCATGATGAGGCGGACCGTCCGCTTCCCTCACTCCGCCCCCAGCACCCCCGCACTCCTCACAACCCCCGTTTCCCCTCCTTACCCCCACGCCCCACATCACCCTCACATTCCCCACCACCCCCTCGTACGCCCGGGAGTCACGCCTTTGTCCGCACCATCCGCAGCGGCCGCCCCGGCACATGACATCGCTGTCGCCGTCGTCGGCGCGGGGCCCCGCGGCACGAGTGTCCTGGAACGCCTCTGCGCCTCGGCGGCCGAACTCCTGCCACCGGGGACACGGCTGACGGTCCACGTCATCGACCCCTCGCCCCCGGGGCCGGGACGCGTCTGGCGGACCGCCCAGCCGGCCGAGCTGCTCATGAACACGGTCGCCTCCCAGGTCACCCTCTTCACCGACGAGAGCGTCGACTGCGCCGGACCGATCCGCCCGGGCCCGAGCCTGTACGCGTGGGCCGCCGCCGGGCACGCGCCGCGGCTCGGCCCGGACGACTACCCCACGCGCGCCTGTTACGGCCGCTACCTGGAGTGGGTCTTCGCCGAGACACTGCGCGGCGCCCCCGGAACGGTCCGGGTCGAGGTGCACGCGGCACGCGCCGTGCGGCTCGACTCCGCGGACGGCTCGGGCGACGGCGCCCAGACCCTGGTACTCGACGACGGCCGCGAACTCTCCGGGCTCGGCGCCGTCGTCCTCGCGCAGGGGCACCTCCCCACGGTCGGCGACGAGCGGCAGGAGCATCTCGCCGCGCACGCCGCACGGCACGGCCTGCGCCACATACCTCCGGCCAATCCCGCCGACGTCGACCTGTCGGCCGTCGCCCCCGGCGAGCGCGTCCTCCTCCGCGGCCTCGGTCTGAACTTCTTCGACCACATGGCGCTCCTGACGCAGGGCCTTGGCGGACGCTTCACCCCGGCGCCGGGGGGCGGCCTGCGCTATCAGCCCTCGGGGCGCGAGCCGAAGCTGTACGCGGGGTCGCGGCGCGGCATCCCCTACCAGGCGCGCGGCGACAACGCGAAGGGCGCGTACGGACGGCACCAGCCGCTCGTCCTCACCTCCGACGTCATAGCCCGCTTCCGCAAGCGCGCGGACAGCTCGGACGCCCCGGACTTCCTGGACGAGATATGGCCACTCGTCGCGAAGGAGGTGGAGACGGTCTACTACACCGCCCTCGCCCAACCCGGCGAGCGGGCGAAGGACTTGCGGGACGCCTTCCTCGCGACGCCGCACCACAGCCCTCAAGAGGACCTGGTTCTTGATGAGTTCGGGATACCCGAGGCGGCACGGTGGTCCTGGGACCGGCTTGCACAGCCCTACTTCGGCCATATTTTCCGCTCCCCGGACGACTTCCGCACCTGGCTCCTCGCCTATCTGCGCGAGGACACCGCGCAGGCAGCCCTCGGAAACGTGGCGAGTCCGCTGAAGTCGGCCCTGGACGTGCTGCGCGATCTGCGCAACGAACTCCGCCTGATCCTCGACCACGGCGGCCTGGCCGGGGCGTCACGCCGCGAGCACCTGGACCGCTGGTACACGCCCCTCAACGCCTTCCTCTCGATCGGCCCACCCCGGCGCCGCATCGAGGAGATGACGGCGCTGATCGAGGCGGGTGTCGTCGAGGTGCTCGGCCCGCGTCTCGACGTGCGGCCCGTGGACGGGGCGTATCTCGCGCACTCCCCCGACGTACCGGGGTCGAATGTGTCCGTCACCACAGTCATCGAGGCCCGGCTCCCCGAACCGGACGTGCGGCGCACCGCCGACGAGCTGCTCGGGCGGCTCCTCGATACCGGCCAGTGTCGCGCCCATGTCGTCGACGGCTACGAGACCGGAGGCGTCGACGTCACACCTCGCCCCTATCACCTGATTGACCGTCAAGGTCGTTCCCACGCAAGGAGGTTCGCGTTCGGAGTGCCCACGGAGGGTGTGCACTGGGTGACAGCCGCGGGGGCCAGGCCCGGCGTCGACTCGGTGACCTTGTCGGACGCGGACGCGGTGGCGCGGGCCGCGTTGCGGACGGCGGCGGGAGCGGCGGAGACCCCCTCCCCGGGTGGAGTGATCCCGTCCGCGAGGGAAGCGGAATCCCCCGAATGGCCAGATGTTGAACTTGCAAGCATTGATTAGGTACCCCTAACCTTGGGCCTCCGCTCGGTTACCGTCCCCGAAAACCGAAGGAGACCCCCCATGACTGGACGTCTCAACAGCGCCCAGCCCTACGCCCTCGGGCTTTTCCGCATCGTCATAGGCCTGCTCTTCGCCTGCCACGGCGCCGCGTCGCTCTTCGGAGTGCTCGGCGGCGCGATGGGCGGCGGCACAATCGACGCCGGCACCTGGCCGGGCTGGTACGCGGCCGTCATCCAGCTGGTCGGCGGCGCCCTGGTCGCCCTCGGCCTCGGCACCCGCGCCGCGGCGTTCATCTCGTCGGGCTCGATGGCGTACGCCTACTTCAAGGTGCACCAGCCGGAGGCCCTGTGGCCGCTGCAGAACGGCGGAGAGGCCTCCGCGATCTTCTGCTGGGCCATGCTCCTGTTCGTCTTCACCGGCTCGGGCGCCCTCGGCCTCGACCGCCTCTTCGCCTCACGCGGCGAGCGCGAGGACGAGACGGCGTCGGAGCGGACGCCAGTGGCCGCCTGACGCCTGACGCCAGGCTCCGGCTTGCGCTCGAACGTGACGGTGCCCCCTCCCACATACGTAATGTGCGACACGTACGTAATGTGCGACACGTACGTACGTATGTGCGGGAGGGGGCGCCATCACGTTCGGGAGCTTCAGGCCACGGGAGCGAACGGCACCGTGAAGCACGCCACCCGGTCCCCCGCGCCGCCCTGCTCCCGGTGCAGCACGACGGATCCGGCCCCGCCCGCACGGAACTCCCAGCCGTGGCGGGCGCTCGCCCCGCCCGAGCCGTCCGGGTTCGCGGTGAAGTCCAGCCAGACCTCGTTCTCCGGGTTGGCGTAGGCCGGGTCCTTCGAGGGCTGAACCGGGTCCTCGCGGTGCTGGTAGTGCCCGCCGGCCGCGGCCGGGTCGGCGCCGCACGGCTTCTGGTGCACGTGGGCGCCGTACGCGTGACCCGGTTTCAGGCCCTTCACGCGCACCGTGACCGCCATGTCGCCAGGACCGCCGCGCTGCTCGACCTCGATCGAGGATCCGGCGGGCACGAGCTTCTGGTCGTACGTGATCGCCGACGAGGGGATGAAGGCCGTGGGCGGCGCGAACCGCGCCCCGACCCGTTGCCGGTAACAAGGCGCCTCGTCCCCGCCGACCACGCCGCCGCCCGCCGCGAACACCGCCGCCGCCAGAGCCCCGGCGAGCATTCCTGCCACCATCGTCCCGCTCCTTCCGTACCGTCCGTTGACTCACTCTGTTGGTACGGGACTTCGGCGCCGTACGCCGCGCCGAGAGCGGCAGCCGGGTGAACGTGATGTAGCGAACACATGAGCCCCCAGCGGATGTCCTGCGGCGAGCGCGGCGTACGCTGTACAGCTGTCACCAAGCCGCCCCTGCCGCTCCCCGCGACGTCGCGGCAGCCAAGACGTCGACCGGGGAGTTACGGGGAATTTCGGTGCTTGAGAGTCTGGGCTCACTGACCAGCAGCCCATGGATCTACGCGGTAGTGGCACTTTCTGTGCTCTTCGACATCGTCCTGCCCGTGCTGCCGAGCGGCGTCCTCGTCATCACGGCGGCCACCGCGGCGACCGCGGCCGGCACGGCGAGCACGGGGGCGGGGAGCGTCGCGCGCGAGGTCCCCGACATCCTGCTCCTCCTGCTCTGCGCGGCCACCGCCTCGGTACTCGGCGACCTGGCCGTCTACCGCCTGGCCTGGCGCGGCAACAAGCGCCTGGACCGCGCCATCGCCCGTTCGCGCCGCCTCACCACCGCACAGGAACGACTCGGCACGGCGCTCGCCCGGGGCGGCGGCGTCCTGGTCGTCGTCGCGCGCTTCGCCCCGGCGGGCCGCTCGATCGTCTCGCTCGCGGCGGGCGCGGCACACCGCAAGGTGCGTGAGTTCCTGCCCTGGTCGGCGCTCGCGGGCGTGGCCTGGGCGGGCTACAGCGTCGCGCTCGGCTACTTCGGCGGGCAGTGGCTCGGCGCGACGTGGCTGGCCACGGGCGTCTCACTGATCGCGCTGTTCGCGGCGGGGGCGGGGGCGGCGTTCCTGGTGCGGCGGCCGCGCGCGGTGGCGGCGAACTAGGCTCCGCGCACGGCGGCGGCGGGCTAGGGCTCCGCGCGCGGCGTGACGGCGGACTGCACTCCGTGCACGGTGTGACGGCGGACTGCGCTACGCGCGCGGTATGACGGCGGACTGCGCTACGCGCGCGGCGTGACGGCGGACCAGGATCCGCGCACGGTGACGTCAGGCTAAGCCGCCGGGGCCTCCTCGGCGGCCTGCTCGGCCGCCCGTGGCTTGCCCCCTCGCACCTCGATCCCGGCGAGCAGCTCGGCGGTGGCTTCGGCGACCGCGTCCACGGCGCGGTCGAAGACCTCGCGGTTGTGCGCCGCAGGGGCACGGAACCCCGAGACCTTGCGCACGTACTGGAGCGCGGCGGCCCGGATCTCCTCCTCGGTGGCGTCCTCGGGGATGGCGGGCGGACGGAGCGTCTTGATGCTTCGGCACATGACTACAGCTTGCCGCGAGTGCGGCGCGGGCGGGAAGTCGTGACGCCCACGAGATCCACATGACCGCGCCGGACACCGCCGGGCCCCGTCGGACCCCGCCAGAACTCGCCAGAAGCCGCCAGAACCCGCGAGACCTCGCCAGACCCCACGAGACTCCACGAGACCCCTCGCACTCGAAATTCGAACAGGAGTAGCATTACCGGGTGCCTGCAACCCCTGCATACGACTTCCCTGACGACCTCCTCGCGGGTCAGGAGGAACTGCACCAGGTCCGGGCCGAACTCCTGGCCCTGCTGAAGCGGCTCCCCTGGTCGGTCACGCCGCTCGACGGCTTCAGCGACGACCACGGCTGGCGCAAGGTGGAGCGCCCGGCCTCCCCCGGCTGGACCCCGGACGAACAAGCGGAAGTAGAGAAACTCCGCTCGCGGGAACGGGAGTTGGCGGTGTTCGTCACCTGTCACCGCTTCTGGGACGAGGTGACGGGCCCGGATGCCGTGGCGGCCCGCGCACGACTCAAACACGCCCACGAGAAAGCCATTGACACCGAGTGACAGCGGGCGTTGACTCAGCTAGGCCGAGGAGGTGCTGGCATGAATATTCTGCTGGTGGTCCTGCTTCTTACGCTGATCGGCCTGGGCTTCAGCCAGCCAATTCTGTGGCTGGCCGCCGCGGCGCTCATCTTCTTCATGATCCAGCAGTACGACCGCGGGGGCTCGGGAAAGAGCAGCAGCAGCGGGCCCGGCGCGGGCGGAAGCGGTGGTGCCGGAGGTGGCGGTGGTGGCGGTGGTGGTCTCCCCAAGACCTACCGCGACTACCGCATCCGGAAGGAACGCCTGGAGCGCTGGGACCGCAGGTACCGCCGGACGCATCCTGATTCGAGTCGCTGATTCGAGTCGCTGATCAGGGCGCTGGCCGGGATGCCGACGGGGTGCCGATCCGGCGCCGATCCGGCGTTGAGCGAATGCTGAGCCAATGTCGAGCGGTGCGGTCGTCATCGGGCGGCCGCACCGCCGGTACTACTAGTAATCATTCCGGGTGACAGCGCGCTTACCTGCGCAAACGCTGGGGATTGAGGTCATGCACAACGCATCGACCAGCCCCGGGAGTTCACTCGTATGCGCTTCGGAACCGCCGTAGTCACCGCCGCCTTCGCGGCCCTTCTGACCGCGGTCGCCCCTTCGGCCACCGCCGAACCCCACGCCACCCGACCGAGCGTCGCGACGCCCCCCGGGCAGGTCTGCTTCTGGACCGAGCCCGGCATGATGGGCCAGGCCTGGTGCTACGGCCCGCCCGGCTACGCGGAGGCCGAGAACGGCACACAGCGCCACGCCTACTCCTTCGAGTCGCGGGTCAACGGCACTGTCTACGCCATCAGTTTCGGCCCTGGATCCGGCTGCCTCTACCGCGAGATCCGCCCGGGCGACTACGACGAGAACTGGACGGCGTGGGCCACCAAGCTGGACGGCGTGAGCGATACAACCATGGGCTGCGAGCAGGGCTGACGTACGTAGATGCCCCACCGCCCATGGCCACTCCTGGCCGCGCTGTTCCTCTCACCCTCCCTACTCCTCCTGAGCGCGTGCGCGCAGTCGCCCACAGCCCCCGCGCTCCCACCCGACGACGTCATCAGGTCGGCCCAACAACAGCTGACGGACGACTGCTTGAAGAGGCAGGGCCTCACGCCACCACGCCCGCACCACGGCAACGACAACGACAGCGCCGGCGCCCCCCGCAACCCAGGCGAACAATCAGCCCAGGCCCAGGCCCAGGCCCACGCCCGTGCCCAGGAGCGCACGGCAGCAGCCCTGTTCGGCACGGGCCGCACGGAACTCTCCCTCAAACTCGCCACCGGCTACACCGTGCGCGCCCACACGGACGGCTGCCTCGCCGCGGCACAACGCACGCTCTACGGCGACCAACGGCGCTGGTTCGAGGTCTCCACGATCGCCAACAACCTCAGGCCGGAGGCGGCGTACCGCCACCGCACCCTCACGTCGGTCCGCGCCGAGCACCGGCAGGAACTGGCCGACTGGCGAACCCTGCACACGCACGCCCTGCACCAGGCCACGACCCGACTCACCGCTCAGCAGCAGAGAGAGAAGCACGCATCATGATCAGTAGTCACAAGCCCATGGCCCTGCTCGCCGCCACGCTCCTGACACTCGGCACCGCCGTGGCCTCGTCGGCCACGGCCCAGGCCGCCTCGTGCCCGAGCGGCCAGTTCTGCGCCTGGACGGACGCGAACTTCGGCGGCCAGCGCACGAACTGGTCGGGCGACGACCACGACTGGGAGGACCCCATCCAGGACCAGGACTCCTCCTGGGCCAACCACGGCATCTCCGGCCCCGGCATCAAGGACCACGTCCAGGTCTACGAGAACCCGGGCCTTGTCGGCTTCGGCACGGTCTGCCTGGGCCCCAGCCAGGAGATCGCCACTCCCAGCGGCTGGGCCAACGACAGCGGCGACTCCCACACCTGGAAGATGGAGTGCTAGCTGTCGCCCCACCACGGTGCACCCCTGCCACGGCCACCACGGCCACCACGGCCACGGGGTGCACCACCCTCTGAACACCGCCCCCGTCGGGTCAGCCTGAACACCGCCCCCGACGGGTCAGCTTCGGTCAGCTGGTCGGCGCACCCGCGGGAAGCCCCCCGAGCATCGAGACCGCTCCCAGGGCCGCGTCGTCGACCACGGACGTGGCAGCCGCGGGGTTGTCCGCCGTCAGCTCGCCGGTCTTCTCGTCGACGTCGGCCCCGCCGAGAGTCCCCTGCGGGTCTCGCGTCGATTCCTCCGTCGTCCTCATGACGGAGTCGAGCAGCTGCGCCCCACCGTCGGCAGGCGGCTGCGGCGCGGCGAACGCGGGAGAAACGGCCCCCAGGGCGAGCCCGACACCGACGACACCAGCGGCAGCCTTGGCGATCTTCACGAGGTGGATCCCTTCCGGCAGGGCCCGGCGGCAGCACGACGGTCGTACGCCCGGAGCATCCACAGGTCGGACACTCACACAGCCCTTGCCGAATTCCCCAACTCTCCCGTGATCGCCAAGGTTCTGGCCGACCACCCGATCGATGTCCTGAGGCCCTGCTCCTTCCGGCGGTCATCGCCGAAGCCGGGTGGCCCGGCAGGAGCAGTGTCCTGCCGGGCCACCCGGTCTCTTCCCACAGCTTGTCCCGCGCTTGTCCCGCGGCCTGTCCTACAGCTTGGCGCTCCGGTTGGCCGCGGCCCTGAGACCGGCCACCGTGAGCGCCACGACCAGCAGTGAGGCCAGCGCGGCGGCCACCGCCGACAGGGCCGGAATCGGTGCCGTCACCCCGTCGGGCCGCAGCACGTAGGAGAGCGTCGTGGAGTCGATCCGATCACCCACGAGGTGGCTGACGGTCAGCGCACCGGCCACCAAGGTGCTCGCCACGGCGACGATCGGCGATCCGCTCAGGCACAGTGCCAGGCCCGTCACGGCACAGACGGCGACGACGCCGAGCGCGGCGGATACGCCGATGGTGGACGCGTCCGACCAGTTCAGCGGGAAGTGAGCCGCCGCGCAGAGCAGAAGAAGGACGCCTGCCGTGCGGCGCAGCCACGCCAGGACCGTCTTGCCCTGTGCGTGCGTGGCCGCGGCGGCCGGGACGGATGAGGGGTGGCCGGCCTCGGCGGGCGAAGCGATCGGCGCGGCCGGAGTCCCGGCCCCGACGCCGTCGGCGTCCACGGCTCCGCCGTCTCCCCTACGCCCCTCGTGTTCCCCGTGTCCCTCGTGCTGCTCGTGCTGCTCGTGTTCCTTCTGCTCCCTCAGGCTGCCGATCAGCTGCATCAGATCCTCGACAGACCTGGTCGTACCCGCGGCGTGTACCGCCTCGGCGCCGCTGTGCGGGTCGTGAGGGGGGCGGGACAGCAGGTGAACGAGACGGCTGACCTCCGGAATAGGCCGTTCTTCGGCGGCGTGCCGAATGGCCTCATCCATGTGCTCGGCGGGGTGTTGCGGCGGGCCGAGCAGTTCCACCAGCTGGGTGACGTCGTCGACAGAGCGGGCGACGGCGGCCAGGCGGAGCACCGAGGCGGCGGTCGGCATGCCGTCAGGTGACTGCTCCAGGAGGGTGACGAGGTCGACGACGTCATCCAGGGGCCTGGACACCACGGCGACGCGTATGAGCTCTTCCACGGCGTCGTCGTCGGCGCCGGGCGCGACCTGTTCCGGGGGCACGTCATCGGCGCCTCGGCCGGTGCCGTGGGCGACCTGGTCGGCGCCGTGGGCCACCTGGCCGGTGTCGTGGCCGACCTGGTCGGGGGCGAGGTCCTCCGCGTGCGGCCGCAGAGCAGGCTGATCGAGGGGCGGGGCGCCGAGCTGCACGGTCCCCCAGTGAACCGACGTCGAGACCAGCGGCTCGTCGGTTCCGGATATGTCCCCCGCGGCAGAGAATGACTCAGCGGCCATTTTCGTTCTCCATTTCAGCGGGGCGTCCTCACCCCGCAGGTGTACGTGTCTCCCGTTCTATGCACGCTTCCTCCGCCCCGCCACTGGAGGAACTCCCCCGGAGGCGGGTCGGCGAGAACAGCCCGCCGCCGAGCCGAAGAGCACGAGCTGACCTGCGCGACGCCCTGCCGCGGTCCGCCGCCGCCCGTGGACGGCCGCTTCCGCCCACG
This sequence comes from Streptomyces sp. NPDC031274, assembly GCF_055570235.1. Taxonomy (NCBI): domain Bacteria; kingdom Bacillati; phylum Actinomycetota; class Actinomycetes; order Kitasatosporales; family Streptomycetaceae; genus Streptomyces; species Streptomyces sp. NPDC031274. The sequence continues at coordinate 537,470 of NZ_JBVIHP010000003.1, read as the reverse complement.
GCTGGAATGGGCGCTTCCTCTGTTGCCGTTGATACTGCCGTCATGCACTTAGGTACCGCCCGTGTGGTGACGAATGGATACTGCAACTCGGCATCGGCATAGCGTGGTTACGGACAGAGGGGGCTCGAGTCCATGCCTACCAACTCCGTGATCCTCGTAGTCGACGACCACAAGGACACCCTGTTCGCGTTGGAGAGCGCGTTGGCCCCTCTCGGCTACCCGATGGTGAGCGCGACCAACGGCGACGACGCCCTCAGGATGGTCCTGCGCGGGAACGTCGGGCTCATCCTGCTCGACGTGCGCATGCCGGGCGTGAGCGGTCTCGACGTCGTGCGCTATGTACGCCGACTGGACCAGACGCGGTCCATCCCCATCATCTTGCTGACCGGCTTCGACGTCAGCCGCGACATAGCGTCGACGGCCTTCCTGCTCGGCGTGGCCGACGTCGCCCTCAAGCCCATCGATCCGCTGACCCTGCGCACCAAGGTCCGCTACCTCTTCGACACCCACCAGCAGATGAAATCCATGCAGCTGGAGATCGATGAACTCCGGGCCCAGCTGAAGGACGGCAGCATCGGGACAACGGACAACAGTCACTCTGCGTCACAGTGCGCTCCCGGCCCTCAGATAGAGACGTGAACGCCCCTTCGTGAGTGCCGCCGATCCCTGTTCAGACTCGGCACACGACGCCTCACCTCACCCTTCGACCACAACCACAACCACGAAGAAACCCCCCAGCCGATCACGGCTGGGGGGTCAAAAGCAGGCAGTCACCTGCTACTTGTCCTCGGTGGGCGCGGACGGTTTCGAACCGCCGACATCTGCCTTGTAAGGGCTTAGGCCCCAAGATCCAGCTTCGCCGAGACCCGCCGAACCCGATCAGGTGGCGTGGTGACCCCGGATCATGGACCGCATCTGGATTCGCCGAGTCTCGCCTGACGTGATCGAGGGGGCTTTGTGGACTCTCCGTGGACTCCATCGGCAGTGGATCACTGAACGGCGCGGAGTCCACTTCCCTCGCATCAGAGCCGTACGCACAGCCTCCTGAGCACCCTCACTCTGGTGCGTGTAGATCCACGTGCCCCTGCCCCAGCGCTTCTGCCCGAGGAACCGCTGCGCGTAGACCTCCTCCACCCCCGCGTGATGCAGGCGCGTGGTGACGCCATGGCGGTACTCGTACGGCCGCGGCTACCACTCCGGCCGCCTCGTCTCGGGGATCACTACCTGGCGACGCCGGCCTGCGTGCGGGGTCCTGGCAGGTCCGTGCTCGCACCTCGGTGCGTGTGCGGTCGGGGAACTCCTCAGCGGCCTTCTTACCTCCTTTGTCGATGGGGTAGTTCTTGGCCTTCTGCTTCCCGGTGGGGTCCCGGTAGCGGCCCTGCCACGACCCGATGCAATCGCATCGGCTGCGGCGCTCGCCGTACTTCGCGGGTGGGTACTCCTCGATGCACAACACGCATCCGCAGATCTTGCTGTGGACCTGCCTTGGATTGTCTGCTGCCCTACGCCCCATGCTTGATCACCTGCTCGCTCCTTCGCTGCAGCGGTACGCGAGGAGGCAGGTCGACCGGCTCCTCGCACCAGCAGGCTCCACCCAAGTCGGTTCGATCTACTGCGAGTTCGTACTGCACAGGGTGCGGACGGGGCTGGACGGAGGGCGGGCTCGTCGCCGCGTGACCGGCTGTCACAGACGCATCAACCGGGCCTTCCACCTGCCCGATCCAAGCCAGGCTGGACCCATGCCAACCCAGGAGCCCGGCAAGTCAGCAACATGGGCAAAAGTTCTCGCCGCGTTTGTCCTCTTCGCACTGATACCTCTCGCGATCTGGTTCCTCGTCTCCTTCCCCAGGTCGAGCGCCCTTCCGTAGAGACCGAACCCGCTACGGTGATAGCTGTTCAGGTGTGCAGGCTGCGGCTACTTCTTTGGGTGAAATTACGCCGCCGCCACTCTGATCTCTGAACGCCCACGCATAGGCGCCCACTGCGGGGAACCAGGCGAGCGCCTTCGCCGCGCTGGATTCAAGCCGAGAACATCAGGGCTTCTGCGCACCTACTGCAGCGGCCTTCTCCGCCTGTCTCACCACATTCGGCGCGACCATCTCCTGAGCAGGCTGGGCATGTCTCGGAATTGGTCAGCAAGGAGCCGACCCCACACAGCCTCGACCGTGGACTTCTGGTGATGAACAGGCCCTAGTCCAGCACGCCAAGCTCGGCGTCCGGGCGGCAGTGAGGGCAGGCGTCGACCGCCTCGTACAGAACTCGACACGCCTGGTCCTTGGGGGACGCCGCGGGATCGCTTGCCTGCAATGTGGCAGCCGCCGACGTGGACGTACACCGCGGCCCCGCCGTCAAGGCCCTGTTCGGTGAGCCAGTCCGAGGCCGGGGGCCGCGCCTGCTCGCCGCGGATCCGCTCGGCCTGGCTCCGCTCCTCGCCCGTGATCGGGTACGCGCGAGGTCCCACCCCTAGACGCGTTCAAGGAAGCGCAGCGGGTCGAGGCGGGCAAGTGGAGCCGAGCCGGTCATGTGTTCGAGTCTATGTCTCTGGCCTGCATAGATCCCATTAGCCCCCTCGACCTCCCACCTCGCCCTTGATGGACATAAGGGATAAATAAGGCGCACGATAGGAGAGGCAGGGAGGCCGCCATGAGCAACAAATTCCGCCGGATCTCATCAGCACTCGTCGCTGCGGTCAGCATCGCAAGCCTCACCCTTACTGCCGGGTGCAGCAGCGACGACAGCAGCACGCCTGCGCCGAAGGAGAAGACCGCCTCGAAAACGGCGCCACCGAAGAAGGAGCAGGAATCGCAGAGCAAGAGCGAACGGGCCGACCTCGTCCGCTTCCAGTTCGACGACCGTTCACAGGCCGGGTTCACCGACATCTGGGTCGTATGGACGGTCAAGAACAACAGTGGCGAAAAGTCCAACTACACATGGGACTGGGAGGCGGTGAACGCCGACGGAACCCGCGTGGAGAACAGCTCTCAACTGGAGACCGACGTACAGCCAGGTCAGACCGCGACCGGCGAATTCCCCACAACGCTCAAGAGCACGCAGAGCATCAAGCTCAACATCACGAGCTTCGATCGCACCGCCAGTTACTGAAGGGGTGCCACTACGCGGCCTCGGCAGCACCCTCCGAGCAGGCGAGAGGGGGACGCCATGGTGACGTTCGACCCGGACAAGAAGCCCACGAAGCGCACATGGATGCACCGGATCTTCGGACTCAACCCAGCCGCCGATATCCGCCGCGTACGACTCGATCACCGAGATGCGAAGGCGACGATCGACGCCAACAAGACGAAGACCAAGAAGGCGCGCAGCGACCGCGCGTACATCAAGCAACTCAAGAAGGACCGCACCGGTGACAGCTCGATCCATGCGGAGCTGTCGACGAGCGGCAATATCAAGCAGGTTGAGGTACCGCTCGACTGGGACGCGCACCGGTCGTCACTGCCACACTGGAAGCTCGCGCCGGGTCGCCCCCGGCATGAGGCCCCGCCGGAGTACCCAGTGGGGCCTTCGTTCATTCGGTTGGCAAGGAGACCACTCCCCCACCAGAGCTAACGCGCGACGCTCAGAAGGCGCGCTCTCCATCGACGACCGCGAGGGTCCAACGAGCGCCGTCAGCTGCCTGGATGGCCAGCTTCTGCTTCACCGGGTCACCGTAGACCCGCCCGATGGTCACGGGGCTGCTGCACTTGATGGTGGTGGGGTCGTCCTTTGGATTCTCCCTTTCAACTACCGTCACTGTCCTGGCGCCGGAGCACTTGACGTGCACGGTGTACACGCCCTTACCCGGTGTGAAGTCAGGGACATCCTCTGGTCCCTCTCCACTGCGCACCTTCACTAGGTACTTGGCGTGAGCAGGCAGCCGCAGCCTCAAGTCCCGCCCGACGACCCTGATGCTCTTGTCTGCCGCCGCGGCAGTGCCCCTGATGACGGTGGCGGTGACGACTCACCGCAAGCTGCTTTGGACCCGTTCCGCCGACAGTGCCCGTGAACATGCGTGAGCCCCAACGCCTCCGGGCTGTGGGGGCCTTTCGTCACGCCTGGAGAGTCCTGCCGCCAGACGTGCACTCTCCCCCGCCACCCCTGGCGCGTACCGTGACAGCGTGGCAAACGACGACCTGGGGCGAACTCTCCGCCGCCTGCGCCGCCTGGCCTCCCTGACGCAGGAGGAACTGGCCGAGCGCTCCGACGTGTCTGTAGACGTGATCCGGCAGCTTGAGCAGCGACGGAAGCACTCGGCGCGCTTGCCTACACTTCACGCCCTGGCGAACGGTCTGGGCGTGGAGCTCACGACCCTTCTGGGAGACCCTCCTGCCGTCTCGACAGGAGAGAACGACGGGCCGCAGTTCGTGGCGGTACGGCGGGCCATCATGCCGGCGCTCTGGGTGGCCCCTCCAGAGCCGCCAGGGCCCAACTTCTCGCTGCCCGACCTGCGCGAGCAGATCGCGGACGGCTGGACGCAGTATCACTCCGCCGAGTTCGACACCGTGATGAAGGCGCTGCCCGACTTGATCTCGGATGCGCGCGCCGCCACGGTCGCGCCCGACAGCACGGACCAAGGCGCCGGATTCGCAGCGCTGGGCAAGTCCCTCCAATTGGCCGGGCACGTCGCGGTGCGCATGGGGAAAACGGACCTCGCCCTGATCAGCCTGGAGCGCGCTATAGACGCCGCGGGCCGTTCCTCCGACCCCCTGCTACGCGCCATGATCGTCAACTCTGTTGCGTGGACCTACCAACGGCAGGGCCGCCTCGGCGACGCCCTGAGTATCGCCCTGCACACGGCTGGTGACATCGAGGACAACGGGCACACGGGCACGGCTGATGGCCTGAAGGTCTGGGGTGCACTGACGATGTCGGCCGCCACGTCGGCCGCGCGCAGCAACGACTACGAGCGAGCAGCTGCGTTGATGGAGCGCGCCGAGAAGGAGTCGGCTCGTGTGGCCAAGCTGCCGCAGGGCAGTGACAGCCGCATGGTCAGCGTGTTCAGCCCGTCGTCGGTGCGCATCGAGCGCGTCCGCCTGGCCGTGCAGTACGGGCACCCCGAGGAGGCGCTGGCCCTCGCGAAGGGGATGCGGCTGAGCAAGGACACCCCGCCGTCCTGGCGGACGTGGCTACTGCTGGACGTGGCCCGAGCCCACACGGATCTGAGCGACGCGGCTGGTGCGGTGAAGGCCCTGGAGTCGCTGCGCCGTGTGGCGCCGACGTGGATGCAACACCACACGCTGGCCGTGGCCATCGTTCGTGATCTGTGGGCGCTCCCCAACCATCCCCCGGGGCTGCACTCGTTGGCCGAATTCCTGGGCGTCAGCGATTAGCGTCGCGAAAGTGGGACGCCACACCCCTGTCACCCTATGTGGCACGTCGATTACATGAGGTGGACAACACCCCGGCGACCGCGTGAACGGCCCCGGGGCATGGCCGACCAACGGGAGTCGACATGGCCGAGAGTACGGGCCCAGCATCCGGCGCGGTAAGCGGACCGAGAAGCACACTCCAGGCGCCGCCAGTCCAAGTACCGGACCCGGGCGGGCTGTCCGAGCAGCAAGTACGCGGCCGTGCCTGCGTGTGGTGCGCCGTCACCCTGAACAACACGACGGCCATCGACCTCGGCACACGGGAGGCAGCGGCCCACGGAACGCTCACCCACTGGTTCCCGCGCGCCTGCCGCCCCTGCGCCGTCCGGCACGCGTACCGGACGCTGCTCGACCACACGCAGAGCTGCATGCAGTGCGCCGACGACCCGGCCCTCTGCGACGAAGGCGTTGTGCTGCGGCTGGCCTTGAAGCTGGTGCGGCGATGACAGGGGAAGAGGTGCTGCCGTGTGGCCCGCGCCTGCTCCAGCTCCTCTCCGGGGACACCTCCCAGCCTCACACCTGCGATCTCTCGACCACGCGTGCCGTCAAGGGGGGCCAGGCAGTCACCGTGCCCGGGGTCTGGTGTCCCTGCAAGTGCCATCGCCCGAGGGCGCAGGAGAGCGAGCCTCTGCGGGCAGCGCGGGACGCTGCGCGAGAGGTGACGTGCCGCCCGGGGTCCGGGTAGACGGGGCCGCGGAGCGGCATGTCGAGAGCGTCGGCGATGAGGAGCCCGTTCGAATAAGACACTCGTTCGAGTGATCGAGTACATGCCCCTTGCGAGAGCGCTCCCTATCGGATCTGATGCATGCGGCTGGCATACACCTCCACCTCCAGACCCCGAGTGGGCTCACTCGCGACCGGCCCTCTCGGGGGCAGGTGTCGCGGGAGGGGGGCGGTAGGAGGTGTTCACCTGTCCGCCTCATCCAGCCACCCACCACTCTGACTCGGTCAGAGCAAGCCGCCCCACCCCCATTTGCGGGGCGGGGCGGTCCAGTTCGTTCGTACGGCCCCGCCGAGTTGTGCGACGGGGGCCGTAGCCTGCGGGCCCGGCCTCCCCGCCGGAGCACCCCAGGAGTGGACGAGCACGTGTCTGGCACGCGTGGGGAGACACATCAGCCCTCGTCATGAGCGACTCCATGCGTGGCCCTGGTCTGCCCCATACCCCCGTACGAGTGACGTCGATCTCATGATCGGCGAGGAGTGTGGCTTCGATGTGGCCTCGCGCATGAAAACGGCCCCCCAACTGATCAAGCTTGGGGGGCCGTTCGTACCGCTTACTAGCGGGTTACTTCTGTGGGCGCGGACGGTTTCGAACCGCCGACATCTGCCTTGTAAGGGCAGCGCTCTACCACTGAGCTACGCGCCCGGGATGTTTCGACAGCCTACCCTGCCTGTGGCCCCGCCCCGCAAACCCGTATGGACCGTTGATGTTTCCGTTCCCCGTGGCAGTGGTGGTCCGCACCTGGTGTCCGCCCGTAGCGAAGACGGCAAAGTCACCGTGCGCAGCGCGAACTAACCGGCCCGTGTATTCGTCATTAACCGGTGGGAGAATGTGACACCGGGCAAGGCGGATGACAGCACGGGAGAGGGATAGTGACGGCGACACCTTCGCAGCCGTACACACCGGTTACGTCCAGCGGTTCAGTGGTGCTGGTGCCGGATGAGGATGTACGTCGCTGCGGGAGCGTGCGGCCGCCTCACCCCACGGACGACCGGCAGAACCTCCAGGGCCCCCAGCACCACCAGGACCCCCAGAAAGACCAGAACCGTCGGCGCCGCCCGCGCCGCCCGTCCCCTCTCCGCGATGCCGTGGCGCTCGCCCTCCTGCCCCTCCCCCTCCTCGCCCTCGCCCTTCCCTCCGCCTTCGCCGGTGGCGGCACCCGGCGGTGGTTCGGCGGGCGCGGAGAGAGCATGCGGGCCGACGCGCAAGCCGCCAAGGACGCGGCGGCCGCTGCCTTTTACGAGTTGGACACCGCCCAGCGCGATCTGCGGATCTCCATCGAGACCATCGTCGCCGTCGACTCCACGCCCGCCGCGCAGCGGACGGTCTCCGACTTCGAGGCCATCGGGCGGCGCATCGACGAGGCCAGCAGTCAGTACATCAACGCGGTGGACGCGCACGACCTCGACCGCGATGACCTCGAGGCCTCCGTCGCCGCCCGCGCACGCACCGAGCTCACCCAGGCCAAGGGCGAGCTGGACAAGGCCAGGGGCGACCTGGAGCGGTTCCAGCAGGGACTCGGGCCCCTGCTCGACAAGGCGGAGACGCAGCTCGCCCGGCTCGCCCCCGCCGTCGAGCGCGCCCGCCAGACCCTCCTGGCCGCCAGCAACGCCCTCGATGCCGTACGAGAGGCCGGGCTCAAGGCCGACGACCTCGCCGCACGCCTCGCCGCGCTCGGCCCAGAGCTGACCAAGCTCAATCAAGGGGCCGGTCAGCACGGCGTGCCGGAAACGCTGCAGCGGGCCGACCGCGTCCTTCGGGACGCCGAAGCCGTGCGGGCCGAGGCCGAGCAGCTGCCGGAGCGGGCCGCCGAGATAGACCGCCGCCTCGTCTCGCTGCGTACGCGCGCGCAGGCGCTCACCACCCGCAGCGGCCAGGTCGACCCGGTCCTCAGCGAGCTGCGGCGGCGTTTCACGGCCGCCTGCTGGCAGGACCTGCAGCGCGTGCCGGACGAGGCCGCGGAGAACGTACGGCAGGCCGAGGCCAAGCTCAAGGAGGCCCGGCAGGCGCGCGAAGAGCAGCGCTGGCCGGACGCCACCGCCCGGCTCTCCACGGTCCGCGCTCTGCTGAACTCGACGGACGAGGCGGTATCGGCCGCCGGCGACCGGTTGCAGCGGCTCAACGCGGTCTCGAAGGACCCTCAGCAGGAGATCGAGCGCACCCGCTTCGCGATCCGCGACGCCCAGCGCCTGGCCATGGCGGGGCGCCAGACCCCGGAGCAGCGGCACGCCCGCCCGCTCGACGAGTCCGTCGCCCGCCTGGACCGCGCGGTGGCCTCCCTGGAGGGCCGCCACCCGGACTACTGGCACTTCCTGACCGAGACCGAAGCCGTGCGGCAGACGGTGGCGCGGGTGGTCGGCCAGATCCGGGAGGAGCGGGGGCAGGGGGCCTAGGGCCGAAAGGCTAGGGGGGAGGGCCAGAGGGGTCCAGAGGCCTAGGGGCGGCTGGTTCGAGTGCCTCTGCTGGCGGTCCGGGGCCCGCGGGCGGATCCTGGAGTTACGTACGCCGACGTCTCCGGACGCGGGCGTCAGCAGTAAGAACATACAGAAGTGACAACGTACAGAAGAGGCCACCGCGCATACCCAAGGGAGGCGGACATGGCCACGCATGTACTTCAGACAGGGCCGAAGCGGCCCAGGCGGCACGTCACGCTGAACGAGCACCTGCCCGTCGACCACCGCCTCAGCACGGTCTACCGCGTCGGCGCGGGTCTCATGGGGCTCGTCCTGCTCGCGTTCGGCATCCTCGGCCTGATCGACAAGATCGGCTTCTTCGACACCGGGGGCGACACCGTCGCCGGTCTGAACACCAACGGCGCGCTCAGCGTCCTGTCGATCTGCGTCGGGCTGCTCCTTTTCGTCGGCATGGTGATCGGCGGCAACTTCGCCTCGACGCTCAACATGGTGCTGGGCTGCGCCTTCATCCTCAGCGGCTTCGTCAACCTCGCCCTCCTCGACACCGGCCTCAACTTCCTCGCCTTCCGCATGCCGAACGTCCTGTTCAGCTTCGTGGTGGGCATCCTGCTGATGATCTTCGGGATGTACGGGAGGGTCGGCTCGGCCCTGCCGCACGACAACCCGTACTGGAAGGCACGCCACCCCGAGCAGCACGCTGAGCGCTCCGAGCACCGCAAGCACCTCGAAGCACCGCCGCAAGCACCCTGAGCAGGCACGACCGCAAGCACCGCAAGCACGCTGCGCACTCCGAGCACCGCAAGCACCCTGAGCAGGCACGCTGAACGCCCTGTGCGAGCCTTGGGGCATGTCGGACCTCACCACTGCCTTCAGCAAAGACCTGCGGACCCGGCGCCTGGTCGCCATCGTGCGCGGCACCGACGCGGAGGCCTCCTTCCGGACGGTCATGGCACTCGTCGAGTCGGGCGTGCCGCTCGTCGAGGTGTCCCTCAGCGGCGCCGACACCCTGGGCGTCCTGCGCCGGGCGCGCGCCGAGATCGGCGACGAGGCCTGGCTGGGCGCGGGCACGGTCCTCACGGCGGACGACGCGCGGCGCGCCTCGGAGGCGGGGGCCAATCTCATCGTGACGCCGGGCCTCGGGGCCGGAGTGGATGAGGCCGTACGGCGCGAACTGCCCGTCGCCGCCGGGGTCCTGACCCCCACCGACGTGATCGCGGCGAGCGCGGCAGGCGCGACCGCGCTGAAGATCTTCCCCGCTTCGGCGATGGGCGGCCCCGCCTATCTCAAGGCGCTGCGGGCCCCCTTCCCCGACCTGCCCTTCGTACCGGTGGGCGGCGTGGACGCGGCCGCCGCCGAGGAGTACCTGGCGCTCGGCGCGGTCGCCGTGGGTGTCGGTTCCCCGCTCATCGGGGACGCGGCGGACGGCGGGGACCTGGACGCGCTGCGCAAGCGCGCGGCGCGATTCGTGGCGGTCGCGGGGGCGGGTCGATGAGCGCCACCACGGCAAGTGTTCAGGAGGCCGCCACCGTCCTCACCCTGGGCGAGACCATGGTCGCCCTGCGCGGCAGCGGGCCGCTGAAGCTGGGCGGTTCGATGGACGTGTCCATCGCGGGCGCCGAGTCGAACGTGGCCATCGGCCTCGCCCGGCTCGGCCACGCGACGCGGTGGGCGGGTGCCGTCGGCGATGACGAGGCGGGTGAGCTCGTGCTGCGCACGCTGCGCGCCGAGGGGGTCGACGTCAGCGGCGCGACCCGCGATCCGGACGCGCCCACAGGCCTGATCCTCTTCGAACCCCGGCTGCCCGAAGTGACCCGCGTGCACTACTACCGCGCGGGCTCCGCCGGTTCACGCCTCACGGCGTCAGCGGTCGAGCGCGCCTTCGCCGTTCCCGGGGCGCCCCGCGTCCTGCACCTCACCGGCATCACCCCGGCCCTCGGTCCCTCCGCCCTTGCCGCCTGCCGCCGCGCCCTCGAACTGGCCAGGGAGCACGGCACGACGGTCTGCCTCGACGTCAATTTCCGGTCGCGTCTGTGGAGCAACGAGGAGTCCGCCGCGGTCATGCGTTCCTGGATTCCGTACGTCGATGTCCTCATCGCGTCGGACGACGAACTGCCGCTGTGCGTACCGGAGATGACGGGATCGGGCGAGGACCCCACTCTTCCCGAGGCGCTCCTCGCCCAAGGAGTCCGCGAAGTCGTGGTCAAGCTCGGCGCCGCCGGGGCCACCGCGTACACCGCCGACGGCGAACTGCACGCTCCGGCGCGCCCGGTGCGGGCGGTGGACGCCGTGGGCGCGGGGGACGCGTTCGTCGCCGGGTATCTGTCGGCGCTGCTCGACGGTGAGGATGTGGCGGGGCGCCTGGACCGGGCCGTGACGACGGGCGCCTTCGCCGTGGCATCGCACGGCGACTGGGAAGGGGCACCCACGCGTGCGGAACTCGGGCTGCTCGGGGCGGGGCCCGGGACTGTGGTGCGTTAGCGCTGAGCAGGGCACGCGGTGAGGCCTCTGCGAGGGGCCGCGCCGCGCGCGGTGACGAACCCCTCGGGCCAGTAGGGGCTGGTCGCGTCCACGCGCGCGGCGGAGCCGCGTATCTCGCTGCCCCCTCTTGCTGCCGCGCGCCCCTTGCTGCCCCGCGCCCCTTACTGCTCCTCGCCCCTTGCGAGGCGCTCTGGAACCGCCGGTCCGCTAGCCGCAGCAGCCCCCGCCACAGCAGCCGCCACCGCCGCCGCCATCGCCTCGCGGTGCAGGGGCGGACGCCGAGGCCGAGCCTCCGACGGCCACCGTCGACAGCAGCTTCACCGTGTCCTCGTGCCCGGCGGGGCAGGCCGCGGGGGCGGCGGACTCGGCCATCGGGCGGCTCAGTTCAAAGGTGTCGCCACAGGAACGGCAGCGGTACTCGTATCGAGGCATGGGCCAAGGCTAGCGGCAGCGGATCAACCGGGGTGCATGGCTTCGGCGCAAAGGCGCTCAACCGGGGTGCGCGGCTTCGGCACAAACGCGCCCACCCCGGCGGCACTGACAGCACTGACAGCACTGACAGCACCCGCAGCACCGACAGCACCGACAGTCCTCAACGAACCGCCGCCGCGAGGAACCCCCGCAGAATCTCCTCCCCCGCCGCGACACCCCGCTCCGGCAGCACCGTGAGCCCCGGCGCCGTCCAGCCCTTGTCGGCCAGCTCGCCGTGCCCCGGACGCCACGAGCGGTCGGCGGCGAGCAGCAGATCGGCGTCGAGCAGCGAGTCACCGGCGGCGAGGATCTCCTCCGCGTCGATACGGCGGGCCACCTCGCGCATCGCCGCGCTCTTCGTCAGCGGCTTCGGCACCGCGTAGATCTTGCGGCCCTGCAAGGAGACGGTCCAGCCGCGGCCGTCCGCCCACCCGGCGAGCTCCTTGACCCACCCCTCCGGCAGCAGGGCGCGGTCGACGACGAGATAGGCGAAGAGATCCTCGGCCACCCGCTCCTTCAGGAGCCACGCCGGGTCGGCGGTGCGCACCATGTGTGCGCGGACCTCGTCGAGCGAGGCGCACTCGGCGGCGAGCGTGCGGCCGACGCCCGCCCGCCACTCGGGGTCGGACACCCCGTCGACCAGCAGATGCCCGCCGTTGGCGCAGATCGCGAACTTCGGTGCGGGGCCCGGCAGATGAATGCGGCCGTACTGCTCGCGCGTACGCGTGGTCGTCGGCACGAAGACCGTTCCGCGGCCCACCTCGTCGAGGAGTCCGGCGGCGGTCTCGGTGACGTACGACAGCGGCTTGCTCTCGTACACCTCGACGCAGAGCAGGCGCGGCGCGTCGGCGTCGGGCATGGTCAGGCCGAGGGCGGCGGCGGAGTAGATGAGGGTGCGGTCGAGGTCGCTCGCGACCAGCACCGGCCGGGATGCGCTCACTCGGGCACTCGCTCGTGCACTCGCCTCTGCGCTCACTTCCGCACTCGCCTCTGCACTCACCTCTGCGCTCACTTGGAGGCCACCGCCTTGCCGTCCGTGCCGGTGGCTCCGCGCGTGTACTGCGGGTGGATCAACCCGACGCAGGTGTAAGGGAGTTCGTCCACTTCCTCGACCGGTACGCCACGCTGCTCCGCCAGGAGTCGTACGTGATCGAGGTCGGCCCCCGCCCCCGCACGCGCCAGGATCTTCCAGGGAACGCGGCGAAGGAGGACGCGCGTCGTCTCGCCGACGCCCGGCTTGACCAGGTTCACGTCGTGGATGCCGTAATCCTCACTGATCCGCTCGACGGCGGCCCAGCCCTCCCAGGTCGGCGCCCTGTCCGCCGAGAGCAGCTCCTTGACCTGGGCGTCGACGGCATCCGTCACCTCGCCGAAGCGGGCCGCGACGGCGTCGATGAAGTCGAGGGAGACATCACCGTCGGCGAGCTCGCGGTAGAACTTCGCGCCGTGGAAGTCATCGGGTCCGACCAGGTCCGCGCGCAGGACGGTGCGCGATATCAGCCCGGAGACCGTCGAGTTGAGGCAGGCGGAGGGGATGAGGAAGTCCTCGCGGGTGCCGTACGTCCGGACGCAGGAGCCGGGGTCGGCGAGCACGGCGATCTCCGGGTTGAAGCCGACGGCCCCGCCGGACTCCTCGAACTCCCTTACCGCGTCGGCGAGTTCGCGCGTGATCGCCCCCTTGCCCGTCCAGCCGTCGACGAAGACGACGTCCGCCGGGTCGTGGTGGGCGGCGAGCCACCGCAGCGCGTTGGCGTCGATGCCACGGCCGCGCACGATCGACACGGCGTAGTGCGGCAGGTCCAGGCCGTCCCGGTCCTTGGCCCAGCGGCGCATCAGTACGCCGACGGGTGTGCCCGCGCGGGCCAGCGAGACGAGGACGGGGCGGGGAGACCGCTCGGCGAGCACGGTCTCGGTGACGGTGCCGACGGCCTGCGCGATTCGCGCAGCGGAGGTGCCGAGCGCCGCTCGGAACAGCTCCTGGTACTGCGGGCTCGGCTGGTACTCGACCGGCAGCGACTCGGCGTAGTGCGCGCCACCGCTCTGTATCGCCTCCTCGCGCTCCTCGGTGGGCGCCTCAAGGCGTACGTCCGAGAGGTCCTGGAGCAGCCAGCCGACGTCTTCGGGGGCGTACGAGGAGAAGGCGGGGCCGCGAAGGGGCTCGGGCAGCATGGAGGGCCTTTCGGGGACGTACTCGGATACGCGCTCAGGGACACACTCGGGGACGTACGAGGGCACGACGGCGAGCAGCACCTGAGGGGTGTGCGCGGCGAGCTGCGCCAACAGGCCGTCGGGAGCGTGGAGTTCGGGGCGGTCGCCCACGGAGTCGACCACGATGACGATCGCGTCGAAGCCGCCGCCCGCGACGTTGTACGCGTACCGCTCGCCGGGTCCGTCGGCGGGCGCGTCGTGCGCGGGGAAGACGAGGCGGCTGCGGATGGCGTAGCCGGGGTCATCGACGGCGAGGACGGGTGAGCGCGTGGTGGTGGAGTACCGCACGTCCGTCGCGTCGGCGCCGAGGCGTGCCTCCAGTGCCGACCCGAGGGCCAGCGGCGCGTACATCAGCTCTTCGAACCCGAGGACGAGAACGCGGCGCGGGAGCGCGCCGGAAGCCTCCGGGTCGGAGTCCGGGTTCGGGTCCGGGTCCGGTGCCGGGCCCAGTGCCGGTGTCGGCGTCGCCGCCAGCGCTTCGGCGACGCGCCCCGCCATCCCCGGCAGCGCGGCATCCAGGACTGCCCGGTGCTCCGGGGTGAACCCGTGGCGCCCGCCGTCCGGCACTCCGGCGGGCCAGCCGAGGTCGACCCGGGTGACCGAGCCGCCCTCCCGGCGCGGGGCGGGCAGGGCGGCGGCCTCGTACTCCTCCACCAGTGCCTGCCCCTTCTCCAAGACCCCGTCGGGCAGGCTCACCGTGCCGGACGCCATCGTGATCAGGTCGACCCGTGCGCCGATCTCCCGGGCGAAGTCGGCCAGGCGGCCCTGGTCCTGCGGGGAGCGCATGTCGACGAGCGCCACGATGACGTACCGCTCGCGCGGGAAGAGCTCGTGCAGCGCGCGGATGGTGTTGAGGACCGTGTTCCCGGTGGAGAACTCGTCGTCGACGAGGACCAACGGGCCGTCCCTCGTGAGCAGCCGGGGGTCCTCGGGGAGCAGCAGATGCGAGGTCGCGTGCGAGTGGGACTCCTCGAAGCCGCCCGCCCTGCGCACCCCGTCGACCGGGCGGCGCGTGGAGTGGAGGTAGGGCGCGAGCGCGAGGCCGTCCGCGACGCAGTGGCCGAGGCCGGTCGCCGTCTCGGCGTACCCGAGGACGACCGCGCGCCGGGCCTCCGTGTCGCCCAGGAGCGCGCGCACCCGGACACCGAGGTCGCGCCCGGCCGCGTACACGACCGAAGGATGCTGCGGTACGTGCTTGCCGAGGACGTTCGACACCAGGAGGTGCGCCCGCTTGGGGTTGCGGCGCAGGGCGAGGCCGAGCAGGCCGCTCAGCCCGGCGTCCCCGGCCAACTCCACACCGAGCCGCTCGGCGACCCACGTCCCTGACCACACCACGTCGTCGTTCACAGTCCTCGCACAGTCCTTACGTTCCTTCGCAGTCAGCCAGAGTCGCCAGAGTCTTGGAGGCGCAGTCCGCCCCAGACGCGTTCAGCCGGAGAGCCCGGCGGTGAGCAGCTCCACGAAGCCGATGTCCTCGCGCGCGACGCCGAAGACCTCGGCGCGCCTGAGAGTCCGCTCGGCCCACGCGCGGTGCGGCTTCACTTCGTTCATCTTGTTCGTGTAGGTCGAGCGCATGACCCCGCCGCCGCCCCGCTCCGGGCGCAGGATGTCCTCGGCGTCGCTGAACTCCTCGTGACTGACGACCGACAGCGCGTGCACGGGCAGCACGTGCGAGGGGTGGATGCAGGTCTTGCCGAGCAGGCCGTTGGCCCGGTCGAGCTCGATCTCGCGAAGCAGCCCGTCGATGTCGTGCTCGATGAGCGCCTGCCGCAACTCCTCCGCCCGGCCCTCCAGGAAGGGGCTCCGGCGCAGCTGCGGCTTGAACATTCTCTCCTGTACGCGGAAGTACTCCCACACCGGCCCGGTCACGGTGAACCCCGTGCCGTCGGCCCTGCCGAGGTGGTTGACCACGTCGGCGATGACCGAGGCCACGATGTGGACGTCGTACGCGGTCATGTGCGGCGGCCTGCGCAGTCCGTACGCCGAGCAGAAGTCGGTGACGCCAAGGCGCAGCGCGAGCACCCGCTCGCGGTACTTGTCGACGGTGCGGGCGATTCCGGCGAGGGTCTCGGAGCGGCTCTCCAGGTGCAGCAGCTCAGGCGATTCAAGGACGGGCATCGCGAAGAGCCGTCGGCCGCTGGTGGCCTCCGCCACGGCGAGCGACTCCAGGAAGGCGACGCCACGCTCCTCGGTGAACTTGGGCAGCACGAATCCGGACAGCAGCCGGATGCTGGGTCCCAGGCGGTTCGCCAGGTCGGCTATCTGCTCGGGCTCCCGGACCCGGATGAACAGCAGCGGCGGCTCCGCGCCACCCCGCTCACCCCCGCCCCGCTCACTCCCGTCCAGCTCAGCCCCGTCCCGGTCGGCCAGGTCCCGCTCAGCCAGGTCGGCGAACTGCCTGACCAGGTTCTCCTCGGCGCCGATGACCTCGGTGTCGTCGATCGAGTCCTCGAGGCAGAGCACCATCGAGATCACGCCACGACCGGCCTGCTTCAGGATGTCGTCGGCGAGGCGGGGGCGCGTGGCAGGGCTGTAGAGCGTGGCCCCGAGGGCGACAGCCAGCAGACTCGGGGCGGAGTCCGCGGTGAAGGAGCACGGCTCCCGATGGAAGAGACGCTGTCGCACCTCTGGGGCTATATGCCCGAAATGACGCATGATTTCCCCTGTACTCGTCGGCGCGACCGACGTGATGTGGCCGGTAATAGTACGTAGGGACGGGTGTCAAGGGTTCCCCATGGGCATGAAATTCAGGTAACCCGGCCATGTCAGACACACAGGCCACACACCGTCACCCCCGCGTTGTCCCGTACAGGACCGGGAAGGCAGGATGACCGCATGACGCACGCGATGTTGAAGGGGTCGAACGTCCCGCTCGAAGCCACGGCCGTCCGCGCCGTGCTGCGCTGGACCCCCGGGCAGGGCGTCCCGGACGTCGACGCGTCGGCGCTGCTGCTCGGCGCCGACGGCCGCGTGCGCTCCGACGAGGACTTCGTCTTCTACAACCAGCCGCGCCACCCGTCGGGCAAGGTCTGGCGGCTCGGCAAGAAGCGGGTCGCCCAGGGCCTCTCGGAGGGCCTGACCGACACGGTCCAGACGGATCTGGCGGGCCTGGATCCCGCGGTGGGCCGAGTCCTGCTCGTCGCCTCCGCCGAGAACGTCGCCTTCGAGCACGTACGCGCGCTGCGCATCCTGCTGTACGACGCCGGAGCGGGCGAGACCGAACCGCTCGCGTACTTCGACATCACCCCGCAGACGGGGGCCGAGACCGCCCTCATCTGCGGCGAGCTCTACCGCCGCGGTGACGTGTGGAAGTTCCGCGCCCTGGGCGAGGGCTATCTGAACGGCCTGGAGGGCCTCGCGGGCGACTTCGGCATCTCCGTGGACGAATCGGAGGCGGTGACCGAGCCGACGCCCGAGGCCTCGCTTCCGCAGCCGTATCCGCAGCAGCATCCGCCGCTGTCCGAGTCGGCCACCACACAGGTGCCGGCTCCGCAGCCCTTCCCCGCTCCGGCCCCGCAGCCCGCCTATGGCTACCCTCCCGAGCCCCCGCGCCACCAGCCCGCCCCGCAGCCTTCCTACGGCTATCCGCAGCACGCGCCCGCCCACGCGGCTCCGGTCCCCCAGCCCTCGTACGGCTATCCGCAGCCGGTGGCCCCCATGCCCGACCCGAACTTCCGGCTGCCGCCGCAGGGCCCGCAGTTCCTGGCACGCTGAGCGTCTCGAACGGGAGAGCGGCGGCCGGGCGCGGACCCCGGCCCGGCGGACGCTGAAACCTGTGCCGAGGCCCGCACGAGGGGCCGCTAGGCCCCTCCCACCTGCGACTTGTAGCCACGGCCCCACTGCAGCCCCCAGCCGTACAGCCGGTCGAGCTCTGCCTGGAAGCCGTACACGAACTTCACCTCGCGGCGCACGACCAGCTCGCCCTTGACGTTCTCGAGCGTGAATATCGCGCAGGAGCGGGCCTGCGGATGGCGCTCGTCCAGATCGATCTCGACCCGTGGGCCGTTGCTGGGGTAGAGCGTCACCTTGGCGTGCGTGCGGTCGAATGCGGGTGTCTGGTCGTAGATGTAGGCGAAGAACAGCAGCCGCTTGATCGACTCGCGGTGGTCGAGGTTCACATAGATCGTCTCGCCGGACGGCGAACCGAACCGGTCGTCGCCGCTGAGCTTCACGAACGGCGGGGCGTTCAGGTCCCCGAAGAAGCTGCCGAGCGGCTGTACGACGCCCTTGGCGCCGTCCATCGTCTCGTACAGGCAGCCGAGGTCGAGGTCGACGTTGACCACGCCCTGGGTGTGCGCCTGGACCACGTCGGGCTGGAACATCCTGAAAGGGTGTCGCAGCAGGCCACCGCCCTCACGCTTGCCGATGATGTCGGACGTCCGCATCTGCCAGTGCAGGTTGACCCGGAGGTTGCCGGTGGCCGCGCCCTGTTTGTTGAGCGAGACCGTCGGGTGCCGCTTGGTGAGTTCGATGGAGTTCGTCGCGGCGCTGCCCGACTCGAAGTCCATAGAGCGCCCACGGAATAAACCGTCCCAGAAGGACATCGCCGCCCCCAATGATTGCCAGAGCCCCATGGACCCGTCACGAATGCCACGGGGCGGCCAGGAGGACTCGTCCTCGATGGCCGCCCCGTTCAGAAGCGTTCCTCACTCGGCCCCGGGTCACACGCCGGGAACGAGTCAGACCCGAAGTCACACGCCCGAGGAGACCTCAGTCTTCTCGTCCGAGCCCGAGCCTTTTCCCTCTGCCGCCGCCAGCGCCTTGTTGCGGCGCACGGACGAGAAGAAGGACCAGGCGATCAGGAGGACACCGACGGAGCCGGTGATCACCTCGTGGATCTCGTACTGGATGGTGACCAGGAGGATCACGGCGAGGGCGCCGATCGCGTAGTGCGCGCCGTGCTCCAGGTAGACGTAGTCGTCGAGGGTGCCCTGGCGGACCAGGTAGACGGTGAGCGAACGGACGTACATGGCGCCGATACCCAGGCCGAGCGCCATCAGGACGATGTCGTTCGTGATCGCGAAGGCGCCGATCACGCCGTCGAAGGAGAACGACGCGTCCAGGACCTCGAGGTAGAGGAACATGAAGAACGCGGCCTTGCCGGCCATGACGACCGCAGGAACCTTCTTGCCGCTCTTCTTGGCCTCTTCCTCCTCCTCGTGCTCGCGCTCCTCGTCTTCCTCGATCTTGTTCTCGAAGTATCCGGAAAGACCGCCCACCACTAGATAGGTGATGAGTCCGGCGATGCCGGAGATGAGCACCGTCTGCGCCTTGTCCACATGCATGCCACCGTGCTGGTGGGCGTTGGTGGCGAAGGTCATCGCGGAGACCATGAGCACGACGAGCGCGATGCAGACCGACAGCATGTCGATCTTGCCGAGCTTGGCCAGCGGGCGCTCCAGCCAGCCGAGCCACTTGATGTCACGGTCCTCGAAGATGAAGTCGAGGAAGATCATCAACAGGAACATGCCACCGAACGCGGCGATCGACGGGTGAGCGTCGGTCACCAGCTGCTGGTACTTGTCCTTGTCGTTGAGAGCCAGCCGCACGGCCTCGATCGGGCCGATCTTTGCGCTGATGGCCACAATCGCGACGGGGAACACGAGCCGCATGCCGAAGACGGCGATCAGCACACCGACGGTGAGGAAGATCTTCTGCCAGAAGGCATTCATCTTCTTCAGGATCCCGGCGTTGACCACCGCGTTGTCGAAGGACAGCGAGATCTCGAGGATGGTCAGGATCGCCACGATCCCGAAACCTGTCCACCCCCCGTAGAACACCGCCGCGACCAGGCCGAGCGCGGTAACCGCGAACGACCAGCCGAAGGTTTTCAGAAGCACTGGCTACCCAATCGTGTGTGTACGGGCTCCCGTGTAGCGGTCTCCCCCGCGCCGGTCCCCGGCTTTACGAAACATTGACCCCGAAGTCTAGAGCGATGCCTCGCAGACCTGACGCGTACCCCTGCCCAACGGCACGGAACTTCCACTCTCCGCCATAACGGTAGAGCTCGCCGAAGATCATCGCAGTCTCCGTGGAGGCGTCCTCGGAGAGGTCGTAGCGCGCGAGCTCCTGCTGATCGGCTTGGTTGACCACGCGAATGAAGGCGTTGCTGACCTGACCGAACGTCTGGCCACGATTGTCCGCGTCATGGATCGAGACAGGGAAGACGATCTTGTCGCAGTTGGCGGGCACCTTGGAGAGGTCGATCAGGAGCGACTCGTCGTCCCCGTCACCCTCACCCGTGAGGTTGTCGCCAGTGTGTTCGACAGAGCCGTCCGGGCTCTTGAGGTTGTTGTAGAAGATGAACCACTCATCACCGATGACCCGGCCCGAGTTGCACATCAGCGCACTGGCGTCGAGGTCGAAGGGGGCTCCGGTCGTGGAGCGCGCGTCCCAGCCGAGGCCGATCAGGACCTGCGTGAGGTTCGGTGCGGCCTTGGAGAGGGAGACATTGCCTCCCTTGGCGAGCGTGACGCCCATGATGTGGTCCTCCCCGTGATTCGAGAGCAAGAGTTCCCCGGACTCCCCTGTCGGGAGCGAGAGTTTTGAGCACGTCCGGCGCCGCACTCGTGGTGTGCGGCGCCGGACGACAAGGCGGAGGGTGTTACTCGGCTCAGACGTTGACGCCGAAGTCCTGCGCGATGCCGCGCAGGCCCGAGGCGTACCCCTGGCCGACGGCGCGGAACTTCCACTCCGCTCCGTTGCGGTACAGCTCGCCGAAGACCATCGCCGTCTCCGTCGAGGCGTCCTCGGAGAGGTCGTAGCGCGCGATCTCCGCACCGCCCGCCTGGTTCACGACGCGGATGAACGCGTTGCGGACCTGGCCGAACGACTGCTGGCGGGTCTCGGCGTCGTAGATCGAGACCGGGAAGACGATCTTGTCCACGTCGGCCGGAACGGCCGCGAGGTCGACCTTGATCGCCTCGTCGTCGCCCTCGCCCTCACCGGTGGTGTTGTCACCGGTGTGCTCGACGGATCCGTCCGGGCTCTTCAGGTTGTTGAAGAACACGAAGTTGCCGTCGCTGCTGACCTTGCCCTCGGCATTCGTCAGGATGGCGCTGGCATCGAGGTCGAAGTCCGTACCGGTGGTGGTACGGACGTCCCAGCCCAGGCCGACCAGAACCGCGGTCAGGCCGGGGGCCTCCTTGCTCAGCGATACGTTGCCGCCCTTGCTGAGGCTGACTCCCACAAATCCTCCCAAATTGATGTCCAGGGGCGGGGAGCCCCAGTCATGCTTCGCCGGTCGTACTTGGCCGGTCGTGCTTGCCATCGGATCAACGAGTGGATCCTAGTGACCGGTTCCCGGCCGCCACAGGCTCTGCACCTGAAGAATCACAGGGTGTCACCCCTGAGGAATCACAGGGTGTCGAGCGCCTTGACGTACTCGTTGAGGTCGCGGGCGTCCGG
Source organism: Streptomyces sp. NPDC031274 (assembly GCF_055570235.1). Taxonomy (NCBI): domain Bacteria; kingdom Bacillati; phylum Actinomycetota; class Actinomycetes; order Kitasatosporales; family Streptomycetaceae; genus Streptomyces; species Streptomyces sp. NPDC031274. The sequence goes on along the minus strand of NZ_JBVIHP010000003.1, from coordinate 516,408 downwards.
CAGGCCGTTGACGACAGTCCAGCGCACCACGCCCTCCTTGTCGATGATGAACGTGCCGCGCACGGCGCAGCCCTTCTCCTCATCGAAGACCCCATAGGCGCGCGACGCCTCGCCGTGCGGCCAGAAATCGGCGAGCAGAGGGTACTCAAGACCCTCCTGTTCGGCGAAGACGCGCAGGGTGTGGATGGAGTCGTTCGAGACCGCGAGCAGCTGGGTCTCGTCGTTGACGAACTTCGGCAGTTCGTCCCGCAGGGCGCACAGCTCCCCCGTGCACACACCGGTGAAAGCGAACGGGTAGAAGAGCAGCACCACGTTCTTCTCACCGCGGAAGTCCGACAGCTTCACGGTCCTGCCGTGGTTGTCCTTCAGCTCGAAGTCCGGGGCCAAAGTGCCGGTCTCGAGTCCAGCGAGCGCCATGAGCCAAGCATCCCTTCGATGGAGCTGTTCGGGTGATGACCACCCTACGCAACGGGCGTTTCGTCCGATCACTCCCCATGACGGGCGCTTTCCATGACAGGACCTTCACTCGGCGCACCGGCGCACCGGCCCACGCGCATGCGTGAGCCCCCACCGGCATGTACCGGTGGGGGCTCACGGCGCTTGGCTCAGTCGACTTCCTGCTGCCTGAGCGGCAGCTTCACCGCTTCTTGGCTGCCGCCTTCGGCGTGACCAGACGGCTGCCCGTCCAGTCCTTGCCCGCGTTGATGGTCCGGGTCTGCGCAAGGCCTGCGGTCTGGGCTGCCTCGTTGATGTCGCTCGGCTCGACGTACCCGTCACGGCCGGTCTTGGGCGTCATCAGCCAGAGGTCGCCGCCCTCTTCGATCAGCTGGGTGGCGTCCACCAGCGCATCCGTCAGGTCGCCGTCGTCCTCGCGGAACCACAGCACCACGGCGTCAGCAGTGTCGTCGTAGTCCTCATCGACGAGCTCGCTGCCGATCACCCCTTCAATGGCCTCGCGGAGCTCCTGATCGACATCGTCGTCGTAGCCGATCTCCTGGACCACCTGCTCGGGCTGGAATCCCAGCCTCGCGGCAGGGTTGGTCCGCTCCTCCGCGTGGTCCGCGGTCGCGCTCACGGCTTGCCTCCTGATCATGTTTTCGGGAATGCCTTCATCCACGCGCGTGCGCGGGACATTGGCGGTAGTCCACACGGGCGGACCGGATCGCGCAAGTACCCGGCCGTCAAGACCGCCGAAACGGTGACGTTCCCGGCCGTGTCGACGCAACTCAAGGCCCACCTGCCAGATGCTTCTCCGCTCGCACTTCGCTCGCACGACGCCGGTCGGAACTGGGGTCCGAACGGCCTTACGAACCGGCTAGGCGGGATGGGCGTATCGTTGCGATTTGGTCGAGCCTACCCCAGCGCCGCCGGACGGACGCCTCGGTTACCTCTCGGTAGAGATGACGATTCCGACTACGCGGTACACGATGGGGAACGTCTCACAGCCAGGCAGAACCCAGGCGAAAGCCCCAACAGCGAAGGAACAGCGTGGCTTCCGGATCCGATCGCAACCCGATCATCATTGGCGGCCTGCCGAGTCAGGTCCCGGACTTCGATCCCGAAGAGACCCAGGAGTGGCTCGACTCCCTTGATGCCGCGGTGGACGAACGCGGCCGTGAGCGCGCCCGCTATCTGATGCTCCGACTTATCGAACGCGCGCGCGAAAAGCGCGTGGCAGTGCCCGAGATGCGCAGCACGGACTACATCAACACGATCGCCACCAAGGACGAGCCGTTCTTCCCCGGCAACGAGGAGATCGAGCGCAAGGTCCTGAACGCGACCCGCTGGAACGCCGCCGTGATGGTGTCGCGCGCCCAGCGCCCCGGCATCGGGGTCGGCGGCCACATCGCCACCTTCGCCTCGTCCGCCTCGCTCTACGACGTGGGCTTCAACCACTTCTTCCGCGGCAAGGACGAGGGCGACGGCGGCGACCAGATCTTCTTTCAGGGGCACGCGTCCCCCGGTATCTACGCCCGCGCCTTCCTGCTCGACCGGCTCTCCGAGCAGCAGCTCGACGCGTTCCGCCAGGAGAAGTCGAAGGCTCCGAACGGACTTTCGTCCTACCCGCACCCGCGTCTGATGCCGGACTTCTGGGAGTTCCCGACCGTCTCCATGGGCCTCGGCCCGCTCGGCGCGATCTTCCAGGCGCGGATGAACCGCTACATGGAGGCGCGCGGCATCGCCGACACCTCCAAGTCCCACGTCTGGGCCTACCTCGGCGACGGCGAGATGGACGAGCCCGAGTCCCTCGGCCAGCTCTCCATCGCCGCCCGCGAGGGCCTGGACAACCTGACCTTCGTCGTCAACTGCAACCTCCAGCGCCTCGACGGCCCGGTGCGCGGCAACGGCAAGATCATCCAGGAGCTCGAGTCGCAGTTCCGCGGCGCCGGCTGGAACGTCATCAAGCTGGTCTGGGACCGCAGCTGGGACCCGCTGCTCGCGCAGGACCGCGACGGCGTCCTGGTCAACCGGCTCAACACCACACCGGACGGCCAGTTCCAGACGTACGCGACCGAGACCGGTTCGTACATCCGTGAGCACTTCTTCGGCGACGACCACCGCCTGCGCGCCATGGTCGACGGCATGACCGACGAGCAGATCCTGCACCTGGGCCGCGGCGGACACGACCACAAGAAGGTCTACGCGGCGTACGCGGCCGCCAAGGCCCACAAGGGCCAGCCGACCGTGATCCTGGCGCAGACGGTCAAGGGCTGGACGCTCGGCCCGAACTTCGAGGGCCGCAACGCCACGCACCAGATGAAGAAGCTGACGGTCGACGACCTCAAGGGCTTCCGCGACCGCCTGCACATCCCGATCCCGGACAAGCAGCTGGAGGACGGCGCCCCGCCGTACTACCACCCCGGCCGCGACTCCGAAGAGATCCAGTACATGCACGACCGCCGCCAGGGCCTCGGCGGTTACGTCCCGACCCGCGTGGTCCGCTCGAAGCCCCTCCAGCTTCCCGAGGACAAGACGTACGCGACCGCGAAGAAGGGTTCGGGTCAGCAGTCGATCGCCACCACCATGGCGTTCGTCCGCATCCTGAAGGACCTCATGCGGGACAAGGAGATCGGCAAGCGCTTCGTGCTGATCGCCCCCGATGAGTACCGCACCTTCGGCATGGACGCCTTCTTCCCGAGCGCGAAGATCTACAACCCGCTCGGCCAGCAGTACGAGGCCGTCGACCGTGAGCTGCTGCTCGCCTACAAGGAGTCCCCGACCGGCCAGATGCTGCACGACGGCATCTCGGAGGCCGGCTGCACGGCCTCGCTGATCGCCGCGGGATCGGCCTACGCCACCCACGGCGAACCGCTGATCCCCGTGTACGTCTTCTACTCGATGTTCGGTTTCCAGCGCACCGGCGACCAGTTCTGGCAGATGGCCGACCAGCTGGCCCGCGGCTTCGTGCTCGGCGCCACCGCAGGCCGCACCACGCTGACCGGTGAGGGCCTCCAGCACGCGGACGGCCACTCGCAGCTGCTCGCCTCGACCAACCCGGGCTGCGTCGCCTACGACCCCGCCTTCGGCTACGAGATCGCGCACATCGTCAAGGACGGCCTGCGCCGGATGTACGGCCCCGACAGCGAGGACGTCTTCTACTACCTCACCGTCTACAACGAGCCGATCCAGCACCCGGCCGAGCCCGCCGATGTGGACGTCGACGGCATCCTCAAGGGCATCTACCGCTTCAAGGAGGGCGAGCAGGGCGCCATCCCGGCGCAGATCCTCGCCTCCGGTGTCGCGGTCCCGTGGGCGGTCGAGGCACAGCAGATCCTCGCTTCGGAGTGGAACGTCAAGGCGGACGTCTGGTCGGCGACCTCCTGGAACGAACTGCGCCGCGAGGCGGTCGACGTGGAGCGCCACAACCTCCTGCACCCCGAGGAGGAGCAGCGCACCCCGTACGTGACGCGGAAGCTGTCCGGCGCCGAGGGCCCGTTCGTGGCCGTCTCCGACTGGATGCGGAGCGTCCCGGACCAGATCTCCCGCTGGGTCCCCGGCACGTACCAGTCCCTGGGCGCCGATGGCTTCGGCTTCGCGGACACCCGCGGTGCGGCGCGCCGCTTCTTCCACATCGACGCGCAGTCGATCGTGGTCGGCGTGCTGACCGAACTGGCCCGCGAGGGCAAGGTCGACCGCTCCGTGCTGAAGCAGGCCATCGACCGCTATCAGCTGCTCGACGTCATGGCGGCTGACCCGGGCGCTGCGGGCGGCGACGCCTAGGACGTGGCCACGTAGGCCGTTCGGAGGGCGGTGGGGCGATGGTTCCCGCCGCCCTCCGGCGTTTCCCGCGACGCGTGCGGGGAGTCAGTCCTTCCGGAACAAGGAGTCAGTTCTCCCAGACCTTGAACGCCCGTACGCGGTAGGGCGATTCGGGGAGCCAGGTGCCACCCCCTGGGTAGGTGTCGAACTCGCCGGTCTCCGCGCATTCCGCGGATTGATACGTGGTGACCGGCCGGCCCGTGCGGTTGGCGAGTGCTTGAGCGCTGCCCCCCTCCGGCAGCGCTACACAGCTCTCGATGTCGATCTCGGACAGCTCGTACGTCCGCCGGGCGCCTTTGAACTCCGTCTTCTCCCATAGACAGAGCTCCCCCGGCCCGCACCTGGCGAGCCGGGGTGGCTCGGCCACCCCCGCGTGCCTGGCCGGTGTCGCGAAATCGGCCCGAGTGGACGGTGTCGCGGCTCCGGCCTGTACGGGCGTAAGGATCACTGTGGCGAGTGCGGCCGCGGCGAAGGTCGTGGGCATGGTCGTGCGCATCTGCTTCAACTCCCGTGTCGTGTCGATCACTTGCCAGAACTGTGACCCACTCGCTTGCTCCGTCGGAAGGGGTACGGATGTGCGTCACCCAGATAGGCGAAAGCCCCCCAGTTGAACCCTGAGGGGCTTTCCCTGATGCGTGATCGCCGGGCAGATGCTTGCGCCGACAAACGCCTTCGGTCCGACACGTCTGGCCGGACGTGTCGGACCGAAGGCGTCGAACCAGTCGGACTAGATGTGTCCCACTCCGGCGCCTGCTTCGGCGTTGGCGCCTCGCTTGGTCAACATGGCGACCAGGGCCGCGACGACCGCGACACCACCGGCGACGGTGAAGGCCAGGCCCATGCCGGACACGAACGTGTCGTGCGCGACCTTGGTGATCGCCTCGGCGATCGGCTCCGGCACCTTCGGCGGAACCGGGGCTCCGCCCATCTCGATGACGGAGGACGCCTGGTCCTGCTGGTCCGGCGTCATAGGCGGAAGCTTGGCGTCCGCCCAATTCACGGGAAGGTCGCTGTCGACCCGGGCGGCCATCAGCGCGCCGAGCACCGCCGTACCGAGAGCGCCGCCGACCTGCATGCCCGCCTGCTGGAGACCGCCTGCCACGCCGGACAGCTCCAACGGGGCGTTGCCGACGATGACCTCGGTGGCGCCCACCATCACGGGCGCGAGGCCGAGGCCGAGCATGCCGAGCCAGAGCGACATCGGCAGCGTCGCGGTGTCCGTGGTCATCGTGGACATGCCGAACATCGCGATGGCGGTGGCGACCATGCCGCCGACCAGCGGGACGCGCGGGCCGAACTTGGTGATGAGGGCACCAGCGATCGGCGACGACACGATCATCATGGCCGTCAGCGGCAGGAGGTGCAGGCCGCTGTCGACCGGGCTCATGCCGTGCACGTTCTGCAGATAGAACGTGACGAAGAACAGCCCTCCCATGAAGGCGAAGGCCATGAGCACCATCAGGACCACACCGGCGGACAGCGGGACGGACTTGAACATGCCCAGCGGGATGAGCGGTTCCTTGACCTTCGTCTCCCAGAAGGCGAAGAGCGCGAAGAGAACCACGGCGCCCGCGAGGAAGAGCAGCGTCCTGGTCCCGCCCCAGCCCCACTCCGAGCCCTTGATGAGGGCGAGGATCAGCGCGAACATGCCGCCCGACAGGAAGACGATGCCGGGGATGTCGAAGGACTTCGGCGCGTTCTTAGCCCGGTGGTCCTTGAGGATCACCAGGCCGAGGGCGAGAGCGATGACGCCGACGGGCACGTTGATGAAGAACACCGACTGCCAGCTGACGTGCTCGACGAGCAGACCGCCGACGATGGGGCCACCCGCGGTCGATGCGCCGATGACCATGCCCCAGATACCGATCGCCATGTTCAGCTTCTCGGCGGGGAAGGTGGCGCGCAGCAGACCGAGCGCGGCCGGCATCAGCAGGGCCCCGAAGAGGCCCTGGAGCACGCGGAAGGCGACGACCAGACCGACGCTGCTGGAGAACCCGATCGCGCCGGAGGCCACGGCGAAGCCCGCCACGCCTATCAGGAAGGTCTGCCGGTGGCCGAACCGGTCACCGAGCTTGCCGGCGGTGATCAGTGCGACGGCGAGCGCGAGGAGGTAGCCGTTGGTGATCCACTGGACGCCGGCCATCGTGGTGCCGAGGTCGGCCGCGATGGCCGGGTTGGCGATCGCCACGATGGTGCCGTCCAGGGCGACCATCATCACGCCGATCGCGACGGAGAAGAGCGTCAGCCAGGGGTGGCCGCGGAGCCCCTTGGCCGGGGCCGGAGCGGGCGCCGGATCCGGCTCCTTTTCCGCCTTGTCGACGGTGATCTGACTAGTCATACGTTCGAGGCTAGTGTCAGTCGCTGACAGTTGACAAACCATTTCACAAGTCGGTAGCTGTCACGTAGCTCACAGGTAGGGTGAGCTGGTCAAAGCGGCGGAAAGAGGGTCATGACGTGACGACCGGGCAGCGAGCGGCGGACCCCGCGAAACCACAGGCCGAGGGCTCCGGAGACACCCCCGGTGAGCCCTCGCGGCCCGGACTGCGCGAGCGGAAGAAGCAGCGCACCCGTGATGAGCTCCTGCGCGCGGCGCTCGAGCTCTTCACGACCAAAGGGTTCGAGGAGACGACGGTCGACGAGATCGCCGAAGCCGTCGACGTCTCTCAGCGCACGTTCTTCCGGTACTTCGCCAACAAGCAGGAGACCGCCTTCGCCGTACAGGAGATGGTGGAGCAGCGATTCGTGGAGGCACTGCGCGAACGCCCTGCCGACGAAGCGCCGTTCGTGGCTCTGCGCGGAGCGGTCATCGGCGCCTGGGACGCGATGGGCCGGTCCATCGAGGAGGTCGTCCCGGTCGAACTCCACATGCGGACCTACCAGATGATCGAGTCCACCCCTTCCCTGCTCGCCGCCCACCTGCGCCGCTCCATAGAGATGGAAGAAGAGGTCGCGCGCGTGATCGCCGAGCGCGAGGGGCTCGACCTGGAGACGGACCCGCGACCGCGCGTGGTGGTGGCCGCCTTCAATGGAGTCATGCGCGTGACCGGACGCCTGTGGGGAGCAGGCGAGGACTCCAGCGTGGAGTCGATCCGCGCGATCACCGAGACGTATCTCGACCAGTTGGGGCCCGCGTTGGCGGAGAACTGGCGCAGAGAGTGACGACGCGAAAGCCGCGCGTCAGGTCACGACGCGGGTCAACACGTCGAACAGATCAATACATTGAGTGACTGATTGACGCGCCACCAGTAAGAGTGCGCTCGTGTGCGATACGCGCACGTGCGACCTACGGAGCGTGACGAATGCATCCAAAGTGCGCCCGCTATGCCTCAATTACCCCATGCGAAACGTGATCTGCCTCACCCAGTGCACGGAGGGCATCACGACTCTCTTAGGGTGTTCCGTAGTGACTTCCTTCGACTCCTCCCCTCAACTCAGCGCCTGGCGAGCACTGCTCGCCCTCGCTGTCGTGTTCGTCATGCTCGCGACCACGGGCTGGACTGCGGTACGCCACCACAAGGACGCCGCATCACCGCTCGCGGCCTCCGTCTCCGCCTGGGAAAACGGGCGCATCAACGGACGGGCCCTGCCCGACCCCGGCGCCCCGGCCGGTCGGCTCGCCCACTTCTTCGCCTCGCTCGACGCGAAACAGCGCACCCTTCTCGCCACCCGCTACCCCCTTGCGGTCGGCAACATGAACGGTGCCCCCGTAGAGCTGCGATATCGGGCGAACCACTACGCCCTGGACGAAGCGCGCAAGACCGAGCGCCGACGTATGCACGACAACCGGCTCTCCCCTCTCGGGCAACAAGAGGCGGAGCGCAGGATGAAGCGCTTCGGCGTGATGATGCACCCGGGCCGGCAGGTCCTGTCCTTCGATCCCATGGGGTCGGGGCGTATCGCCGAGGTCTTCGGAGACCTCGACCAGGCCTCCCGGGTGTCGGTCGTGGTGCCCGGTGTGGACACGAACCTGCTGACCTTCGAGCGGACGAACCGCAAGTACTCGGCGCCTGTCGGCATGGCGAAGTCTCTGTACCGCGCGGAGCACTCGGCGAGCCCACGCGCGCGTACCGCCGTGATCGCCTGGGCCGACTACACCGCGCCCATCGGCCTCGGTGTGGACGCCGCGACGTCCATGCGCGCGGACGAAGGTGCGATCCGGCTCAACTCTTTGGTGCGCGCGCTGCCGGGGCACTCACCCGTCGCGCTGTACTGCCACAGCTACGGCTCGGTGGTGTGTGGGGTGGCCGCACGACAGCTGCCCTCCCGCGTTTCCGACATCGCGGTCGCGGGCAGTCCCGGCATGCGGGCGGACACGGCGGCACAGCTGGGCACAGGTGCCCGGATCTGGGCCACCAGGGACGGCGACGACTGGATCCAGGATGTGCCAAACATGGAGGTCGGCGGGCTCGGCCACGGTGCCGATCCCATCTCTCGGGACTTCGGCGCGCGCGTGCTCTCCGCGCGGGGCGCGATCGGCCACACCGGCTATTTCGAGCCGGGTACGGAGAGCCTCAGCAACTTCGCCGACATCGGCACTGGTGCGTACCGTTCGGTGCGGTGCGCTAGCGGGGATGACGCCTGTCGGAAGGAATTTTCCGGCACGACAGTGGCCTGACGCGCGTAGAAATCGACGAAACAGCGGCACGCCGCAGGAGGGACGGGGGCGCGCGTGCCGCCTACGATGAGCCGCATGGGTGATGTACTGGCCGGATTTCACGCCGCCTGGGAGTTCGAGTCCGACGCCGTGCTCATCCGCTTCGAACGGGGGATCCGCACGCCGAAGCTCCTTCAGGCGCTCGGTGAACGCCGCATCCCCCACGAGGCGATCGCAGCGGTGACCCTTACTCCCGGCAAGCGCGGAACGGTCGTCCTGCACGCCGTGCCGAGACCGGGCGCGGATCCGCTGATGGAGGCGGCCGGGGGCCAGCTCAAGGACGGCTGCGACCCGTATCGACTCGTTCTGCCCGCCGAGCGGGAGACGCTCGCCGAGTATTACGCGGACGAGCTGCGGGCACAGCTCACCCAGGACGACGGCGTGCCTCCTGACCGCTACCTGGTGGCCCCGCCGGAGACTCCGCTGCAGTTCAAGGCGTACGACGGGAAGGCGTCCTTCGACGGCAAGTCGGTGGCCTTCCGGTGGTTCTGGACGGGGGCTTCGTCCGCGAAGTGGAAAGCCGGCGACCAGAGTTTCCCGGTCACGGACCTGAGCGGCGTCGAGTGGCGCTCTCCCGAGGTCTTCGAGGGCCATCTGCGGCTGCTGCGCCGTGAGACCCCGGTCGCCCAGCCCGCACAGGCGGATCAGGACCCGGCGGCGGTCGTCTTCGGTCTCGGGTACGGCCCGGTGCACGAGTCGCTGCCCTTCGCGGCGTCGGTCCTCGCCGCGGTACGGGCGGTGGGCCCGGCACTGACGCCCGGTACGGTCCCCAGTGCCGCCCCGGTGACGCGTCGCGACCCCGCGGACATCGCGGAACGCATCCGGCACCTCGGCGAGCTGCACCAAGGCGGTCTGCTCACGGACGAGGAATTCACCACGAAGAAGGCTGAGCTCCTGGCGGAGCTGTGACCCGGCGGGGCGCAAGCTGCTTCCGGTGGGGTGGGAGCTGCGTCCCCGCGGGGCGGGAGCCACGTCCCAGCGGGGCGGGAGCTGTGCCTCGGCGGGTGGGAGAGCTGTGACTTCATGCCTACTCTGATCAGGCCATGAGCAGCACGCCGAGACCACCTGACCAAGATCCCCGCCCACCGGCCTCCGAGCCGGACGGTCGAGGGGTCACCCTGCAGCGTGCGTCCACGGGCGTCCGTGAAGGGCTCGGCAGGGCAGCAGCCTTCTTCGCTAAGCCCGCCGGGCGGACCGAGCCGCTTCTCGCCCGGGCTCCCAGGCGCTGGATGCGGCTGATGCCCTTGATCATCGCGCTGGGCTTCGTCGCGGCACTCATCCCGGTCACCACCCAGGTACTGACGAACGACTACGGGGTGAGCGGCGGTCTGGCGGGCGCCTTGGGCGTGGCGCAGGCCGCACCGCTGCTGCTGGCGATCAGCCGCCCGTTGGCGGCCTGGTGCATCATGATCGTCGCGAATGTTCTCGGGGCGATCGTGACGCTGTCCACGGGCGACGGCCGTCCGGCCCCTTGGACGGTCATGATCATCGTGAGTTACGTGGTCGTGTGCCTGCTGCTGTCCCTGCGCGAGAGCCGCCGCACCCTTCTGGGCATCTGGCTGGTCACCGTTGTCGTGAGCCTCGTCCTCGGCGCGTTCCGCGACGAAGGCAGCCAGGACACCGGCGTGCTGCTGATCGTGCTGAGCGGTGTCGCGCTGCTGCTCGGCGCGCTGCTGCGCGAGCGTGGCGACGCGCAGCGCAGACTCGTCGAGCAGGAGACCATCAGCGAGGCCGAGCGCTCCCAGCGCACCCTCCTCGAGGAACGGGCTCGCATCGCCCGGGAGTTGCACGACGTCGTCGCCCACCACATGTCGGTGATCACGGTGCAGGCCGACTCCGCGCCCTACCGTCTCGACGGTCTTCCTGACGCCGCGCGTGAGGAGTTCGGCAGCATCGCGGCCAGCGCCCGTGAATCCCTCACCGAGATGCGACGGCTGCTCGCGGTGCTGCGCAGCGAGGACACACCGGGCGAGCGTGCTCCACAGCCCGGGCTCAGCAGGCTGCCGCATCTGGTGGAGGCGACGGTGCGCGCCGGCCTGCCCATCGATCTGTCACGTCCCGAACTGTCGGTGCTCACACACCTGGCCGACGTCACACCGGCCGTCGACCTGTCCGCGTACCGCATCGTCCAGGAAGCCCTGTCGAACGTCATGCGGCACGCGCCGGGCGCGCGCACCACCATCACCGTGACCCTGGACGAGGAACATCTGCTGATCCTCGTCGTCAACGGCCCGCCCACCGAAACACCCGACTCGTTGGAGCACAGCGGCACAGGTCACGGACTCGTCGGCATGCGCGAACGCGTACGGTTGGTCGGCGGCACGGTCGACACCGGGCCGCTGCCCGACGGCGGCTTCCGTGTGGCGGCCCAACTCCCCCTCCTCACGAAGGACTCCGGCACCGCATGACCATCCGCGTGATCATCGTCGATGACCAGAACATGGTGCGGGCCGGCTTCGCCGCACTCCTCGCGGCCCAGAGCGACATCGACGTCGTGGGCGAGGCGCCGAACGGCAAGGAGGGCGTGGACGTCAGCCGCAAGAACCACCCCGATGTCGTTCTGATGGACGTCCGGATGCCGGAGATGGACGGACTCGCCGCCGCCCGCGCCCTGTTGGACCCGCCGCCCGGCGTGGTGCACGTGCCGAAGGTCCTTATGCTCACCACCTTCGACGTGGACGATTATGTGTACGAGGCGCTGCGTGCCGGAGCCTCGGGCTTTCTCCTCAAGGACGCCCCGCCCGCCGATCTGATCTCGGCGGTACGCGTGGTGGCCGGGGGCGAGGCGCTGCTCGCTCCGTCGGTGACCCGTCGTCTGATCACGGACTTCGTCAAGCAGCGGCCGCGCAATGACCAGTCGCTGCGGCTGAACGGCCTGACACCACGTGAGACCGAGGTATTGGCGCTGATCGCGCGCGGCCTGTCCAACCAGGAGATCGCCGAACACCTGGTACTCGCCGAGCAGACGGTGAAGACCCATATCGGCAAGGTCCTCTCCAAGCTGGACCTGCGGGACCGCGCACAAGCCGTGATCTTCGCCTACGAGTCGGGCCTGATCACGCCCGGGGAGCAATGAGTCGGGCCTGATCACGCCCGGGGAACAGCGAATCGGTCCCGATCCGCCCGGGGAGCAGCGACTGAGGCCTGATCCGCCCGGGAGCAATAAAGCCCCCACTCTCATACCGCGGTATGAGTTCCACTACCCCGGTATCACCCGCGAGTTGGCTCCCCAGTGTGAGGTGCTGCCGGGCACCGTCTCCCTACTTTCCTCTCGTCACGCCAGAGCGTGCCACGAGACGGGGAGGGAGACGGGCCATGCGCCTTCGTTCTTGGAAAGCCCGCGGGAGCTGGAAGACCCGCGGCAGGCGGACGCTGATCGCCGCCGCACTCACGACGACGATCGCGGCCGGCACGACCGGCTGGGCCGTCGGCAATGAGCAGCGGCCGGTCACAGGCCCCCCGCCGGGTACACAAGCATGGCGCGCGGACCATACGTGGGGAGTTCGGCTGCCGGATCCGGCGACCACGACCCCCGCCCGAGTCGCCGCGTTCTTCGACTCGTTGAGCGAGGAGCAGCAGCACAGGCTGGCGACGCGGCACCCCTCGGTCGTCGGCAATCTCGACGGCGCCCCGACCTCTCTGCGGTACGAGGCCAACTCCCTCTCCCTGAAAGCCCAACGCGCCCGCGAGCAGGCCCGAGAGAGCGACCCGGGCCTCACCTCGCAGGACCACGATCAAGCCCGATCCCTGGTCGCGCGTTACGAAGAACTCCTCAGCCCTGGGCGCCAGATACTCGCTTTCGACCCGCGTGGCAGAGGCCAAGTCGCACAGGTCTATGGAGACTTGTCGAGCGCCAAGCATGTATCGGTTGTCGTGCCGGGCTCCGACATCGATCTGAGCACCTTCGACCGCTCGAAGGACGAGTACGGCACACCGGCCGAGATGGCACGCTCTCTGCACACCGCGGCGGGCAGCGACACGGCCGTGGTGGCCTGGGTCGGGTACACCACTCCGGTCGGCCTCGGCCCCGACGCCGCGACAGGACGTCTCGCGGAGGCAGGCGCTCCCCGGCTCGCGCGGTTCGTGCAGGGTCTGTCGGCGTCCGGTATCCCACGCCCCGCCGTGTTCTGCCACAGCTATGGCTCGGTGGTGTGCGGCCTGGCGGCTCCACAGCTGACGGCATCCGACCTGGTGGTGCTCGGCTCCCCCGGTATGCGTGCGGACAGCGTGGCCGATCTGCACACCTCCGCCCGTGTCTGGGCTGCCAAGGACGACAGCGACTGGATCGGTGACGTGCCGAACGTCCAGCTGTTCGGCCTCGGTCACGGCGAGGACCCGGCCGACCCGGGATTCGGCGCCCGGCGTGTTCCCGCGGAGCGAGCCGAGGGCCACACCGGCTACTTCGCGCCGGGGACGGATTCCCTCCGTGCCTTCGCCGACATCGCTGAACAGACCACCGTCCCCAGCACACCGGACATCGCCACCAGTGTCGCCACCGGCACCGGCACCGCCACCGCCAGAAGCGCATCTGACGTCGGCGCCCGCCCCATCGGAGAGCGGCCATGATCCTCACCCCAGCGACCACCTTGCACGAGAAGCTGCGCAAGACCGCGTCGGCGATCGACGCCAAGACGCCCGCACATCGTGACCGGGCCATAGACGGGCTGCGCGCGCTCGCCCTGCTCGCCGTGCCGACCGGGCACTGGCTGCTCGGCGGATTCACGCTCGATGCGGGCGGCGCGCTGCACAATGCCAGCCCCTTGGCTTCGTTCGGGTTCTTCGCGCCGCTCAGCTGGGTGCTGCAGATGCTCGGGATCTTCTTCCTGGTCGGCGGCTATGCCTCCGTCCTGTCGTATCGCCGGGCGGCGACGCGAGGAGAGTCGACGGGACGCTGGCTTCGCGGTCGGGTGGCGCGCCTGGGCCGCCCGGTCCTGGGGGTGACGGCTGTCTGGGCCGCTCTGCTCCCGGTGCTGTATGTGACGGGAGTGCCGGGCACGACTCTGCGCACGGGGGCCACGCTGGTGATACAGCCGCTGTGGTTCGTCGGGATCTATGCGGTCATCACGGCGCTCACCCCATGGTGCATAAGAGCAGCCGAGGGCTTCGGTGCCTGGGCCGCGGCGCCGCTGCTCGGCTCGGTCGCCGTCGTCGACTTCCTGCGCTACGGCCCTTTCGGGGACGCCATGCCGTCCTGGCTGAGCCTGCTGAATCTGCTGCCCGGCTGGATGTTCGCCTACCAACTGGGCGTCAGCTGGGGCGAGAAGAAGCTGGACAGGCGCGGTGCGTGGCTGCTGCTCGTCGGAGGGACAGCCCTCTTCGCCGCGCTGCTGCTCGTCTTCCACTATCCGGCGTCGATGGTCGGCGTCCCGGGCGAGGCCCGGACGAATTCACATCCCCCGTCACTGCTGGTCCTGGCGCTGGCCGCCGCGCAGAGCGGTGCGGCGATCCTGTTGCGGGAGCGCATCGGCAAGCTGCTGCGCAGGCCCGCCCTGTGGGCGCCGGTCGTCGTGATCAACCTGTCGGCGATGACGATCCTGTGCTGGCACCAGACGGCGATGCTCACGGCGGCCGTGCCCGGCTCGTTCCTCGGCGGCACGGTGCCCGGGTTGACGGCGGGTCCGGACACCTGGGGCTGGATAGCGGCCCGGGTCGCCTGGCTTCCGGTCTTCGGAGCGCTCCTGCTCCTCATAGGCCGCTATGCCCGCGGCTTCGAGGCGCCTTGGGAACGGTCCACGCATGCGCGACGAGCACTCGCCGGGCTCCTGGCGGCCGGGTTCGCGGTCTTCGCGCTGGGGTTGGCGTGAGCAGCGGGGTTGACGTGAAGAGCAGGGCCCGCGTGCACAGCAGGGCTCGCGTGCACAACAGGGCCATGCACGGGACCTGCACGGAACCTGCAGGGCAGGAGCCCCGCCGGGTGGGAGCCCCGCCGGGTGGGAGCCCCGCCGGGTGGGAGCCCCGCCGGGTGGGAGCCGTTGCGGCACGGGTCCCACCCGGTGGAGCAGCCGGCTGTTCGCTACTCGCGGCCCGCCGAGGTCGAGGTCATGTCGGCGTAGCGGTCGCCTGCGACCTGGGCGGCGATGGGGTTCAGCAGGGCGAGTTCGGAGGAGGTGAGTTCGAGGCGGGTGGCCCCGGTGTTCTCCTCGACGCGGGTGCGCTTGCGGGTGCCGGGGATCGGGACGACGGCAAGGCCGTGGGCCTGGGCCTGCTGCTGGACCCAGGCGAGGGCGACCTGGCCGAGGCTCGCGCCGTGGGTGGCGGCGACGGTGCGGACGGGTTCGAGGAGGGCCGCGTTGGTGGCGGCGTTGTCGCCCGTGAAGCGGGGCTGCTGACGGCGGAAGTCGCCCTCGCCGAGTTCCTTCTCGGCGCTGACGAAGGAGCCGGTGAGGAAGCCGCGGCCGAGCGGGGAGTAGGGGACGAGGGCGACGCCGAGTTCGGCGGCGACGGGGACCACGCCCTGCTCGATGTCACGGCTGAAGAGCGACCACTCCGACTGGAGGGCGGCGATGGGATGGACGGCGTGGGCAGCGCGGAGTTCGGAGCCTGTGACCTCGCTGAGTCCCAGGTGCTTGACCTTGCCCGCGGCGACCAGCTCGGCCATCGCACCGACCGTCTCCTCGATCGGCACCCGCGGGTCGCGGCGGTGCATGTAGTACAGGTCGATGGCGTCCACGCCGAGGCGCTGGAGGCTGGCGTCGACGCAGGCGCGGATGTACGCGGGGTCGTTGTTGATGATCCGCTTGGTCGAGTCGTTCGGGTCGATGGCCAGGGCGAACTTGGTTGCGATGGCCACCTCGTCGCGGTGTGCCTTGAAGAAGGGAGAGAGGAACTTCTCGTTCTCACCGGAGGCGTAGGCGTCGGCGGTGTCGTAGAGGGTGACGCCCAGTTCGAGGGCGCGTTCCAGGGTGGCTCGGGCCTCCTGTGCGTCGGTGGGGCCGTAGGCGAAGCTCATGCCCATGCAGCCGAGTCCCTGGACGCCGACTTCGGGGCCACTTGTCCCGAGCCGTACCTTCGCGATCGGGTCGGGAGTCTTGCCCGCGCCGCCGGTCGTCCCGGCCGCCCCGGCCGTCCCCGTCGTCGCAGCCGTATCGGAGTTCGCTGGCGTATCGGAGTTCGCTGGCGTATCGGGCGTCTCTGCGGTCATCAGTGTCAGAGCCTCTCCGACGCCGGGCGGGCGTCAGCGTAAAAGTTGATCTTGTAGTCGAGTACGGCGAGCGTGTCCTGGAGCTCCGTGATGCGGGTGCGGACGTCGCGGCGGGTCTGCTCGAGGAGTTCGTGGCGCTCGGTGAAGGTGTGGTCGCCCTCGCGCACCAGCTCGGCGTAGCGGACCATGTCCGCGACCGGCATGCCGGTCAGGCGGAGCTTGCCGACGAAGGTGAGCCAGTCCAGATCGCGGTTGCGGTAGCGGCGCTGGCCCGTGTGGGAGCGGTCGATGTGCGGCATCAGGCCTATGCGCTCGTACCAGCGCAGGGTGTGCGCGGTCAGGCCGATGAAGGCGACGACTTCACTGATCGTGTAGTGGTCGCTGCCGTTCGGGCGGGGGTGCGTGGTGGGTGCCGAGGCGCAGGTGTCCGCCTTGGTCGCGACGCCGTCGGCGCCGACACCGTCGGTGCTCTCGGCGGTACCGGGGGTGCTCTCGGCGGTACCGGGGGTGCTCTCGGCGGTACCGGGGGTCGCTTCGGTCACGCTCTGCGTGGGGCGCAGTGTGCGGGTGGTCTCGGTCTCCATCACCGTCATGCCCCCACGCTAAAACCTTGGAGTGCGCTCTAGGCAAGCAGAACCGCGAGGAAAGCGGGGAGGAATTATGTGACGGGAACAGACTCTCGGGAAATCGGAGGACACCGCGTCGGGTGGTGACTACGGTGTCGATCATGAGTGTTGTGCGTCGCGCTACGCCGGATGATGCCGAGGAACTGATCAGGCTGCGCCAGGTGATGATCGACTCGGTGTTCGGCACCGGTTCGACCACCGCTGCCGCCCATCGGTCCGACACCGGATGGCAGGTCGAGTCCCTTGCCGTCGTGCGGGGCAAACTGGCTGACCCGAAGGGCGACTTCGCCGCCTTCGTCATCGACTGGCCCGATGAGCCCAATGAGCCCAATGAGCCCGATCAGCCCGGGAAGCTGGCGGCGCTGGTGGCGGGGACGCTGGAGTACCGCATCGGGCGGGCGGGCAATCCGCGGGGCGTCATCGGCCAGGTGTTCAGCGTGGCCACCGATCCGGATCAGCGGCGGCGTGGGTATGCGCGGGCCTGCATGGAGGTGCTCCTCGACTGGTTCCGGGAGTGTGGTGCGGGAAGTGTCGATCTCAATGCGTCGGCGGACGCGGAGCCGTTGTACGCCTCGCTCGGCTTTGTGCGCAAGCCCGACCCCTCGATGCGGTTGACGCTGTAGGGCGCATAGGCTCGTACGCATGCAGAGCCTGGCGTTGATCGAGAACTGGCCGGTCCCCACCGCTGCCGCCGCCGTCGTTCGCGCGGACGGCACGGTCGTCGGGGCGCACGGGCCCACAGGGCACCGTTTCGCGCTCGCTTCGGTCACCAAACCGCTGGCGGCGTACGCGGCCCTCGTGGCGTACGAGGAGGGGGCCATCGAGCTCGATGAGCCCGCGGGACCCGAGGGGTCGACCGTGCGGCATCTGCTGGCGCACACCAGTGGCCTCGCGTTCGACGAGCATCGGGTGACGGCGCCTGCCGGGACGCGGCGGCTGTACTCGAACGCGGGGTTCGAGGTGCTCGGGGATCATGTCGCCAAGGCGACGGACATTCCCTTCGGCGAGTATCTGCGGCAGGCCGTGCTGGAGCCGTTGGGGATGGCGGCCACCTCGCTCGACGGGGGTGCGTCGCCCGCCAAGGACGGGGTGTCCACCGTTGACGACCTGGTGAAGTTCGCCGCCGAGGTGCAGGCGCCTCGGTTGCTTGATCCGCGGACGGTGGCCGAGGCGATGTCCGTGGCGTATCCGGGGCTGAAGGGTGTCCTTCCCGGGTACGGGCACCAGAGCCCCAACGACTGGGGGCTCGGGTTCGAGATTCGGGACTCCAAGTCGCCGCACTGGACGGGGAGTTCGTCCTCGCCGCGGACGTTCGGGCACTTCGGTCAGGCCGGGACGTTCCTCTGGGTCGATCCCGATGCGGGGGCGGCGTGTGTCGCTCTGGCGGATCGGGCGTTCGGCCCGTGGGCCGCCGAGGCGTGGCCTCCGTTCACCGACGCGGTGCTCGCCGAACTCTGACGTGGTGCTCGCCGAGTTCTGACGCGGTACTCGCCGAGCTCGGAGGGTCGCTTGCGCTGTGCGCGGGCCCGGGCTTACGGGGTCCGCTCTTGAGCTGTTGCCCCGCAGCGCGGCTGCCACGCAGCGCGGTTGCCACGCAGCGCGGTTGTCCCGCAGCGCCGTTGCCGCGAGGAGCGTTTTCGCGGCCCGGCGGTTGCGGGGTGCCGCCGCTGTGCCCACCCGTGCCGTCCCAGCGGCACGACTGCCCACAGCCGCAGCGACGTCAGCGGCGTCAGCCCCCCGCCATCTCCCACACCAGCAGCTCCGCCCCGCCCGAAGCCGCGGCCACTGCCTCCAAGTTCTTCGCCTCCGTGATCCGTGCCGCGTCCCCGGGCCGCAGTTCCTCGCCGCCCAGGTGCACTTCGCCCCGCACCACATGGACGTACGCGAAGGGCGCGTCCGGGATCGCGGTGCGT
This sequence comes from Streptomyces sp. NPDC031274, assembly GCF_055570235.1. Classification (NCBI taxonomy): domain Bacteria; kingdom Bacillati; phylum Actinomycetota; class Actinomycetes; order Kitasatosporales; family Streptomycetaceae; genus Streptomyces; species Streptomyces sp. NPDC031274. Next base: position 497,814 of record NZ_JBVIHP010000003.1, on the reverse strand, counting down.
TCGTTCGTGCCGAGTCGGCGGACGTGGAGGAGCGCGCCTGCCGCGGGGACCGCGTACGGGGTCGAGTCCGCGATGCCGTGGACCACCTCGTAGGACGGGTCGCCGCCGGGCGCCAGGGGCGAGAGCCACATCTGGACGAAGACCAGAGGGGTCCCGGCGTCATTGCGTTCCACGTGGCGGACGCCGCCCGCCGCGCTCAGGTGCTGGACGTCCCCGGCGCGCACGACCGACGCGTGCCCGGTCGAGTCGCGGTGGGTCAGCTCGCCCTCCGCCACCCAGGTCACGATCTCGGTGTGGCTGTGCGGGTGTTCGTCGAAGCCCGCCCCGGGTGCCAGACGCTCTTCGTTGCAGGCCAGGATCGCGCCGAAGCGCAGGTTGTCCGGGTCGTAGTGCGGCCCGAAGGAGAAGGCGTGGAAAGTCTCGATACCGGTGCCGGGCTCCCCGCCGCGGTACCGATCGCCGGAGCGCCGTACATCAATCACACACCCCACGTTAGACCCGGCACCGCACACCCCCGTCCCGATAAGGCAGTCTTGTCCCCGTGCCCGAACCCTCTGCGAACGAAGCCCGCCCGGACGCCCATCAGGCAGCCCACGAGGAAGCCGCGCGCCATGAGGAAGCCGCCCGCCAGGACGCGCACCGGAAAGCTCACGCGCACTCAGCCACGCTGAAGCGCCTCGAACAGTCATCCGGCAGCCTCGCGGCCCAGGCCATCGCGCGCATGGACGAGACGCTGTCCTGGTACCGGGCGATGCCGCCGGAGAACCGCTCCTGGATCGGCCTGGTGGCGCAGGCCGGCATCGCCGCCTTCACCGAGTGGTTCCGTCACCCCGACGCTCCCCAGGCCATCTCCACCGACGTCTTCGGCACCGCCCCGCGCGAGCTGACCAGGGCGATCACCCTGCGCCAGACCGTCGAGATGGTGCGTACGACGATCGAGGTGATGGAGTCCGCGATCGACGAGGTCGCGGCCCCGGGGGACGAGTCCATCCTCCGCGAGGCGCTCCTCGTGTACGCCCGCGAGATCGCCTTCGCCACCGCGCAGGTCTATGCGCAGGCGGCCGAGGCACGCGGTGCCTGGGATGCCCGCCTGGAGTCGCTCGTCGTGAACGCCGTGCTCTCCGGGGAAGCCGACGAGGGGGCGGTGAGCAGGGCCGCCGCGCTCGGCTGGAACTCCCCCGAGCACGTCTGCGTCGTCCTTGGCACCGCGCCCGACGGCGACAGCGAGCTCACCGTCGAGGCCATCCGCCGCGCCGCACGGCACGCCAAGCTCCAGGTCCTGACCGGTGTGCTCGGCGACCGTCTTGTCGTCATCGCGGGCGGCAGCGACAATCCTCTGCAGGTCGCCAAGAGCCTGATCGGCCCGTACGCGGCCGGGCCCGTCGTCGCCGGGCCCGTCGTCCCCGACCTGCTCGCCGCCACCCGGTCCGCGCAGGCCGCCGCCGCGGGACTCAAGGCCTGCGCCGCCTGGCAGGACGCCCCGCGCCCCGTCCTCGCGGACGATCTCCTTCCGGAGCGCGCGATCGCGAGCGATCCCGCCGCGCGCGAGCAGTTGGTGGAGGAGATCTACAGACCACTGGAGGAAGCGGGCTCGGCTCTCCTGGAGACGCTCAGTGTCTATCTGGAACAGGCCAGCAGTCTCGAAGGTGCCGCCCGGATGCTCTTCGTGCACCCGAACACCGTGCGCTACCGGCTGCGACGTGTGACAGACGTCACCGGCTGGTCGCCGTCGGACGTGCGCTCCGCATTCACGCTGCGGATCGCGTTGATCCTGGGGCGTCTGGCCGACGGAGATCTCCAACCGTAGGATTTTGTCGGGCCCCTACAATTCCCCCAGCCGTTCTTCGTCCCTGTCCCCACGGGCGGCTCCTACCGTCCACAAGAGAGAGTGTGAGTGTGCTCGTACTCGTCGCTCCCGGCCAAGGCGCCCAGACGCCCGGCTTCCTGACCCCCTGGCTCGATCTCCCCGGCGCGGCCGACCGCCTCGGGGCCTGGTCGGACGCCATCGGGCTCGACCTTGCCCACTACGGCACGCAGGCCGACGCGGACGCGATCCGCGACACCGCGGTGGCCCAGCCCCTGCTCGTGGCCGCCGGTCTGCTCGCCGCCGAGGCACTCGGTGACGCACTCGGCGCGAACAAGCCCGGCGCGGTCGCGGGACACAGCGTCGGCGAGATCACCGCCGCCGCGTACGCCGGTGTGCTCGACGACGATGTCGCGCTCCGTCTCGTCCGTACGCGGGGTCTGGCCATGGCCGACGCCGCGGCGGTCACGGAGACCGGCATGGCGGCGCTGCTCGGCGGCGACCCCGAGGTCACCATCCCGCACCTGGAGAAGCTCGGCCTGACGCCGGCGAACGTGAACGGCGCCGGACAGATCGTCGCCGCGGGCACCGCGGAGCAGATCGCCGCGCTCGTGGCGGACAAGCCCGAAGGGGTGCGCCGCGTCGTGCCGCTGAAGGTCGCGGGCGCCTTCCACACGCACCACATGGCTCCCGCGGTCGCCACGCTCGAAGAGGCCGCCAAGGCCCTCGCCTCGGCCGACCCGAAGCTGACGTACGTCTCGAACCGTGACGGCCAGGCCGTCACGACCGGCTCGGACGTCGTGTCCCGGCTGGTCGGCCAGGTGGCCAACCCGGTGCGCTGGGACCTGTGCATGGAGACGTTCAAGGACCTTGGCGCCACGGCGATGATCGAGCTGTGCCCCGGTGGCACGCTGACCGGTCTCGCCAAGCGCGCCATGCCCGGCGTGCGGACGGTGGCTCTGAAGACACCCGACGACCTCGACGCCGCATCTGCGCTCATCGCCGACACCGCATCCGCCGCCGACGCGGCGGATGCCTGAGAAGGAGCCAGGAGAGCATGTCGAAGATCAAGCCCAGTAAGGGCGCCCCGTTCGCGCGCATCATGGGTGTCGGCGGCTACCGTCCGACCCGTGTAGTGCCCAACGAGGTGATCCTCGAGACGATCGACTCGTCCGACGAGTGGATCCGCTCCCGCTCCGGCATCGCGACCCGCCACTGGGCCTCCGACGAGGAGACCGTGGCCGCGATGTCCGTCGAGGCCTCCGGCAAGGCGATCGCCGACGCGGGCATCACTCCGGAGCAGATCGGCGCGGTCGTCGTCTCGACCGTCTCGCACTTCAAGCAGACCCCGGCCATCGCGACCGAGATCGCGGACAAGATCGGCGCGGGCAAGCCCGCCGCGTTCGACATCTCCGCGGGCTGCGCGGGCTTCGGGTACGGCCTGACGCTCGCCAAGGGCATGGTCGTCGAGGGCAGCGCGGAGTACGTCCTGGTCATCGGCGTCGAGCGGCTGAGCGACCTGACCGACCTGGAGGACCGCGCGACGGCCTTCCTGTTCGGTGACGGCGCGGGCGCCGTGATCGTCGGTCCGTCCCAGGAACCGGAGATCGGCCCGACCATCTGGGGCAGCGAGGGCGACAAGTCCGAGACCATCAAGCAGACGGTGGCGTGGAACGATTTCCACGTCGGCGATGTCTCGAAGCTGCCGCTCGACAGCGAGGGCAAAATCAAGTTCCCTGCGATCACGCAGGAGGGCCAGGCGGTTTTCCGCTGGGCCGTGTTCGAGATGGCGAAGGTCGCACAGCAGGCGCTGGACGCGGCCGGAATCACCGCGGACGACCTGGATGTCTTCATTCCGCACCAGGCCAACGAGCGGATCATCGACTCGATGGTGAAGACTCTGAAACTGCCGGAACACGTCACGGTCGCCCGTGACGTGCGCACCACCGGCAACACGTCGGCAGCCTCGATTCCGCTCGCGATGGAGCGGCTTCTGGCGACCGGCGAGGCGAAGAGCGGCGACACCGCGCTCGTCATCGGCTTCGGGGCGGGTCTCGTGTACGCCGCCACGGTCGTTACCCTCCCCTAGGCATCACGTCCGGATCATCCGGTCCGTACGGCTGTAACCAACCTGCCGCTGCCGCGGCGGGCGCCACACCCTCTGGATACATAGAAGGAGCGCCAACATGGCCGCCACTCAGGAAGAGATCGTCGCCGGTCTCGCCGAGATCGTGAACGAGATCGCCGGCATCCCGGTCGAGGACGTCCAGCTGGACAAGTCCTTCACCGACGACCTGGACGTCGACTCGCTGTCCATGGTCGAGGTCGTCGTCGCCGCCGAAGAGCGCTTCGACGTCAAGATCCCGGACGACGACGTCAAGAACCTCAAGACGGTCGGCGACGCGACCAGCTACATCCTCAAGCACCAGGCCTGATCAGGCCTCTCTGCTGAAGCATCAGGCCTGATCAAGGCTGCTCTGCTGTCGCCACCCGGCGGTGGCGCCGCTGATCCCCTCAACACCGTGGAGAATTTTCCTGTGAACCCGACCAATCGCACCGTGGTCGTCACCGGTATCGGCGCAACCACACCGCTGGGTGGCGACGCAGCCTCGACCTGGGAGGGCCTGCTCGCGGGCCGTTCCGGCGTCCGCCTCCTCGAGCAGGACTGGGCTGCCGAGCTTCCGGTCCGCATCGCGGGCCAGATCGCGGTCGAGCCGGGCGAGATCATTCCGCGCCCGCAGGCCCGCAAGATGGACCGTTCGGCGCAGTTCGCGCTGATCGCTGCCAGGGAGGCCTGGGCCGACGCGGGTTACACCGCGAAGGCGGGCGAGGACACGTCCGTGGACCCCGACCGCCTCGGCGCGGTCATCGCCTCCGGCATCGGCGGCGTGACCACGCTGCTCGACCAGTACGACGTGCTCAAGGAGAAGGGCGTACGCCGCGTCTCCCCGCACACCGTGCCGATGCTGATGCCCAACTCCCCGGCGGCCAACGTCGGCATCGAGCTGGGCGCCCACGCGGGCGTACACACCCCTGTGTCGGCGTGCGCATCGGGCGCCGAGGCCATCGGCTACGCGATCGAGATGATCCGCACCGGCCGCGCCGACGTCGTCGTCGCGGGTGGCACGGAGGCGGCGATCCACCCGCTGCCGATCGTCGCGTTCGGCAACATGATGGCGATGTCCAAGAACAACGACGACCCGCAGGGCGCCTCGCGCCCCTACGACGCCGACCGCAACGGCTTCGTGCTCGGCGAGGGCTCGGGCGTGATCGTCCTGGAGTCCGAGGAGCACGCCAAGGCCCGCGGCGCGAAGATCTACGCGGAGGCCGTCGGCCAGGGCATCTCGGCCGACGCCCACCACATCACGCAGCCCGAGCCGTCCGGCAACGGCATCGCGGCAGCGCTGCAGAACCTCATCGACACCACGGACCTCAAGCCCGCCGAGATCGTGCACGTGAACGCGCACGCGACCTCGACGCCGCAGGGTGACGTCGCGGAGATCAAGGCGCTGCGCAAGGCGTTCGGCCACGACGTCGACCACATGGCGATCGCCAGCACGAAGTCGATGACGGGTCACCTGCTCGGTGGCGCGGGCGGCGTGGAGACCGTGGCCACGGTCCTCGCGCTGAAGAACCGCATCGCCCCGCCGACGATCAACATCGAGAACCTCGACCCCGAGGTCGACGCGGACATCATCCGCGACGAGGCCCGCGCGCTGCCCGAGGGCAGGATCGCGGCCCTGAACGACTCGTTCGGCTTCGGCGGCCACAACGTGGTGCTCGCGTTCAGGAGCGTCTGAGTCCGAGACCTATCAACGCGAGACCTACTGGCTTCTGACTGCTGGCTTCTGACTGCTGGCTTCTGGCTTCTGGCTTCTGAAGTAGTCAGCTGTACGTGGCGAAGGGCCCCCACCGAATGGTGGGGGCCCTTCGCGCGTGCGCAGAAAGCTGTCGAAGGCCGACGACGACCGGCGACGTCCGGCGAAGGCTTCAGACGACCTGGTGCAGCCACCGCACCGGCGCGCCCTCGCCCGCGTACCGGAAGGGCTCCAGCTCGTCGTCCCAGGGCTTGCCGAGCAGCTTGGCGAGTTCGGCCTCCAGGTCGCTCTCGCCGCCCTTGGAGCGGGCCAGGGCGGCCCGCAGACGGTCCTCCGGGATCAGGATGTCACCGTGGATTCCGGTGACCGCGTGGAAGATCCCGAGTTCGGGGGTGGCGCTGTACCGCTCGCCCTCGGCCGTGGGACACGGCTCGGAGGTGACTTCGAAGCGCAGCAGTTGCCAGCCGCGCAGGGCTGACGCGAGTTTGGACGCGGTGCCCACCGGGCCGCGCCAGGAGAACTCCGATCTCCAGCTGCCGGGCGCCGCGGGCTGCCTGATCCAGTCGAGGTTGACGCGCGCGCCGAGTACGCCCGCGACTGCCCATTCGACGTGCGGACACAGCGCGCGCGGCGCGGAGTGCACGTACAGAACTCCACGTGTCGTCACCGGGACCTCCAGTGTGGGTCGAGGTTCGCCTTCCCCAGCGGCCTCGCGCCCGTGCCGAGCGTTGTGGCCCCGAATCAGGGAAACTCCCAAAATCGGGACAGATGTGACGTGATGTAATTTAGCGGAACCGAGAGAGCGGGGTGCCACTGGGTGGCGAGGCTACCGTGCGTCGGCGCAAGGAGTGTGACGTACCGTCGGTCCCAAGGCCAGGAATCACCCACCATTCACTCGCAGGTGCGTCGAAACGGCGCGGTCGGCCTACGACAACTGATCGTGACGACGGATCGGCCCACGACAGAGGGGACCCGGGGATGCGGAACCGAAGGCACCGCCCACGTGCCGCCGTCGCGATGGCGACGGCGGTTCTTCTCGGCGCCACGGCAGTCACCGCGTGTGACGCATCCGGCGGCGACTCCCCGGCGCCCAACGGACCATCGGCCGGCAAGCCCTCCCCGAAACCCACCCCTACGTGGGACGCGAGTCCGAGCTCCCTGGCTGCCGTCGGCGACTCCATCACCCGTGGCTTCGACGCCTGCTCGGTGCTCGCCGACTGCCCCGAGGCGTCCTGGGCGACCGGTACCGACTCCGAGGTGCGCAGCCTCGCGACCCGCCTGCTCGGGAAGGAGCGGGCCGCGGGGAACAGCTGGAACTACGCGAAGACCGGCGCCCGTATGGAAGATCTCACCGGGCAGGTCGAGCAGGCCGCGCTCAAGCGCCCCGAGCTGATCACGGTGATGGCGGGCGCGAACGACGCCTGCCGCCCCTCGGCGAATTCCATGACCCCGGTCGCCGAGTTCCGCGCCGACTTCGAGAAGGCGATGCGCACACTGCGGCGCGAGCTTCCCAAGACCCAGGTGTACGTGACCTCCGTGCCGGATCTGAAGCGGCTCTGGTCCCAGGGGCGTACGAACCCGCTGGGCAAGCAGATCTGGAAGCTCGGCATCTGCTCCTCGATGCTGGCGGACCCGGACGCCAGGGACGCGGCGGCGACGGAGCGGCGGGCCACGGTGCACAGCCGCGTGATCGCGTACAACGAGGTGCTCAAGGAGGTGTGCGCGAAGGATCTGCGCTGCCGGTACGACGGCGGTGCGGTCTTCGACTACCGCTTCGACGGCGACCAGTTGAGCCACTGGGACTGGTTCCACCCCAGCAAGGACGGCCAGTCGCGCCTCGCCGAGCTGGCCTACCGACAGGTGAAGGCCAAGGATCCCAAGGGCTAGCGGACCCCAACGGCTGGGGACCCCAAGGGCTAGAGGACCTCAAGGGCTGAGGATGTGGCGACCCGGCGTAGGGTCGCGATCATGCGCAGTGAACTCTTCGGGACTCTCCCCGACGGCACGCCCGTCCATCGCTGGATCCTGGAAAGGGGTGGGGTACGGGTACGCGTCCTGACGTACGGCGGGATCATCCAGTCGGCGGAAGTTCCCGGCCGCTCGGGGCGACGCGACCCTGTGTCCCTCGGCTTCGACGATCTCCAGGGCTATCTCGACCACCCCGAGCCGTACTTCGGTGCGCTGGTGGGCCGGTACGCGAACCGGATCGCGGGCGGTGAGTTCCCCCTCGACGGCAGGACCTACAGCCTGGCGCGGAACAACGAGCCCAACGCGCTGCACGGCGGTGCGGCCGGATTCGACAAGCGGGTGTGGAATGCCACGGAGGTCGAGCACGGGGTGCGGCTCTCCCGGGTGAGCCCGGACGGCGAGGAGGGGTATCCGGGGCGGCTCGCGCTGTCGGTGACGTACACGCTGGGCGAAGCGGGCGAGCTGCGGATCGCGTACGAGGCGACGACCGACGCCCCGACGGTCGTGAACCTCACCAACCACACGTACTGGAACCTCGCCGGGGCCGTGCCAGGGAGCGGCGGCGCGGGCGGGCACGAGCTGCGGATCGACGCGGCGCGCATGACGCCGACGGACGAGACGCAGATCCCCACGGGGGTGTACGCGGACGTCGACGGGACACGGTTCGACTTCCGGACGGCGCGGAAGGTCGGGGACGGGATCGACCACAACTACGTTCTGGACAAGGGGATCACCGAGCGGCCGGTCGAGGTGGCGGAGCTGAGCGACCCGGCGTCCGGGCGCGTCCTGACCGTCGCGACGACGGAGCCCGGCATCCAGCTGTACACGGGGGACCACTTCGCGCGGCCGCTGCCGTTCGCGCCCGGTGACGGGGTCGCCCTGGAGACGCAGCACTTCCCCGACTCCCCCAACCGGCCGGAGTTTCCGAGCACGGTACTGCGGCCGGGTGGGGTGTACAGGTCGGAGACGGTCTACGGGTTCTCGGTGCGCTAGAGCCTTTCGTTTGGGTGAGGCCCTAGGGCAGCCGGTTCACGTCAGACGGCGATCGTCTCGCTCAAGCGGCGGTCGGCGATCGAGCGGCCCACCTGGATCTCGTACGAACCGGCGCGGTACGTCCAGGAGTTGGTGGTCTCGTCCCACGTCTCGAAGGCACGGCGCGGGAGTTCGATCCGCACCTCCGCGCTCTCGCCGGGAGCTGCCTCGACGCCCGCGAATCCGGCGAGCCAGCGGATCGGGCGGTCGCCGTCGTTCGCGTCCGGGGCGAGGTAGACCTGGACGACCTCACGGCCCGCGCGCAGACCGGAGTTGCGGACGCGGACCGTGGCCGTCGTGCCCTCCACGGTGAGGGACTCGTAGGCCCAGTCGGTGTAGCCGAGGCCATGGCCGAAGGCGTACGCGGGAGTGGCGCCCGCGTGCTCCTCGATGGCACGGTCCCAGGCGCGGTAGCCGATGAACACGCCTTCGGTGTAGGCCAGTTGTCCCTCGTTCGGGGTGACCTGGGTGACCGGCGCGTCCGCGAGGGCGCCCCACGTCGTCGGCAGCCGCCCGCCCGGCTCCTCGGCGCCGAGCAGCACATCGGCGAGGGCCGCGCCGCCCTCCTGCCCGGGGAACCAGCTGAGCAGCACGGCCGCGACGTCCTCGCGCCACGGAAGCTCCACCGGGGAGCCGGAGTTGACGATCACGACCGTACGGGGATTGGCCGCGGCCACCGCGCGCACCAACTCGTCCTGGCGGCCGGGGAGTCGCAGGTCCTTCCGGTCGAACCCCTCGGACTCGACGCGCTCGGTGGTGGCGACGACCACGACGGCGGTGTCGGCGCCACGTGCCGCTTCGACGGCCTCGGCGATCAGCTCGTCCGCGTCCCGCCGCGGCTCCAGGTGCACGAAGGAGAACACGACGCCGGGCAGCGGAGCCTCGTACTCCTTGTCGAGCGGGTGGAGCAGGGAGACCTCGACCGTCTCGCCCTCCGTCAGACGCACCTTGGCGCGCTCGACCGGTGAGCCGAAGAACGCCTCGAAGGGGTCGGACTCGGGGCCCATCACCTCGGACCCGTCGAAGACGACCTCGCCGCCGACGGTCAGCGTGAAGGCGCCGAGACCGCGTGTGCCGAAGGAGTGCTCGCCGCTCACGCGCGGCGTGAACGTGCCGACGACCTCGATGGAGGCCATCGTCTCGTGGGTGACGCCCTCGGGCAGGTCGTCGCCGATCCACTGGACCTGGCCGGAGGGGAGGTTGCCCTCGCCGAGGACATCGCCGTCCGCGTCGCGGCAGACGGCGCGCAGCTCGAACCCCTTGTCGGCGGGGGCGAGTTCATCGCTCGGGTCGGCACCGACGGCGTACGTCAGGGCGTCGTCGGCGAGCGCGGCCGTAAGTCCGTCGAGCGGGGAGACCACGTGTGCGGGGAAGACGGTGGCGGAGCCGCCGCCCAGGACGCGGGCGTCGCGCGCCGCCGCGCCGATGAGGGCGACGGAGGCGGCGGGCTTCAGCGGCAGCGTCTCGTTCTCGTTGCGCACCAGGACGAAGGCGCGGCGGGCGATCTCGCGGGTGAGCGCCTCGCCGTCGACCTCGGCGGGCACGTCGGTGACCACGGGCTCGGCGCCTTCGAGGATGCCGACGCGGGCGGCGAGACGCAGGACGCCCCGCACGGCGTCGTCGACCGTCGACTCCTTGACCTGGCCGCCGCGCACCGCTTCGGCGAGCGCACCGCCGTAGACGGTCCGCGGTCCCGGCATGGCGACGTCGAGGCCGCCCTCGATGGCGCCGGTCGTCGAGCGGGCGGCCATCCAGTCGGAGACGTTGTAGCCGTCGAAGCCCCACTCCCCGCGCAGGACCTCGTTGACCAGGTAGCGGTGCTCGGTCATCGTCGAGCCGTTGACCTGGTTGTACGCGGTCATGATGCCCCAGGGGTGGGCGTTGGCGACGATCGCCTCGAAGGGCGCGAGGTAGAGCTCGCGCAGGGCGCGCGCGCCCACGATGTTGTCGACGGTGAAGCGATCGGTCTCGGCGTCGTTCGCCACGAAGTGCTTGACGGTCGTGCCGACACCGCCGGACTGCACGCCCTGGACATAGCCGGTGCCGATGACACCGGTCAGATACGGGTCTTCGCTGTACGCCTCGAAGTGCCGGCCGCCCAGCGGCGAACGGTGCAGATTGACGGTGGGCGCGAGGAGGACGTGAACGCCCTTGCGGCGGGCCTCCTGGGCGAGGAGGGTGCCCGCGCGGCGGGCGAGGTCCTGGTCCCAGGTGGCGGCGAGCGCGGTCGGGGACGGCAGGGCGATGGACGGGTCGTCGGCGGTCCAGCGGGTGCCGCGCACACCGATCGGGCCGTCCGACATCACGAGGGAGGCCAGGCCGATCTCGGGCAGCGCGTGCAGCGACCACATGTCGCGCCCGCCGAGCAGCCGGGTCTTGGCGTCCAGATCCAGCGTGCCGAGCGCGGCCTCCACGACCGCCTCGCGCGCCTGGTCGGCCTGCGTGGCTCCGGGGCCCGGGCCCTGGGTTCCCGCCATGGCGTACCTCCTCGTTGAAGTCCGTTCCGTACGTTCCCGTCCTGGTTCCGTACGTTCCCGTTCTGTACGGTCCCTCCATCCTGCCCCGATTACCTGTAGGCCGGTAGTTTTCGTAATCTGGACGTTATATTTTGATCGGTATGACGTACGGTCGTCCCGCGAGCAGGATCGAGAGCGGGATCGGGAACGTGCAGATCGGGAACGTGAAGGGCAGACGCGATGGCGCCCAAGGCCAGGACCACGGCCAAGGCCACGACCAGGGCCAGAAGCGAGGAGCGGCGTGCGGAGATCCTGCGGGCCGCCTTCGAGGTGATCGCCGAGCGCGGCTACCGGGGCGCGAGCCTGGGTGCCGTGGCCGAGCGGGTCGGCCTGACCCAGCAGGGCCTCCTGCACTACTTCCCCACGAAGGACGCCCTCCTCGTCGCCGTCCTTGAGGCCCGCGACCAGTGGGACGCGGTCCCGTCGCACGAGATCCGTCTCGACCTGCTCGGCTCGCTCGTGGAGTACAACGCGATGCGCCCCGGCATCATCCAGACCTTCTCCGCGCTGCTCGGCGAGAGCGTCACGGACGGGCATCCGGCACGGGAGTACTTCACCGAGCGGTACGGGTCGGTGCGGGAGAAGTTCGCGGCGGTCCTGCGCGTGGAGTACGGGGACCGCCTGCCCGGCGGCCTCACTCCGGAGGCGGCGGCGCCGCTGCTCGTCGCGGTGATGGACGGGCTTCAGTACCAGTGGCTCCTGGACCCCGAATCGGTGGACATGGCGGGGGCGTTCAGGGATTTCCTGGGCCTGATCGGCGGCGACAGCAGCGACGGTAGCGACAGCGGCAACGGCAACGGCGGCTAGTGATCAGGCGGCGGCCCGGACCGCCGCCACGACCTCGATCTCGATCTCGATGAGCGCGTCGGGCCTGAAGAGCCGGGCGCGTACGGCGGTGCATTCGGGAAGGCCGTCGAGGCCCGTCGGAGCGGCTGCTCCTACGAGGGCGCGGCTACAGCTATGGCTACAGCTACAGCTATGACGGTTTGACGTTCCGGGAACGGATGTGGGCGACCGCACGCGCGATGTCCTCGTGGACGACATCAGGGTCTGCGGCGGCAGCCTGGAAGTGGCCCAATACCGCCTCCATAGCCGGGAGTTGCGTCGTCTCTGTCGCGAGCGCCACGTCCTTCACGGCGAGGTCACTGCCGAAGTGCACGTCCGTGGCGAAGGCGCGGCCCACCGCTCCCCCGAGCGGTCCCTTCGCGAGCGCCCCCTTGGCCGTCTCCTCGTCGAGACCCAGCGCGTCCGCCAGCTTCATCGCCTCCGCCACGAGAGCGACGCCACCGATGACGGCGGTGTTGACGACGACCTTCAGCGCGGCCCCAGAGCCGAGCGGGCCGGTGCGGGTCACCGGGCCGAAGCAGGCGAGGACCTGCGCGACCCCGTCCGCGTCGCCGCCCGCCAGAATGCCGAGCTGCCCCGCGGCGGCCTTGTCCGTGCTCCCCATGACGGGCGCGTCGACGAGGGTCACGCCGTCCGGCACCCTCGCCCCCAACTCCCGTACGACATCGGGCCCGACGGTGGACATCTCCACCCAGTGGACCCCCGCCCGCAGCTCGGGCACGATGGCGTCGGCGACGGCGCGCACCGCGTCGGGGCCCGCCAGCATGGTGATGACGACATCGGCGTCACGCACGGCGTCCGCGGGGTCGGCGGCGAGCCGGGCCCCCGCCCCCACCAGCGGCTCAGCCTTCTCGGCGGTACGGTTCCACACCGTCAACGGGTGCCCTGCCGCGAGGAGGTGGCGTGCCATCGGCGCGCCCATATGCCCCAGCCCTAGAAACGCGATCTTCTCCATGGGTCCGACGCTAGGCCCGGACACGTGATGCGACAAGCGAGCCCCGCGCCGACTCGCCGCCCTGGAAGCCCTGCGGGCTACTCAAGTCGCCTCGCGGGACGGCGTCTCCCTACCAAGGTCGCCCACGGCGTAGACCGACGGCGGTCTCGGCTCGGCCGCCTCGCTGGCCAGACTTGGGCCCACCGTACGCACCGTACGGGCGGACACAGGGAGGCACCGTGCGGAGTGACGGGACCGGGATCAGCCGGGCGCGGTTTCTGGCCGGGGCCGGTGCGGGGGCCGTGGGCGTCGCGGCGGCAGCGGGGGGTCTGCTGACCGCGGCGGCACCGGCCGACGCGACAGACGCGACAGACGCGACAGACGCGACAGACGCAACAGGCCCCGGAGCGGGCGGACTCACGTACCGAGGCGTCTGCTACGAGGTCGCCACCGGGGAGACACTCACGACCGGCTGGAACGCGGGCCGCATGCGCGAGGACATGGCCGCCGTCCAGGACCGGCTGCACGCCACCACCGTCTCCGTCTTCGGCGACGGCGTACGGCGCCTTGCCGCCACCGCGACGGAGGCCGCCGAACGCGGGCTGCACGTCTGGCTCCAGCCGCGCCTGGCCGACCGTCCCGAGCGGGAGATCCTCGACCACCTCGCGGAGACGGGCAGGCACGCCGAGCGGCTGCGGCGGCAGGGTGCGGCGGTCCACCTCAGTGTGGGCTGCGAGTTCGTGCTGTTCGTGCCGGGGATCGTGCCCGGCGACAACGCGGTGGAGCGGATCGAGAACATCATCAAGGGGAACTACGACCCCGTTCTGATGCAGCGGCGCCTGAAGCGGTTCATCGGGCGTGCGGCGGCGGTCGGCAGGTCCGTCTTCGGCGGCGGGCTGACGTACGGGGCGGCGGAGGGCGACGAGGTCGACTGGGGCCTGTTCGACATCGTGAGCGTCAACTACTACGGATACCACCGCGACCGGTCCGGTTACGTCCGCGACCTGGCGCCCTACAAGCGCTGGGGAAAGCCGGTGGCCGTCACCGAGTTCGGCACCTGTACGTTCCGGGGCGCGCCGGAGCAGGGCGGCATGGGGTGGGACGTCGTCGACTACACGAAGGAGCCGCCCGAGATCAAGGACGGGCTCGTGCGCAGCGAGCGGACCCAGGCGGCGTACATCACCGACGTACTGAACGTCTTCGAGTCGATGAACCTCTACTCGGCGACGCTCTACAACTTCGTCACCCCGGACGCCCCGCACCGCTCCGAGACGCGGTACGACCTCGACATGGCGAGCTACAGCCTCGTGAAGCCGATCCAGGACGGTGACGGTCCTTCCGGCCGCTGGCACTGGGAGCCGAAGGAGTCGTTCCACGCGGTGGCCCAGCACTATGGGCGCGCGGCGCGGCGTTCATGACTCATGACGGTCCCGGCCGCCCCCCGTTGTCAGTGGCGTGGTGCACCATCGAAGTGTCCGTCGGATCTTGACGAAGCTTGACGGATCTTGACGGAGCCAGACGGAGCTGACGGATCTTCGAGAAAGGGCGCCCCCATGCCGCCTGCCAAGATGCACGCCCACGAAGCCGACATCGACACGCCCCTCGTACGACGGCTGCTCGCCGCGCAGTTCCCCGACTGGGCGCACCTCGCCGTCGAGCCCGTCGAGTCGAACGGCACCGTCAACGCCATCTACCGCCTCGGCCACGACATGGCCGTCCGGCTCCCGCGTATCGAGGGAGGCGTCGAGGACGTACAGCGCGAGGTGCTTCATCTGCCGCGGCTCGCGCCCTCGCTTCCCGTCGCCATTCCCGCGCCGCTGGGGCAGGGCGAGCCGGGCGAGGGCTTTCCGTGGCCCTGGTACGTCTACCGCTGGCTGGAGGGGGAGAACCCGGTCGTCGGGGAAGTGGTCGAACCCGGCCTGTTCGCCGCCGATCTGGCGGAGTTCGTCATGGCCCTGCACCGCGTCGATCCGGCCGGAGCGCCTGCCGCGTACCGCAGCGGGCCGCTCGCGCCCCGTGACGCCGACACCCGCGAGGCCATCGCACGGCTCCAGGGCGTCATCGACACCGACGCCGCCACCGCCGCCTGGGACGCGGCCCTGCGCGCACCCCGGTGGGACGGGCCGTCCGTCTGGGTCCACGCCGATCTGCAACCGGGGAATCTCCTCACCGCCGACGGACGGCTCAGCGCCGTCATCGACTTCGGGTGCCTGGGGCACGGCGAACCCGCCGTCGATCTGATCACCGCGTGGAGCCTGCTCACGGCCGACGCCCGGGAGACCTTCCGTGCCGCCCTGGGTGTCGACGACGCGACCTGGGCACGGGGGCGCGGCTGGGCCCTTTCGATCGCGCTCATAGAGCTGCCGTACTACCGGACGAGGAATGCCACCATCGCGAAGATCGCACGCCATGTGATCGAGGAGGTTCTCGCAGATCACGCAGGGGTGAACCGCTAGCGGGCGCCGCCTTCCTGCCGGAATACTGCGATCACTCCCACCGGCCACGGAAGGACTCCCGTGTCACTCTCGTCCAACGTCCCCCCGCGGCTCGCCGCGATCGGCGTCACCCTCCTGCTCTCCCTCGCCGCCGTACCCGCGTCGGCGGACACCGCACCGGATGCCACGGCATCGGACGCCACCACATCGGACGCCACCGCATCGGAGGCCACCACGGAGGAGCAGCGCCTCGACCAGGCCGCTCCGCAGGAGATCCTGCGGCGCAGCGGATTCGACGCCGTGGCTCCGAAGTTCGCGCGGGCCCTGGAGCACGCCCACTCGTACGCCGAGGCGAAGCGCGTCGTCGAACGGCAGGGGGAGGCGCTGTGGCGGCGCGCCGTAGACCGGGCGCAGGGGCGGGGTCCCGCCGGTGAGCTGAGCAGGGACGACGACCGGCCGCTGTACTGGGCACGGCTCGCGATGACCCGGGAGCTGCGCCAGTGGGAGCCGACCCGCTTCGGGGTGAGCGAGGCACGGCAGCGGCTTCTCATACGGGCCCTTGAGGACGCGTCCCGCGGGCACGACTCCCTCAGCTACCCGAAGAGGGACTCCGCCGGTCACCGCCTCAAGCGCGTCCTCGTCACCGGCTTCGACCCCTTCACGCTCGACCGGGACGTCCGCATCAGCAACCCGTCCGGCGCCACCGCCCTCGCGCTCGACGGCACCGTCATCGAGACCGCCGACGGGCCCGCCCGCGTGGAGACCGCCGTCTTCCCCGTCCGCTGGGAGGACTTCAAGGAGGGGACGGTCGAGCGCACCCTGCGCGCCCACCTCCCCCGCGTCGACCTCTTCACCACCATCAGCCAGGGCCGCGCGGGACGCTTCGACATCGAGCGGACCAACGGGGCCTGGCGGGGCGGCTTCCCCGACAACGAGAACCTCTCGCGCACGGAGACGGTCCCGGTGGCCGATCCGGCCTCACAGCCGCAGTGGACGTCCACGACTCTCCCGTACAAGGACATCGTGAGCGCCGAGACGGGCCGCTTCCCCGTGTACGACAACACATCGGTGACCGAGGTCCCGGCGGGCCAGAGCGCTCCCGTGGTCCGCCCCGACGGGCCCACCGCCGGTTCCACGGCCCGCGAGGGCGGCGGCGGCAACTACCTGTCGAACGAGATCGCCTACCGTGCGACGCTCCTTCGCGACCGTCTCGGGCTGCACGACCGCCTGCCCGGCGGCCATGTGCACACGCCGATCCTGCAGTTCGGGACGGGCAACACGGACCCGGCCACGGGCGAGATCACCGATCCGGAGTTCGTGCGCAACCGTCTCGACATCATCGCGCAGGTGCGGCAGATCCTGACGACCGCCGTGAACGCCCGCCGATAGCCCGCCGATAGCCCGCGGACAGCCGCTATGGACGCCCGCCGGTAGCGGACGACATCTCACCCTCGGGACCGGCCGAACCGGCCGAACCAGCCGAACCGGCCGGTCCCCGCGGGTCCTCGGGATCGTCGGGGTCGTTCTCGCCCGCCAGTTCCCGCGCCATCAGCGTCGCGCCCGCGACCGCCCCCGGCATCAGGAACACCGCGACGAACGGGACGAGGAAGGCCACGGCGAGCGGGGTGCCGAAGCCCCACGCCAGCTGCTTCCGGCCGCGCAGCAGCGCGAGCCGTTCGCGGAGTTCGACGCCCCGGCGCTGCAACGCCACCGCGGTCAGCTCCTCGACCAGGAAGAAGCCCGTCACGCAGAAGCCGATCACCGGGACCACGGTCTGACCGACGACCGGGATGAAGCCGAGGGCGAAGAGCAGGATGCCCCAGACCAGGGCCCGTACGAGGATGCGGAGGCTGTCGCGTGCGGAGATCCACAGTTCGCGCCAGAGCGGCAGGCCCGACTCGGGGGCGTGTCCGGCGACGGAGATGTCGACCTTCTCCGACAGCGACTCGTAGAAGGGCTGGCCGATCAGGAGTGTCACGGCCGTGAAGGTGATCACCGAGAGGAGGAGGGCGAGCGCGAAGAGCAGCGCCGTGAGGAAGCCGCGGAACAGGCCGAGCCACGGCGACGACCAGTCGTCGGAGAAGGGCGTCGCCCAGCCGACGAAGTCCGTGCCCCAGAGGGCGAGCGCGACGAGCGCGGCCGCGTAGAGAACCAGGGTGATCAAGCCCGGCAACAGACCGACCCCGTACTGCTTGCCGTGCTGGGCGACCCAGCGCTGGCCCTTCATCAAGTAGCCGAAGCCTCGTCCCAGATCGCGCATACGGCACAGCCTATCCGCCGGTGGAGAGCCCTGCGGCCCATGGGACGCATGGGGACTCAGGAGGACTCGTGGGGACTCGTGAAGGGGCTCGTGGGGGACTCGTGGGGGCCGAAGACCCTCTTGTTGCGCGGGGGTTGAAACGGTAGACCACGCGTACTGGCTTCTCTTCAGGAGGTACGTATGGGGATATCCCCGCCGTCCAGACCCGTTCTGCTCACCACCCTCGCCTCGGCGGGCGCCCTTCTGCTCACCACCCTCGCCCCCGGCAGCGCAACCGCCGACCCCCGTCCGGGCGGTCGCGACATCCTCCGCGAGGGCTCGCCCCTCAGCAGCACGGAACGGGCCGCCACGGCCCCGGAGAGCGCCGCCGACCGCGCGCTGGGGGCCTCGGGAAACTCCGGCCTCGGCTCCGACGACGGCAAGAACCGCGGTTATCCCCGCGAACAGAAGCTCACTCCACCCCCCGCCAATCCGGCCGACAAGTCGATAAAGCTGGGCCTGTCCCCCTATCACTCCATCGCCCCGAAGCTGAATGACATCCAGGGCATCGGCGACCGCGTCAGCGTGGAGATCGCGGGCCGTTCGGCGGGCGGACACCAGCTCTACCTGGTGACCGTCACCTCGCCCGAGTCCGCCAAGGAGACCGCCCGCCAGGAGCGGATGCGCGACCTCATCGAGAACGCGCCCGGCGCCGCCGCCAAGGATCCGGCGGTCAAGTCCTCGTACAAGACGCCCGTCTTCATCAACAACAACATCCACGGCAACGAGTGGGAGGGCACGGACGCCGCCCTGAAGCTCATCGAGAAGCTGGCGAAGGCCAAGGACGGCAAGACGCGCGACCTGCTCGCGCACAACCGGCTCTACTTCAACGTCACGGCCAACCCCGACGGCCGCATCGCGGGCACCCGCGAGAACGCCAACGGCTTCGACCTCAACCGTGACTTCATCACCGCGTCACAGCCCGAGGTCCGCGCGATGCGGCAGGTCGCCATCGACAAGCAGCCCGCGGTCATGATCGACCTGCACGGGTACGTCAACGGCACGCTGATCGAGCCGACGACTCCCCCGCACGGCGAGAACTACGAGTACGACCTCTTCCTCAAGAACTCCTACGCCAACGCCCTCGGCATGGAGGCCGCGGTCAACGGCCTCGGCTACACCCCCGAGAAGGACGGCGTCGAGCCGGCGATCATCCCCTTCCGTGACCAGGAGGAGGGCTGGGACGACTGGCCGCCGATCTTCACCCCGCAGTACATGCCGTTCCACGGCGCGGTCGCCGCGCACACCATCGAGTTCCCGATGACCGTCAACAACGACGAGTACGACGATCTGTCGGTGCCGGAGCTGCGGCGGCGGTCCGCGATCAACGTGGAGATCGCGGGCGCGGCGATGTCGGCGACGCTCAAGTACACGCAGGATCACCGGACTTCGGTGATCGCCGACCAGATCGAGACGTTCCGGCGCGGCGCGACGGGTGCGGCGCAGGTGCCGGTCTCGTCCGAGACCGTGCCCGGGGTGCCGGGCATCGGCCCTGAGGACGTGTACACGACCGACTTCCCCCGTGCGTACGTGATTCCGCGGGGCAAGGAGAAGGGCGAGCGGGGGCAGCGCTCGGCGGCGGCCGCCTCGCGTCTTGTGGCGCATCTGCTGGACAATGACGTCGAAGTCCGCAGGGCCACGCGGGACTTCCGGCTCGGCGGCACGTCGTACGCCGAGGGTTCGTACGTCATCGACATGCGTCAGCCCAAGCGCGGGCTCGCCAATGTGATGCTCGCCGACGGGCGCGACATCAGCGACAAGGTGTCCACGATGTACGACATCTCGGGGTGGAGCCTCGGGCGGCTGTGGGGCGCGACGGTGGACCCGGTGAAGGGCGGCTCGCTGTCCGGTGTGCGGTCGGTCGTCGTGGACTCCGCGTCGCGGGTCGGGCATGTCGCTTCGCGCGGACCTCTTCGGCTGCGGCTCGACGACGCGCGGGAGGTCTCCGCTCTCAACTGGCTCCTCGCGCGCGGGACTTCCGTGCGGCGGGCCGACGACGGAAGCGTGATCCTGCCGTCGTCGGCGCGGGGTGCGGCGGTCGCAGCGGCGAAGAAGTACGACGTCGCCTTCGACGCCACCAAGGTGAAGGGCGGCGCTGTCGTGCACCCCACGCGGGTCGCGGCGGCCGTCACTCCCGGTGAGCTGTTCGCTCTTCGGGAGATGAACTTCGACGTGGTGCCGGTGTCGACGGATGCCCTCAACGCCGGGTTCGACTGGAAGAAGTCGGGTGCGGACGCCCTGTTCGTCTCGGCCGGGCTCTCCTACGGCGAGCTGAACGCCGGGGCCAAGGCCGGGCTCGACGCGTTTCTCGCCGGTGGGGGTGGTCTCGTCGGGCGGGGTTCGGAGGGGGCCGCGTTGAACTCCGACGCGAAGCTGCTCTCCGTGAAGGCGGTCGCCGGGAACGGGGATGCCAATGGTGTGGTGCGGGTCGTCAACTCCGGTGGTGCTGTCACCGGGGGCGCCCCGGAGCATTCGTTCGTGTATGCGCCCATGTGGTTCACCGGGCTCGGGAGTGGTGTGCGGGTCGAGCAGTCGTACGGGGGCGGGAATCCGCTGGTCTCCGGGCACTGGCGGGCGGTCGAGGGTGGTGCGGGGGGTCCTGCGGACGCCTCGGGTCAGGCCTCCGTCGTCAGCGGGTCCGCCGCGGGGTCACGCGTGGTCCTCTTCGGCACCGAGCCGCTCTTCCGGGACCACCCCAAGGGGGTGTTTCCGCAGGTGGGGCGGGCGTTGCTGAACGTGGGCCGAGGCTAGGTCGGACCCTGCGGGGCTCTCCCCGATCCCGCCCCTTCCCGAAACCGGGGCTCCGCTCGAGGCCCCGCTCCTCGAACGCCGGAAGGGCTGATACTGCCGGAGGGGCTGATATTTCAGCCCCTCCGGCATCGAGGACCGGGGTCGGGGAATTGTCCCGGCTCTGACCGCAGTCGCAGTGAGCAGGGAGGCACGAGACCGCATGACCCGTGAGATCAAGGTGCAAGGCACCACCGCGGCCGGATACGAAGCCGTTCGGGACGAGTTCACGTCCGTGCTCGCCGGGGAGAAGCCCGATCATTCCGCGCAGCTCGCCGCGTACGTGAAGGGGAAGCAGGTCGTCGATCTGTGGGTGGGGCCGGACACCGGGCCCGAGACGCTGTTCGGCGTCTACTCGTCCACCAAGGGCGCGGCCCACCTCGTCGTGGCCCTGCTCGTCCAGGACGGCACCTTGGAGCTGGACCGCCAAGTGGCGCACTACTGGCCGGAGTTCGCCGCCGAGGGCAAGGGGGACGTCACCCTCCGGGAGCTCCTCGCCCACCGCGTGGGCATCGTCGGCGCCGACACCGGGTTCACTCCGGAGGAGGTCGCCGACGACCGCGTGATCGCCGCGCGCCTCGCGGGGCAGCGCCCCTTCTGGCGCCCCGGCACCGCCTTCGGCTACCACGCGTTCTCCATCGGCGCTCTGACCGGCGAGGTCGTCTTCCGGGCCACCGGGCAGACGCTGCAAGAGGTGTACGAGGAGCGTGTCCGCGCCCCGCACGGGCTCGACTTCCACCTCGGGCTCCCGGAAGCACTGGAGCCCCGGTTCCGGTCCGTCCTTCCGATGGCCCCCTCCCCCACCGAGCAGGCAGTCCTCGACGCGCAGCCGCCGCAGCCGGGCAGCCTGCCGTCCATCGCCTTCAACCGGAACGGCGCACACCCCACCGACCTGGAGGCGTTCCCCAACTCCCGCCTGGTGCGCGCCAAGGGGAACGCGTCGGCAAGCGGTGTCGCCTCCGCGCGCGGTCTCGCCGGGATGTACGCGGCGGCGGTCACCGGGCTCGACGGCCGGGAGCCCCTCCTGAAGGCGGACACCGTGGCCGCGTTCGGGCAGATCCACTCCACCGGACACGACCTGGTGTCGCGGGCCCACAGGTCGTTCGGGCTCGGGTTCCAGTGCACCTCCGACTACAAGTACCCGTTCCTCGGCGCGGGGACCATCGGGCACAGCGGCGCCGGCGGCTCGCAGGCGTTCGCCGATCCGTACAGCGGGCTCACCTACGGCTACACGCGGCGCCGGTTCGCCTTCCCGGGCGGCCCGGCCGCGGAGAACGAGCGTCTCGTGCTGGCGATCCACACGGCCGTCATGGCCGGTTGAGCGGCCGACCGACCGACATGGCGGAGGGGGGGGGGGGGGGGGGGGGGGGGGAGGGGAGGGGGGGGGGGGGGGAGGGGGGCGGGGGGGGGGGGGAGAAGGGGAAAAAGTCAAGGCCACGCATCGCCGAGGGGATCG